>CALXOW010000021.1 GCA_944390115.1 uncultured Anaerobiospirillum sp.
ATTATAACATCAAGCCAGCAACAATAGATTACTAGCGCCAACTGGCGAATTTTCCAACAATTTATAGACACACCCCTTGCTACTTTGACACTCATTTTCTAAGAATGCGATATTTATGAGGTTTTAATGCTAAAGACGAGTGTCTTTTGCCTTTAATTAAAGGGGCACTGTTGACCCTTAGTTTAGGCTCTCAAATCAAGCAATAAAACCGCATAAATATGACCTTTTCTCAATCAAAGCTACAACTGAGTGTCAACCTTACTGGAAGTTAAGGACTGAAGTCAGCACTTCCGATTCCAATCAGTTCAGTTGCTTTTTTACTAGTTCCTTAGTAAAATTCTTTAAACTTTCCCGTAGGGCATTGTGCCGCCATATCATCATTAAAATGTTCAGGTAATTCCTTATCTAAGAATTTAATTACCTTATCATAGACAGCATTGTTGTCCTCAAACACAGGTTTGTAATTCAGTAGAGCTAATTCAGCATCATTATAAATTTGATGAGCGTCTTCACCAATCAACCATTTGGTGATAGAGCTATCACCGCTCTGCTTATACCCTCTCTCTAAGAGCTGCTTGAAATTGCTGTTCACAGTAGCTTCGCGATAATAGATGGGGTAATTGCCAGATCCGATGATCTCCTGTGTGTATCCATAATCAGGATCCTGCTGAACATAGACAACCTTGCCAATCTGAGTCATTGTCAGCATACCAGCGCACATTATACATGGCTCTAATGTAGTGTACAAAGTGTAATCGTGCAGATATGGACCTGCCCCCTCGCACTTGAGGAAATTGGTAACCAAACGAACTTCGCCATGCTGGCATCCACTAGCGAGAATCTTATTGGAGTTACGAGCGTAGTAAACAATCTCGCCCGTTGCGTTATCAACCAAAACCGAACCAATGTTGTGGCCGCGCGTCTCGCTTCCAGCCTGCCAATCGCGATTTACCAATGTGAGGGCAGCCAACGAATACAAGTTATCACGCTCACCTATTAACGTCGTCACGTCCTCGTGGACTACGCCAATTGCTGGCTTACCTAATTCCGATAATGTCAATGATTCAGTATCAGTTTGGTTAACACTGGCACACCCAGCAAAAGCAAGTGTTGCAGCAAAAACTGATATTGCTAACGATTTGGCTATAGTTATCATTACTTAAATCCCAAAACAGCAAAAGTACATACAGCAGTCATCGTACATTAACTAAACAAAATTTGTGCATCAAATCTAAACATCCGTTTCAGAGCACAACAAACTGCTTTTCACGACCATGCTGGCACAAGAAGCAAAATTCGACCAGCTGCATTTTTTAAAATTCGCGATATAGCTCACACTTACTGCCAACTTTCTTTCGATAAATGCGAAGATTGTCACAAAAATAGATACAAAACACATAGAATTTGTGAGCACCTTAAGCCACCTCAATTAAATTTGATATTAAGAGCTCGGCGTCCGCCCGTAGAGGCGAGCATCCAGTCACGGATACTGCCCCCTAAATAGATTGCTATGGAACGAGTGAAATTAACAACTGAACCAATTTCAGGCAATCGACATGCTGCAGGAAGTCAGTAACCACGACTCCAAGCTGAAAGCAGTGCTCAGCAAGATCAGTTCAGTTGTTTGTCACTCGTTCCTATGAGCCCTAAGAACCTTAGCCCAATGAGCGGCACTATGATCACGAACAGCTCACGCCCTATTTCAAAGTGGAACAATTTATGCAGCAACATTTAAGACAATTAATTAGACTGGTTGTATGCTACACAATCTAAGTGATATAATTGCATAAACTATATGGTGATCCATCAGCACAGCACCCCACACAATCACTGCGCTGATGCACCAAAGACCGTGATTAAGGAACAGCTTGCATCTTAAACCAGCTAACCAACGGCACACCGCAATTGATTGGTGGTCATTCCTTGGTAATCGCATTATCAGGAGACCCTCTTGTCCGATTTCTCATTAATTTACGGTGACCATCGCATCATTGCTGAATTGATTTGATACCACAAATCTTTATTAAATTAAAATAATCGTGGTAACAACCAATTTAAGATGCAAAATTATCTGGGGGTAACTATGGCGATTGCCATTTCAGAGCAGCAACGTGCGAACTTCATGAAAGTCTTCAATGCTGACAACACCAAAACAAAAAAAAACGATCCAAATGAAGTAGCTCTGCCTGATGGATCAGTAGTGACTTGGAACGATGCTGAATATGGAGACTATATTCGCCAAAACTTTTCAGTGCTTTATTTCTTGTTCCAAGATCATTTTGCGCAGTATCGCTTAGCTCATGCCATGGGTCCAATCATTGAGAACTTAAAGCCCGGCCTTGACAAAGTATCGCTTGAATACCTCGAACGCCATGAGCAGCTGCTTGATGCTATGAGTGTAGCGAACCATTGTTTAATTGAAAAGAATTTTACTTGGACTGCCGAAGATCAAAAGCGCAAAACTCACTATGATGCATGTAAGGAAAATAATCCTCTGCTGCAAAAGTTATCTCTTGATTACGGTTCCATCATGACCAACGAATACGGTCTCTATGATTTACCTGAGGCTGTAGCCAAGAACATAGATGGCAAAGACATTATCGATGCTGGCGCCTTCATTGGCGATAACATTTGGCTCTTTCGCACTAAGTTCCCACAATCTCACCTCTACTGCTTTGAGCCTGATCCACGCAACTTCAAATACCTAAGCACCATGTTTGAAGATGAAATTGCAAGCAGCATGGTCAAGGCTTTCAATATGGGCTTAGGTGAAACCAAAGGGAATCTCCATTTAAGTCGCATTCCGGAGATTGAGTCGGCAAACCCAAGCTCATCTTTTTTCTACTATTTCGATCAGGATCGCCCTGATGGCGCTACATCGGCAGATGATACTGGCGTCGATGTGGATATCATCACCATTGATGATTTAGTCGCCCAAAATGAGCTGCAAGTAGGTCTCATTAAGATGGATGTGGAAGGCTTTGAACCACATATAGTGCGTGGCGCACTTAATACCATTCAAAACCAGCGCCCAGTTTTAGCTATCTCTATTTATCACACTCCAGAGGAGTTCTATGAACTCAAGCCTTACCTAGAAAGCCTTTGTCTCAACTATCAATTCCAGATTCGCCGCAATAGTTTATGTGCTCCGCTGCTTGACCTAGTTTTGATCGGATATCCACTCTAAGACTTTAATTATTCATAATATTCAATACCTGTATTGTTATTAATTCATAATAGAGAATTCATCATGACCAAAGAAGAAGTGCTGGCCAAAATTATTGAGGCCGTAAATCCAGTCGATCCTGTAACCTTAGAGACCGAAATCATGACCAGCGAAGACTTCAACTCACTGGGTCTTTTCAACATTATTGCCGAGTTTAGACCTCTAGGAATCAAACTTGGGATGCGTGATCTCTTAAGCGTTAACACCGTTGGTGACTTAGTGGAGCTGATCCTAAGCCGCATGGCCTAATTTACAGCGTAAGATGAGGTTTTATCATGGCGCAATTAGCTTTCAATAACGTTAAGATCCGCGCGATTGCTGCCGCAGTGCCGAACTTCACTCAAACGATCGACACCACCAATCCCTTCTTAGCTAAATTCGTAGCCCAGATGGGTATTAGTCAGCGTCATATCTCACTGACTGAGCAGACAGCCTTAGACTTGGGCTACATAGCGCTACAGCATGCCCTAGATCGCGCTGGCTGGGACGTAAGCAACCTTGACCTCATAATATTTGATAGCCAAACTCCAGACTTCAACGGCGGCACAGGCAACGCCATGTTACTGCACAAGTACCTTGGGTTGCGTGAAGATCAAATAGCGTTTGACTTGTCCTTAGGCTGCCCCGCCTTCCCCTATTCGCTCTCTACAGCCTGTTGCTTTATGCAGCAGCCTACGATTAAAAAGGTGGCAGTGCTCAATGGCGATTCCTTTTGGTGGGAATATCCTAATCCAGCGAGCATCAAGTCGGAGCAATCCTTTGTTTTGGGCGAGGCCACAGGCGTTGTGTTGTTAGAACGTGTAGCTGAAGAAGATGGCAGCGTGCCCCCCATTAGTTTTCAACTATTTGGCGATGGTACAGGCTACCACCATCTGTACTTCTGCAACACCGGCATTAAGCACAAGTGGCGCAAGCTTGACCACTATCTGCTCCCCGATGACGAGGAGTTTGGATCGATGGAGGCTGGCTTTAGCGGTCACTACATGGATGGCTTTGCTATCACCTACTTTGCCACTAAGAAGGTGGGCGATCACATCAAAGCGCTCTTTGGTGCGGGCATCAAGAACTACGACTACTACGTGTTCCACCAAGCCAACCAGCAAATCATTAAGGCCCTCACCAAACGCTTGGAACTTGAGCCCCAAAAGGTATTGGTTAGCTTTGACCACTATGCCAACACTTCAGCAGCATCGTCAATCGTTACCATTTGTCACAACCTAACTAACATCGATAAGCCACGTCACGTCTTCAATGCCTGCATGGGAGTGGGCTTAGCTTGGGGCTACAGCGATTTAGTTTTAGAGCCAGGCACAGTGTGCCCGATTGTAACCACTGAGCACCGCTTTGAAGACCACTTCTTGCGCCCGCTTACTGCTCGCTAAGCACCGTACTTTATCCCACACATACATGTCCTATGCAACAGAAGATATCCCTTAAAGGCGATTGGATTAAAGACTACAATGCCGCAACACAAGTTAATGCTGAACTGCCAAAAGCTTCCATCCGCCTATCCTACGACGGAACTGCGCAGAACCTGCCCCCAGAAGACTTTGCGCGTTATGACGGTCAACACTTTACCAGTTTGAGTTTTGAGTACTCTCAGCTCTTTGTTAAGTACTTTGATACCCATATCATGGCTGAGGCCAAGCGCCAGCTGACCTCGGGCATGGATGAGCTCTCATGTGAGTACGTCGAGCGCTTTTACAACTTAACCCAACTATGCCGCCTTGACGGCCAAGCCTTAGTCAATGTCAGCGAGGTATGGACCCAGGCCGATCGCGACATGATGCAGCGCTATCTTCACTGCAAACAGGAGGGCAAACCAGCCCTGCTTCAAAGTGTGGACTTGACCTGGGGCACCTCCTTTATCAATTGCTATGGTCTCTATGATGTGCCTGAGACCAAGCTCAATGCAATTAATAGCAAAGCAGTGATCGACGCAGGTGGTTTTATTGGCGACACCATTACCATCTTCCGCAATCGCTTTCCACAGTCGCAAATCCACAGTTTCGAGCCTTTGCCTCAAAACTTCGAGTACATGGCTCGTCTCTTTGCGCGTGATAGAAAACGCGGCTTAGTGGTTCCGGTCAATAAGGGCTTGGGAGCGAAACAAGAAACACTCAAGCTCACTCATATGGCTCAAAGCGATAAGTTCTACGCTAACTCATCCTTGCTCTTTGATTACGAAGGAAGCATTGCTTACGACGAGGTTGAAGTCATTACCTTAGACCAATATGTTAAAGATCACGACTTAACTATCGGCCTTATCAAGATGGACGTTGAGGGCTTTGAGCCTCAAATTGTTGAGGGCGCTCTTGAGACTATTAAACGCGACCGCCCAGTCATGACTATCTCGATTTACCACACCCCTGAGGAGTTCTTTGAGTTAAAGCCACTCCTAGAGCGCCTAGACCTCGGCTACAAATTCATGATCCGCCATAGCTCTCTCATTATGCCTTTAGGCGACATCGTCTTAGTGGCCTACCCTGAAGATTAGCTAAATTACAACCAGGAGATTTCTATGACCAATGAACAAAAGCTCCAAGACTCCTTTGTCCGTGTCTTAGACCTAGATCCATCCCAGGTCAACGATGACCTCAAATATCAAGGCGTACCTCAGTGGGATTCGATTGCCCACATGGATTTAATCGATGATTTAGAAAACGTCTTTGGGGTGTCCTTTGAGACCGAGCAGATTTTAGGCATGAGCTCCTACGCCCGCGCCCGCGAAATCTTGCAACAAAGCTTCGGCGTGGATTTCTCGGTCTAAGTAATCTTTTGAGGAAAGCAAGTGATGAGTGATGCCATTCCTTTATCGCGTTTAGCCCCGCACATCGGAGACGATGATATCGGGCTACCATCTGTCCCAGCCGAGCTCAAAGAGCGCTATACCACGCTCTACTTCCTTTGGCTTAAGGAGTTTGTGGCCTACCAAGAAAATCACGATATGAGCAAACTACGTGCAGCTCTCACACGAAACTTAGATCCGCTCTCACTTGAGTACATCGAGCGTCATGAGCGTTTATTAGAGCTGTGTCGCAGTGGTCAGCATTGCCTAGTCGATTTTGACTTTGCTTGGACTGAAGAAGACCGTCGTCTCTTTGCTCTCTATCTTACCTTTAAGGAAGCCCAAAACCCTGCTTTCCTCAGTACTGCTGACTACAGCTTAGGTACCTGTTACACCAACTGCTACGGGCTCTACGATATTCCTACCGATGTCGTAACAAAGATCAATGGCAAAGCCATCATTGATGCTGGTGCTTATAACGGCGATACCACTTTATTGTTACGCTCCAAGTTTCCGGAGTCAGTATGCTACAGCTTTGAACCTGATGCAGATAATTTCAACTACTTAAGCCGCTGCTTCAAGCGCGACATCGCCAAAGGCAAAGTCCAAGCATTTCAGCAGGCATTAGGTGACAAACCAGGTACCCTCAAACTCAACAAGGCCGCGAGCCCATATAAGCTCAATGAAAGCGCATCTCTTGCCTATGACTATCACAGCCCTAGCTATGACGTTGAGGTCATCACTTTAGATGACTTTGTGCAAGAGCATCAGCTTGAGGTTGGCCTCATCAAGCTTGATGTGGAGGGTTTTGAGGAGCCATTGATTCACGGTGCCTTAAATACAATTAAGACCCAACGCCCTACCTTATGCATTGGCTTCTACCACTTCCCAGAAGAATTTTATGAGCTCAAGCCTTACTTAGAGAGTCTAAACCTAGGCTATAAGTTCCAAGTGCGTCGCAGCAACTTTGTGCAAAACATCCATGAGCCACCATCAGTACCTTTGTACGACTTGGTTCTGATAGCTTACTAATCCAGCATCCAGCCTATTTGAGGTCAGTCCATGAGCTCTTTCACCTTTAACAATGTGGCACTCCGCGCCTTTGCTGTAGCCACCCCTGATCATGTAATCAAAGCTGATAAGAGTGACCGGCGCATAGCAAAGTTTGTCAAGCAAATGGGAATTGAGCAAGTTCATATTTCCACGACCGAGCAAACACCGCTCGATCTTGGCTTTGTGGCATTATCTAATGCGCTGAATCAAGTGGGCTGGGAGCCTCAAGATATCGATTTAATAATATTTGACACCCAAACCCCAGACTTCCTGTGTGGTACTGGTAATTCATTCCTTCTGCATCACTATCTTAACCTGAGTGAACATTGCGCAGCTTTTGATTTACCTTTAGGTTGTACCGCTTTCCCCTATTCGCTGACCGTTGCTTGTTCCACAATGCAAGGTGCTGAGGACGTCCAGCGCGTAGCATTGCTCATGGGCGATCTCATTTGGTACCAATATCAAGACAAAGCAACAATGCTTGCAGCCAATAAGCAACACCTCTTTGGCGAAGCTACTGGAGTCATTTTACTGGAAAAACAAGCGGCGAACTCTTGCCCAGTAATCAAGACCAAGCTCTTCGCGCAAGGTCATGGTTACCTAAACTTATTTGCAGCACCAAGCTTTCGTGATGTGTGGCAGGCAGACGCCTCACATTTCGTGATGCCTGATGGAGTAACGGTACAGTATCAACCAGGGCACATCTTCAGCTACATGAATGGCATGGCGATCCATGAATTTTCAACTGGAAAAGTAGTTGACTGCATTAAAGAGCAATACGGAGAAGCGATACATAACTATGACTTTTACGTGTTGCACCAAGCTAACAAACAAATCCTAAATACAATTACAACACGTCTTAAGCTAGACCCAAATAAAGTGCTGATAAGCCTTGATCAGTACGGAAACACCTCAATAGCTTCTGCGCTTACTACCATATGCCATAAACTCCATGACATCGACCGTCCAGTCCATATCTTTAATGCGAGTTTTGGTATTGGTCTATCTTGGGGTTTTAGCGACTTTGTGATTGAGCCAGGTACAGTCAGTGCCATTATCCCAACAGACCATCATTTCACCGAGCATTGCCTACAGCCAATCTACGATCTGTCGTCTTGATCTAATCTTCGCTAGTCCTAGGTGAGAGTAGACATAACAGCTTTAGCTAACCACGATGAGGTTATGAGATGAGTGACTTTTCCTTTTCTAACGTGGCAATGCGTGCCTTTGCCGCTGCCGCCCCAAGCAACGTCATCAAATTTGATACCAGTGAGCGACGCGTGGCAAAATTTGTCAAGCAAATGGGTATTAAACAGGTACACATCTCAATCACCGAGCAAACACCTCTCGACCTTGGTTATGTAGCTTTATCTCAAGCGCTAAAGCAAGTTAATTGGACACCACAAGATCTCGATTTGGTTATTTTTGATACTCAATCGCCAGATTTCATAGGTGGCGTTGGGAACTCTTCCTTACTGCATCACTATCTAAATCTACGTGAGGACTGTGCAGTCTTTGATCTTAGCGCAGGTTGCTCAGGATTTCCTTACTCGCTCACAGTTGCTTGCTCTATGCTGCAGGGGTCTCTTACGCTAAAACGCGTGGCGATTCTCAACGGTGATCTTCAATGGCATGCATTTAACTCTCGTGAAGAGCTGCTGGCGCAATCGCAGTTTCTATTTGGCGAATGCACAGGAGCTATTTTGTTAGAAAAAGTTGAAACTGAAAAATGCGGCATTATCACCACCCATTTGTTTGCTGACGGTCATGGATACCAACATCTTTCACCCGGCCCAACGGCACGCGATTCATGGCACATTAATGCGACACACTTCATTATGCCTGATGGAGCTAAGATAGAGCACCATACAGGCCATCTTTTCAATTACATGAATGGTATAGCAATCCATGAGTTCTCAACCGGCAAGGTAGTTGACTGCATTAAGGAACAATATGGCAAGGCAATTCATGACTATGACTATTATGTTTTTCACCAAGCAAATATACAAATCCTAAAAGCCATCACCGACCGCCTTGAGCTCGACCCAAGTAAGGTTCTCATAAGCGTTGACCAGTACGGCAACACCTCAGCGGCGTCGGCGCTCACCACGATCTGTCATAACCTTCATGACTTAACACGCCCGGCACATATCTTCAATGCCAGCTTTGGTATCGGTCTATCGTGGGGCTTTAGTGACTTTGTGATTGAACCAGGCACAGTCAGCGATATTATCTCAACTGATCATCACTTTACCGAGCACTGTCTCAAGCCAGTGTACGACGATCCATTAGCACAAGCTAATAACGCTTAGTACCAGCAGATAAAGCTCAGCGCACTAAGCCCAAAAACAAAAGCGCTCAACACGAAATATAATAACTTTCAATGTTGAGCGCCTTTATGCAGCAGCGAGCTGCATGTTAGATTAAACCCAAATCGTGCTTTAAGTCTTTGATGGCAGCCTGTAAGGTAATGGAAAGAGCCTTAAGGTACTCAATACGCTCAGTAGTTGCAGTGGAGCCCTCGATCTGCATCGCATTCTTGAGCGAGGCTAAGTGTGCAAGAGCGCGTTTATAGCAGAAGATCTTGGCATGCTTGAGGCGATCGGCGCGGCGCTTCATGGCAAAGCGCAGACCGAGGAAACCTAAAATCGCAATCGGAGCGGCCAGCACAAAGATACCGGTGGTGGCACTACCACCAACTAAAGCACCTGCTGCACTCAAACCACTGGCAACACCTGCGGCACTCACCCCCACTACAGTGCCACTTAAGTACAGCGCAGCAAAGGAAATGGCACTACCAGAGCCAAAACCTAAGGCAGTAGCCAGCACCTCTGGCATCGATGATTCACGAATGGTACGAGCTTGGTTACCAAGACCTTCATCGATCTCGGCTATCACGTGTTCTACTGTTTTGAGCGCATTGAGATTTTGGAACAGCATATCTTTCTTGCGGGAGATATAAGTTGGACACTGCATGCTGCTTTCCTCCTAGGCTGTAGCTTGGCCCATAAGCTACAGCATACCTCCCCGCATACTATAACCAAGGACTCAAGGATGAGATTCACTCAAGGCTTGTCAGCACGAAGGTCATCGGCTCTGCCTTGCGCTCAAAATAATTAACTATGACCAAAATTTAACATCGACACGGGTCAGGTTCAAGAAAAATTGCGCTTTTTGCCTGATTTTCGCAACAAGTTGACACTCAAGCAGCCCCGAAGCTTTACTTGGACAGCAATGCTCCAAAGCTCGTGCCAATTTAGCCATTTTTAGGAATCAAGAATGGAAGCAAATGCCACTCATCATATATTGGCTCGCAACTTCACGTTGCTGAGCGAAGATGAACTACTCATGATTTTAGAGCGGCGCAACCACCCAGAAGTGCGCAAATGGATGGCCCACACAGCGCCTATTACTCCCGCAGAGCATTTACGCTATTGCGCCTCACTCAAAAACCGTCCTGAGCTCTTGCAACTTTTAGTAGAGTTTGATGGTCATCCTGCCTGTGTTCTCAGCTATAAAGCAACTAATAGCTCTTGGCATGAGCTAGCAGACATTGGCATTTATGCCTTCGATCCAGAACCATGTTCTAGTTCTATTTTGTCTAACCTTATTGGTTACCAAATAGTTGCTAAACTAGGCATCAAAGTAAGTAACATCATGGTCAGAAATGAAAATGAAATGGCCATTTTTGCCAACCAGTACTACCACAGCTATCGTATAGTAGCCCAAGATGAGCACTACACCTATATGAAGAGTACCTTGACCGAGTCTGCATCATTCTACCTATCTCAAGCTGAGCACATGCTTACCAAGCTTCATGCCACCTTAGAGCTCAGGCTCTAAAACAACGGAGGCATCTGAGCTTATGCCCAGATGCCTCCGTAAGTAATAAGTGGTTAAAGAATTTTTCTTATTTTAAAGCATCTTCTTTAATTCGTCGACCACGAACTGAACTTGAGTGCCAACGATAATCTGAACCGAGGTCTCAGATGGGTGGAGTACACCACGAGCACCTGCGGACTTGATGATGTCATCGTTGACCTTAGAACGGTCCTTAATCTCGCAGCGGATGCGGGTAATGCAGTTATCGCATACTGCAATATTGTCCTTGCCGCCTAAGCCCTCTAAGACCTTCTCAGCGTAAGCGACAAAAGCGGCGTCACCCTTGAGCTGGGTCTTAGGAGCAGCTTCATCGTCTTCACGACCAGGAGTCTTAAGGTCGAACTTAACGATTACGGCACGGAATACGATGTAGAAGATAACTGCCGCAACAATGCCGACAATGCAAACCATCCATGGATTTTGTGCCAATGGCGTCTGCGAAGAGAAGAATAAGTCAAGGAAACCAGCCGAGAAGGAGAAGCCTGCACGGATTGGCAGCATGACCGTAATGGCAGCAGTAACACCGCACATAGCAGCGTACAGGACATAAAGGCCTGGAGCCAAGAACATGAACGAGAACTCTAATGGCTCGGTTACGCCGGTGAAGAAGGAGCAGAATGCAGCCGAAGCAAAGAGACCTAAAACAGCCTTACGACGCGTTGGCTTAGCGCAGTGGTACATAGCTAAGGCGATAGCTGGTACACAGAACATCATGACAGGGAAGAAACCTACCATGTACTGACCAGTTACACCGTACTCGCCCTGGCCCGACCAGAACTTGGTTAAGTCAGAGATACCTGCAACGTCAAACCAGAATACAGCGTTTAACGCGTGGTGCATGCCAATTGGGATTAAGAGGCGGTTTAAGAAGGTGTAGATACCGGCACCAACTGCACCAATCGAGATGATCGACTCGCCAACTGCAACCAGAGCGTTGTAAACAAGAGGCCAAACAAAGAACAAGATGGCCGATAAGACGATAGCAACTAAAGCGGTAATAATGGCAACACAACGCTTGCCGGAGAAGAAGGCTAAGAAGTCTGGCAGCTTAGTGGTGCTGAAGCGGTTATAGCAGGTTGCGCCAATCACACCGCACAGGATACCAATGAACTGGTTGTTGATCTTGCCGTAAGAAGGATCAACGTCGCCACCAGTCAAGACGCCAACGAAGCCTGGACCTAACAGAGTCTGGACAACAAACCATGCCACGATACCTGCTAAGGCCGGGGTACCCTCTTGCTCTTTAGCCATACCCACAGCAACACCGATAGCGAAGAGCACCGACATGTTGTTAATAATGGCACCGCCTGCCTGAACGAAGAAAGTACCAAGCAGTAAGGCAAAAGATTGATCGGCTTCACCACCTTGCATCGTGGTTGGTGCAAGCAGATAACCTAAACCCATAAGAATGCCTGCCACAGGCAAGCATGCGACTGGCAGCATTAAGGACTTACCAAGTCGCTGGAGATATTTCATCATAACGACGTAACCCCAACTGTGAAGTTGACAGACATAAGGCCCAACCTCGCTACGGCACCACACCGCAGTTCTTACCTACCTAGCAAAGTGCTCAACAGAGCCTTTGTCGTAAAGCGCTAATCCCCATTTGTAGGTGAAAATTTGTCACATTTAACCCCCACAAAAAGGCCTCGCATCCCAGCGGGATGTGAGGAATTTGAAGTAAGAATTAAGCCTTGATCTTGCACTCTGTATTAGGCTTGAAGCTACGAGCTTCTCCATCATCGCAGCGCTGCAACTAAGCTTATTTCCCAGTGAAATCAGTCAGTTGCCAGCCTGACACAGGCTACGGCTGTGATTATCCCTTAGAGCTCCACTCAAGGCAAAAGGACAAGCGTCAAACTGTGCTCAAACGCACAATTGAGTTTGCCAAAACGCGCGCACACGCACGGCTTGCGTACGCATTAAGAAGTCCCAGCTGTTGGCTTTGCCTCCAGCACCCAAACAGACTGATGATAAGTCACTACAAAAGCACAAAAAGCACAACGCACGCTACCAGCCTAGACGACATGTGATTAACGCTCAATTAAATTTCGTGCACTCTTCCATCAAGCGCAACTTTCGCAAAGTAAACAATTACAATCAACTTGCGCAATATTGTCTGTTTTCAGGCAAATGTTACAAATTTTCATGGACATGCGCCTTGTCAGACGAGCAGTAGGCCTATAACCTTAGATCTTGCCGAGCAGCTATCGCTGCCCTCCTCATTCTCAGATCGAGGGCTCACCATGTACAGAAAAGACATCATTTCCGCGCCCGCAACACAAACCTACAGCTCTAAAACAGTAACCTTCAAGGAAATCGCTCCTAGTACCCAAAAGGGTATCAGCTTTAGCCCAGAAATCTGCGCTCAGCTCAAGGAACTGGGCTTAACCTTGGATAGCAGCGTCGACTTTGACAGCAATGGCTTGCTCTTTGAGCCGGGGGTATATTTGTGTGAGGGCTGCTCCTTAGATCGCCCATGCATCGGAGCCTATTCCTACTCAAGCATCAATAGCTCGCTCACCACGGTCAAAGTAGGCCGTTTTTGCTCAATTGGCCATGGGGTTGAGTTTGGCCTATACGAGCACCCGCTGCATCATGTGACCACCTCTCCTGCTTTGAGCCGCAATATCTTCTTTATGGAGCGTTCGGGCGCAATTCCGTTTAGTCCCTCACAACTGCGACCAGACGGCCTTGAAACCAATGTCGTGACCCTAGGCCATGATGTCTGGGTCGGCGGCCATTGCCTTTTCCCAAAGGATGTCACCATCGGCCACGGCGCAGTGATTGGCGCAGGTTCGGTCATTACTCATGATGTGCCTCCTTATGCCATTGTGGCAGGTGCTGGAGGCGGCACCAACAGCCATGGCATCATTAGGGGCTATCGCTTCTCTGACGAGGTCATCTCAGACTTACTCGAATTGTCGTGGTGGGACTATGACTTGCCTAAGATGGTTGCCTCAGGCATTAAGGTCCCTACCACCGACATCAATGGCTTTCTCTCCTTCATGAAGAATGAAGAGCGCGAACATCTCATTCCATTGCCCGCGACTTGGTACTACCTTAACGCCATCGATAGCCACACCGTCGAAGTCTATCGCGTCGATCCTGAGCAAACGTTCCTAGGAAACGCCATCAGTCCGGCGCGCCTTGCTATCATCAATGACCCAGAATTTGGCGCCGCCCCAATCAAACTTAAGCGATAACGCCATTGTCCAAGATTACGCTCTTGCCACTAACATACTTGTTCTCAAGAAGCTTGAAGATCTCTTGTACCACTACAGTCATAGGGATAAGAGGAGCACTCAACCCTTGACTTTGCATAAAGGAGTAATCTGCCATAGGAGTATCAATAAGGTTTGGAGCTAACGTGTTAATGCGCACCATGAGTCCAGCCTGAGCTTGTGCTTTTGCGCGTGCCTGCTCCTTTTGCTCTTCACCTTCTAGTGCTTCTACCGCAGTAAGCTGCCCCTCAGAAAGAGGCAAATATTTGCGGGACGGGGTGTTGAGCTGCTTATTGACTAAACGCACATAATAATCAATAGAGGCCTTAGCCATGCTATAAGCACCTGTGATGCAATACAAGCCTGGAGCAGATATAGAAGATAAGGCCACCATAGAGAGTTCTTGCTCAGGCTTACGCAAGCGCAGCAACGCCCGTACAATCTCTGTTAGCGCGAAGACATGAGTCTCAAACATCTTAAGCATGACATCATGACCGGTGCTGGTGACCTTTTGCCTCAAAGAAATACCTGCACTGTGGATAAAACGATCAATCGAGTACGGTTTAAGCTCATCCATGCAAAACTTGTAGAGCTGATCGTTGCACGACAGGTCATAGTGCAAAGGCACAACACGCCCTGCCTCAATCTCTGCGCCAAACTTGTCACGAGCCTTATCGAGATTGCGGCATATCGCCACAACTCGATCACCTTGGGCTAAACATTGGCGAGCACAGGCCTCACCAATTCCCGAGGTGGCCCCAGTAATTAAAACGGTCTTCATAATCAACTCCTAATTCAAGATGATCTTACTGTTGACCATTTTAATCGATAGTACTATCTCTCGATGCCAAGTTCACCGCAATTTATCAGGATTAGCTGCTTTGATTTCGTAGCAGCAGGTGGCAGCTTTGGTCTATCCTCCAATAAATTGTCATAAGTCGCTGCCCAAGCACTAAAGCACTACTGCAACTTTAAGGATTTCATCGCCTTCATGAATAATGACGCATATTTGGCACCAGAGCTAACGAATTAAGTAAAACCCCTTATTTTCGCGGTTTTACCACATGCATCCATGTGTTGGAGGTTATGCTTTAGTGGGCAGTACACCGCCATGACGCATCAAGATTGGCTTGTAATGGCCATTTCTAGAAAATCGATTTTCTTGGTGCCAAATGTGCGTAATGAAGAACGCGAGCACCTCATTGCCTTGCCCGCGACTGGGTTAACGCTCGCGATAACCACACAGTCGAAGTCTATCGCGTTGCTCCCGAGCAATCCTTTATGGGCATCCAGCCCAGCTCGCTCTTATTGACGATCCAATCGTAGGATCAGGACGGGTCATCACGGGCTGATTAATGGCTCTGGTGCTAACGATTTGATGGATCTTGCGTTCACGATGAGCGATTTTTTTGCCCTGATTTGATGCATTAGCCGTAACTTTTTTGGGAAAAGGCCTTGCGGTGCATCAATTAGGGGCACATCCGTGCACTCTGATTTTAGCTATCTACAATGGCTCCAAGCGCAAGCACTAAGGCTTAAGCCTCATTTTGGATCCTAGTTTTGTCTCTTATTTCGTGATCCAGCTTGGCGCAATTTATTTGTTTCTTGGTTCATAGGAAATGGCGTCGGCCCCTGCCCGGCACGCTCTTGCTATTTCCTTTTTTGTTTTTGTCAGTCAGAAGAAGCAGTTGCCTGGAAGCCGGTATCGGCTCGCCCTTAGTTGTTGTGCGGCGTCAGGCACTGGAGGCCCTATGCAGACATTAGCTAAATTGAGTGCGTTCTTTGGTAAAACCTTTGCGCTCTGGGTCATTGTTGCCGCTGTGATTGCGTTCTTTGCCCCAGACGCATTCAAGTTTCTTGCTCCTTACATCAGCATCCTGCTGGGCATCGTGATGTTCGGCATGGGCTTGACCTTAAAGGCTAAGGACTTCTCCGAGGTGGTCAAGCGTCCTTTTGATGTCTTAATCGGCATCTTAGGCCAGTTCGTCATTATGCCGCTTTTAGCTTACGGCCTGTGCGTAGTCTTGAGCCTGCCTTCGGAGATTGCCGTGGGCGTGATCTTGGTCGGCTGCTGCCCTGGTGGCACCGCCTCCAACGTTATGACCTTCTTAGGTCGAGGTGATGTACCGCTGTCAGTCACCATCTCGGCCTGCACCACGGTCATGGCCCCAATCGTCACCCCAGCCTTGATTTACCTCTTTGCCCAGCAATGGGTTGAGGTTGATCCACTGTCGATGTTCCTCTCGATCATCAATATCGTGATCCTGCCAATTGTCGCTGGTGTGATCGTCAACGCCCTCTTTGGTAAGCACTTAGCGGTAGCCGTTTCGGCTCTGCCTTTAATCTCGGTCTTTGCCATTATCGCTATTGTGGTCGCCGTTGTTGCCGTAAGCCGCGACCAAATCGCCAAGACCGGTCTCTTGATCTTCGCTGTGGTCATTTTGCACAACTGCTTAGGCTTGGCCTTAGGCTACTTACTTGCCAAGCTGTTCCGCATGAACCTCAAGAAGCGCAAGGCTCTCTCGATCGAGGTTGGCATGCAGAACTCGGGTTTAGGTGTAGCCTTAGCTATGGCTCACTTTGACCCATTATCGGCCGTACCTTCAGCGATCTTCTCGGTTTGGCACAATATCTCGGGCCCAATCCTCGCCACTATCTTCGCCAATATGAAGGACGAAGAGGATTTAGCGCAGGAGCAGGCCGCCCAAGCTGCGCTCCAGCCCGCAACGGCCAAGCGTGTCTAATTAGTTAAGCGTGCAAACGGTAAAGCGCGTCTAAGTGGAGACGCGCATCGAATCAGGTTTGTGTAACTAAAACGAGTTTGACGAGCTCGGCGCAATTGAGTGGAGGTTATGAGTCGCCCGATGCGGGCACACAGTCCCAATAAACACGGGCACGTTGCCCCAATAAACGCGGACGTTCTGCCCCAATAAATTGCACGGCACTTTCACCTAATTTATCCCGCCCTGTTCAGGTGCACGGTTTTGCACCTTTGCGGGGCTCAAAATTACGGTTTTTGCGTTTTTGCGCGGACACAAAGCAAGTTTACTTGCGCAATCTTGCACATAAATGCCTTTCTTTAACCCTCTGGGCGGTCTTTAGTCTTGCTGCTCCATCTTGGATGCTTCTGCACTAAGCTAAGGCATAGCCTGAGGGCGACCAAGTGTCCCGTGAGATCGCGCTATTATTCACTTGTTGGTTTTTACTGTACTAACACTTTATTAAGGCTTAATTGAGCTGCTCCCAGCAATGAGCGGTGCCCTTGTACTTGTTGCTTGGCCTTTGAGGCTGCGTCAGATGGTTGTTACCATCTAGGGTCTAGGACGTATTTTTTCTTTTTGGAGCAGCGACTTAGGAGTTTAATCATGAGCTTAAACAACACCCCAACTAAGTACATCTGGATGGATGGCAAGATGGTTCCATACGCTGACGCTACGGTTCACGTCTTATCGCACGCTTTACACTATGGCACCGCAGTGTTTGAGGGCATTCGTGCTTACTCGACTCCTAAGGGCCCATGCGTATTCCGCTTAGAAGAGCACATCACCCGCCTCTTCAACTCCGCTAAGATTTACCGCTTCCCTGTTCCTTTCACCAAGGAGCAAGTCAAGCAGGCCTGCTGCGATATCATCACCGAGAATGGTCTTGAGTCCGGCTACATCCGTCCTCTCATCTTCATGGGCAATGTCGGCTTAGGCGTTCGCTTCCCAGAGGGCTCTAAGGCTCAGGTTATGGTTGCCGCTATGCCATGGGGCGCTTACTTAGGCGAGGATGGCTTAGAGAAGGGCGTTAAGGTCGGTGTCTCGAGCTGGCACCGTTTAGCCCCTAACACCATCCCAACCGAGGCTAAGGCTGCAGGTAACTATCTGTCCTCGATCTTAATCTCCAACGAGGCCGTCCAAAACGGCTACGTTGAGGCTATCGCCTTAGACACCGACGGCTTCATTTCTGAGGGCTCGGGCGAGAACGTCTTCTTTGTTAAGGATGGCGCTTTATACACCGCTCCTTTCACCAACGGTCTGCTCCCTGGCATTACCCGTGACGCTATCGTTAAGCTCGCTCGTGATGTTTTAGGTATCCCAGTTTACGAGCAGAAGATGCAGCGTGAGATGTGCTACTTAGCCGATGAGGCTTTCTTCTCGGGCACCGCCGCTGAGATCACCCCAATTGCCTCGATCGACGGCATCGATGTTGGTGCAGGCAAGCGTGGTCCTATCACCAAGCAGCTGCAAGAGACCTTCTTCAACTTGGTTCAAGGCAAGATTGAAGACAAGTGGGGCTGGCTCACTCCAGTTAAGAAGTAAGAGTTAATTAAGCCTTGCCCGTCTCGTGGTCGGGATGGGCCTTAAAGGCCCCGCAAGGGGCCTTTTTTAGTTTGCCGCAGATCTTTCTTTTTGTTTTGCTGCGGCTGGCTTTGCTTTACAGGACTGTTTGTCGCTATGCCTAAATATCGTTCCAGCGTCACTTACGAAACCAAGAAGATGGCCGGTGCTCGCGCCTTGTGGAAGGCCACCGGCATGAAGGATGAGGACTTTGGTAAGCCAATTATCGCCATTGCCAACTCCTTTACCGAGTTTGTCCCAGGCCACGTCCACTTAAAGGAAGTCGGCAGCTTAGTAGCAAAGGCAATTGAAGCCGCCGGTGGCGTCGCTAAGGAGTTCAATACCATCGCAGTTGATGATGGTATCGCCATGGGTCACTCGGGCATGCTCTATTCGCTGCCAAGCCGCGAAATCATCGCCGATAGCGTCGAGTACATGGTCCAAGCCCACAAGGCCGACGCCTTAGTGTGCATCTCCAACTGCGATAAGGTCACCCCAGGTATGTTAATGGCCACAATGCGCCTTAACATCCCAACAATCTTCGTCTCGGGCGGCCCAATGGAGGCCGGTGTTCTGCCAGGTCACCACAAGTTAGACCTGATCGACGCCATGATCGTCTCGGCCGATCCAAAGGTTAGCGATGAAGAAATCAACGCTGTCGAGAGCGTCGCTTGCCCAACCTGCGGTTCGTGCTCGGGTATGTTCACCGCTAACTCGATGAACTGCTTAACCGAGGCCTTAGGTTTAGCTCTGCCAGGCAACGGCACTATCGTCGCTACCCATGAGCTGCGTCAGAACCTCTTTACTAAGGCCGGTGAACTGATCGTTAAGCTGGCTAAGGCCTACTATGAGGGCGAGGATACTTCGGTACTGCCTCGTTCGATTGCCACCAAGGATGCCTTTGAAAACGCTATGTCCTTGGATATCGCTATGGGTGGCTCGACCAATACCGTGCTGCACTTATTAGCGGTCGCCTGTGAGGCGGGCGTTGACTTCACTATGGCCGATATCGACCGTCTGTCGCGTCACGTCCCTCATCTGTGCAAGGTCGCCCCATCGACCCCTGATTACCATATCGAAGATGTTCACCGCGCCGGTGGCATTATGTCGATTCTCCATGAGCTGGACCAAGCAGGCCTGTTCCACCACGATTGCCGCACCGTGCTGCAATGCTCCTTTGCCGAGCAATTACAGCGCTATGCTATCGACGTCACCACCGATCCTGAGGTTAAGCACTTCTACCTGGCAGCCCCTGGGCGTGTCCGTACCATCAAGCCATTCTCGCAGAACAAGTTCTTTGAGAGCGCCGACCAAGATCGTGCCGCTGGCTGCATCCGTGATAAGGCCCATGCCTACAGCCAAGATGGCGGCTTAGCCGTGCTCTATGGCAACTTAGCCCAGGACGGCTGCATCGTGAAGACCGCCGGTGTTGACAGCTCGATTCTGACCTTTGTTGGCCCAGCTATTGTCTTTGAGTCGCAAGAAGAAGCCGTCGACGGCATCTTATCGGGTAAGGTTAAGGCCGGTCACGTCGTAGTCATCCGCTACGAAGGCCCTAAGGGCGGCCCAGGTATGCAAGAGATGCTCTACCCAACTTCGTACTTAAAGTCGATGGGCTTAGGTAAGAAGTGCGCTCTCATCACCGATGGTCGCTTCTCGGGCGGCACCTCGGGTCTGTCAATTGGTCACGTCTCGCCAGAGGCTGCTAACGGCGGCATCATCGCCTTGGTTAAGGATGGCGATATGATCAAGATCGACATTCCAAACCGCGTCATCTCCTTAACCGTTGATGATGAGGAGCTCCAAGAGCGTCAGGTCCAGATGGAGCAGCGTGGCAGCTTTGCTTATCAGCCACAGCACCGCGATCGCGTCATCTCCACTGCCTTAAAGACCTACGCTTCCTTGGCTTCCTCCGCTGATAAGGGCGGTGTCCGTGACTTAGCCAAGCTGCGCTAAGCCTAAGACGAATTACCCAGCTGCGCTATCATGCGCAGCCTGACGCACAGCCCACGACTTAGTTTTTGAGCTGTGCACAAGCTAAAACAGGGGCCGGATCCTCACAGATCTGGCCCCTGTTTTATTCAAAACTTTGTTAGCTATTTGGTTCGGACATTGTCCATCTTTATTAATTCTTGCTGCATGCCTACAATCTTGTTGCTTCTGCGCCATGCGGCAATCTGACGATATTTGTCGGAGACAACAATTTGGACACTTGAAACGAGACGTCCTTCAGTTTTAATGTTATTGAGATAACATTTATCTAAAATTTGTTGTTCGGCTTTATCCAGCATCCGCAACTTGGCTTCTTTGGTGTCAGTATTTTTTGATAGGCGCTTAAGTTCAACCACATAGATGTGGTTCTTAGTTGTTATTAACAAATCGATGCGTCCTAAGTTGTTTGGCACCTCTTCTTGAACTGTAATCGCAGTTTCTTTTAATGATGCTTTGCTAACATCTTTTTGGGTAGAAGCGTCAACATCTTCTTTAACGTTAATTACATCAGAGCGAAGCCATAATGCAATCAAAGTACGATAATGCATTTCTTTGGCTGAAGCCATAAAATCATAATGGATGCCACACAATAGCTCGTTTATAAACAAACAAGTTGAATTAATATCATCGGCCAAAATCGCATTTTGCACTTTAGTTAGATGATCGTAAGCATCGGAATCATCTATCCCAAGCATGTAACTTGTTAAAACTGCTGTATATTTTGCAGCTACATCATAGTTGGTTAGACGACAGATAAAACTACGTTTATCTGGTGGATTGTTTATTGTATCGGAAGTTATGTTCTTTAATGAAACAAGGCCACTTTGAAATAAAATTTGAGTTTTAGTTATATTGTTGAATTTAGTAGGTGACGTTATATCTGATTGTTTAATCTTTACATCATAGCTACACATTTGTAGGATATTATTTGGTGTAGATTTATAGCGATGCAAATAAGAGCGAAGAGCTGCAGTGGCATTTGAGCTATCCATCCAGTAGCTATTAAAGTTTGGCAGATCATCAGGATCATCGATTGATGTTGCGATTGGCTCAAAAAAACTATTTATAGAATCTGGACAATATACCTTAACTTTTGCATTATAATCAAAGCAAAAGCCATCATAGTGTTTTTCGAGTTTCGCCAATAGCTCGTCTTTAGTAAGCTTGAGTCTTTGCGCTGCTAGTTCTATGTATGGAGCAAAATTTGTTACAAGATCTTCTTGAGTGTAACCGAGCAAATCAGCATATTTAGGACGCATACTGATATCAAGAATATCCCGTCCAGTAAACAGGGACGCATCACGATATCGCATAATGCCAGTAATTAAAATATATTGATAATTTTCTATATTACGCAGCCAAGAATAAAAGATATTGAGAGTTGAAAGTGATTTTTTAAACTCTTCTTCATTATCAAGGTGTATTGATAATGGAAAATCCCATTCATCAATTAAGAAGACAAGCTTGTGACCTTGCGTAATTTCATCAAAACTTTTTAAAAAACCATTAAATGGTTGCTCAAGTTCTAAATCATTGGCTTGAGCAAATCCTACTTTACTGAATGCAGATTTGAGTGCCGCCTTCAAAGCGATCTCAAGATTATCACCCCTAATATCGATAAAAGAAAGATGGATTACTGGGTAGCGTTCTGTTATCGGCCAATTACCATAAATAGCTGTACCTGCAAAATTAGTATCACCATTAGTGAAGAGATCTTTGAGCATAGAGCAAAGCAGAGATTTCCCCATACGGCGCGGTCGCGACAAAAAGACTTTTTGATGGTCAGTAACTAGGGCTCCTAGCTTAGCGGTTTTATCGACATAAAGAAGGTTATTGTCGCGCATTACGCTCCAGCTTGACACGCCAATAGGAATAGGTTTCAGTTGCTGTTTTGACATAAAATTACCTGAAGCATCTCGCGTAACAGTGAATGACAAAAGCTCATCTATGCTCATGTTGGCACAATAAGGCCTAATTTGAGACAGATGTGTTCTGCAACCGTGGAATCACCTTTTATGCATGGTGTTAATTTGCAAAAGCACTGTACAACAGAACGGTTAGCAAGCACCAGCATAAATGTGGTTTGCATTAGGCTTTTGTCCTGATGACGTAACTTACGTGATGGACTAGACTACTAGTAAGACCCTTAGGAACGCAGGAGCTAATAGCTTCAACTCTTTTGTTGTTGTTTGCACCCAGTGGAGCCACCTCTCAAGTAGCTCCAAACTGCCGAATTTATTTACTACCGCGATCCTTACGCCCAAGCTGGGCCGTACTTACAGCCCAGTTGGACTATCGTGAGGCTGAGCGCGTGTGCCGTCTGTTAGCGGTCTAAGTCGACCCACTGATAGCGCTTCTTGCCCATGCCTAATTCCTTGGCGCGATCCAAGATCAAGGTGCCGTTGCGGCTGTGGATACGCTCGAGCATTGGGGCATTATCTGGGGCTAAGTTAACCAAGTCGATAAAGGCTTGGTCGATAGCTACTGGGTCTAAGGAAGCCAAGATGCCGATATCGCGCATGCATGGTGGGGCAGCATTGCCATCGCAGTCGCAGTCCACCGAGAGGTTGTTGACCACCGAGATAAAGAGCATACGCTTACCGTGATCAAAGTAATCGTAGACGGCGCTCGCGGCCTCGGCCATCGACTCGATGAATTGATTGTGCTCAGGGCTGTCATTGCTTAAGAAGGCGCCGTTGGCTACGGTCGCAAAGCCCCCAAACTCCTCAGAGCGCCCGGCGGTGTGAATTAAGCCCTTGCCGTGAGTGGACGCAACACCAATCGAGATGTTCTTTAAGGCACCGCCAAAACCGCCCATAGCATGGCCCTTGGCGTGCGAGAGCACAACCATAAAGTCGTAGCGCGATAAGTGGTCACCCACGATATCGTACTGCAAGTACTTGCCATGCTTGACCGGAATCTGCATCTCGCCTTCTTCGTCCATCAGGTCAAATGGGGCGATCGCAGTAAAGCCGTGCTCGTTGATGACACGCCAGTGATCAGCGCTTTGGCAGCGGGCACCGGAGTAAGCGGTATTGCACTCGACAATAGTGCCGTCTAACTTTTGCACCAAGTCCTTGATTAAGGCAGGCTGCAAATAGTGCTTGTTACCGGCCTCGCCTGAGGACAGCTTGCAAGCGACCTTACCTGTTGGCACCCGTCCCAAAGCCTCATAGGCATTCAGCAAGCCCTTAGGGGTAATCTCGCGGGTGAAGTAAACCTTAGGGGCATCAGCCTCATCGCTGCGATGAGCTAACTTGCTAAAGTCGATGGCGTCAGCACCACCCTGCACCCCCGCAGCACTAAAGATTTTGTTCAGGTCAGACATTTCGGCACTCCTCATAGCCTTTGCCTTCAGCCTCCAGAGTAAGTCCTACCGCACTCCTCTAGAGACTCCAATCCATTCCTAAGATATAGCCCGCCGCCTTGCTTTGCGCAAGGGGGCACATGCAAAAATGCAAACTTTGGGCAAAAAATTAAGAGCTGTAGGCAAACAGTCATGGAGCCAGCTACCTTGTGACCCACGGACAAGCGATCTTGTGCTCCTCTGACAAACGACCTTGCGCCCCATCGTACCGCGCGTCCGGTAAGCAGGTTCTCAGCGCTCCGGCTCACAGCCATACCACGCTGGCACCAAGTCATGTGCCTCCAGCATAGCATCATGTCCCCAGCGCATAGTCATGCGCCACGCTGGGGCGTAGGTTTAGCGCTTTTTCTCAAAGTTTTGCCCGTTTATATCCCATGACGGTTTTGACCTTTACCCACCTTTTTCCCTGCTTTAGATTAAAACTAGCCCAGACTTTGGGCGCTAATTCAAAGGTGTGGTTTATGAAAATAAAAACTTTGGCGCAAGCCACGATCGCTGCTCTCGCTTTAAGTGGTGCCGCGCTCTTTAGCTCAACGGCCACTGCCGCTGATATCGACTTTACCAAGCTCGAGCACCGCGTCACGGACAGCTCCGCTCCTGTGGTCTATTTCACCTCGGACATTAGCCCTGAGGGTCTGCAGGCAGCCTATGAGGCTTTAGGCCGCGTCCCATCGGGCAACGTCGCCTTCAAGCTCTCCACCGGTGAAGCTGGTAACGATAATCACCTCGATCCAGATCTCATCAAGAACCTGGTTCAACAATTTAAGGGCACCATCGTCGAGTGCAACACCGCCTACGGCGGCTCGCGCTCCTCGACCTTGGCCCACCGTCAAGTGATCAAGGATCACGGCTTTGATGCGATCGCTAAGGTCGACATCATGGACGAGGAAGGGTCGATGGAGATTCCGGTCACCGGCGGTGAGCACTTAAAGTTTGACCGTGTCGGTAGCCACTTGGCCAACTACGACTTCATGGTAGTTTTGACTCACTTTAAGGGTCACGCCATGGGCGGCTTTGGCGGTGCCTTAAAGAACATCTCGATCGGCGTCGCCTCGCAAGAAGGCAAGAACCTCATTCACACTGCAGGTCACACTGATAAGTTTGAGTGGGGTGCTTATGGCCCAATCGATACCCCAGAGCACGTTGACTTCATCGAGTCGATGGCCGAAGCGGCTGATGCTGTCAGCGATCACTTTGACCACGGCAAGAACATGCTCTATATCTCGGTTATGAACAATATGTCGGTCGACTGCGACTGCGATGGTAGCCCAGCTCCGGTTGACATGCACGATATCGGCATCTTAGCTTCGCTCGACCCTGTGGCCCTGGATCAAGCCTGCGTTGACTTAGTCTATCAGGCTCCAGATGGCGCCTCGCTCATTGAGCGTATGGAAAGCCGCCAAGGCCCACACATCTTAGACCATGCCGTCAAGATGGGCTTAGGCCAAAAGAGCTATCAGCTGGTTTCCTTAGACCAAAAGTAAGCTCATAAGGAGAGAGACGGTACATGTGGGATTTAATTGAGCGCGAAGCGATCTATCTTTACTACTATCTGGACATTCAGGTCCGGCAGCTGTTCTGGTTTTACGTCTTGGGCACGCTGCTGGGCTCAGCCATCTCGGTCTTTGGTAAGGATAGATTAAAGCGGCTGTTGACCGCACAAGTAGGCGTAAGTATGGGCTTTATCGGCCTTATTCTCGCAGCCTGCTTGGGCTTTGCCTCGCCTATCTGCATGTACGGCACTCTGCCTTTAGTGGCAGCTCTCTACCACCAAGGAGTACGCCAAGATTACTTGGCGTGCTTCATGGTCGCCTCGGTTCTGTTAAATCCGCAACTAATTGCCTATTCTCTGGCCTTAGGATCGACCGTTTTCACCTTGCGACTCGTCACCTGCCTCATCATGGCACTCACCGCAGGCCTTTTGATCCGCTACTGCTTTAAAGACCAAGCTTTCTTTAACTTTGTCAATTTCGGCCCTGGTCGCAATAACGACACACATCCGAACCTAGCAGTGCGCTACTTAAAGAACGTCGGGCGCAACCTCAAGGCAACCTTACCTTACTTCTTTGCCGGTATGGTGCTCTCGGCCCTCTTCTCGATTCACGTACCGCAAGATGCCATCGCTAGCGTCTTAGGTAAAGGCAATCCGATGAGCGTACTCTATGCCGCGACCTTAGGCGTTCCACTTTATTTATGCGGCGGCGGCACCATCCCCATTCTCATCATGTGGCTGGCGTCGGGTATGTCCAAAGGCGCAGCGGTCGCCTTTATGCTCTCTGGCCCTGCGACCAAGATCAACAACTTAGCCGCGCTCAAGGCGATTCTGGGGATCAAGCACTTTTGCTACTACATCGCCTTTGTCATCATCACCGCGCTCATCTTGGGTCTTGCCACCCATATTCTGAGCGCTACCATCGGGCTTTAGCCGAGAGCTTGCTAAGGCTTGAGCCTAGTTCTTGAGCATAAGGCTTGACCCTCGGGATTGAGCCCATGCGAGACTTTAGTCTTTGCTAGGCTTAAGCCATTACTGAACTTAAGCCATTGCTACAATAGGGAGCTGTTGCCAACCCTGAACTTTCCTCAGATGAGTGTGGAGAAGAGCCATGTGTTTAGACCTGTCAACCTTAAAGCATCGCGTCAGCGACCAAGCAGCACCCCAGGTGTACTACACCCAAGACATCAGTCCATCGGCGCTGCGCACCGTCTATGAGGCCTTAGGCCGCAAACCTGCAGGCCGGGTTGCAGTTAAGCTCTCCACCGGCGAGGCCGGTAATCCCAATTATTTGCAACCAGCCTTAATCAAAGACTTAGTGCAAAGCTTTGCAGGCACCATCGTTGAGGGCAATACCGCCTATCAGGGCGCAAGGCACGAGACCACAGTGCACCGCCAGCTCATTCATGAGCACGGCTTTGATGCTATCGCGAAGGTGGACATCTTAGATGAGGAAGGCAGCATCGACCTGCCGGTGGTGGGCGGCACCCATCTTAAGTTTGACCGCGTGGGCAGCCACCTGCAAAACTATGACTTCTTAGTGGTGCTCTCGCACTTTAAGGGCCATCCGCGCGGTGGCTTCGGCGGTGCCTTAAAGAATATCTCCATTGGCATTGCCGCGCCCGAGGGCAAGAACCTGATTCACACCGCTGGTACCACCAATACCTCGAACTGGGGACCGTATTTATCCAGAAACTTTGATAGCCCCGAGCACCTCGCGTTTATCGAATCGATGGCCGAAGCGGCCCAAGCGATCTGTGCCCACTTTGGCCCCAAGATGCTCTATATCTCGGTGCTCAACCACCTGTCCGTGGATTGTGACTGCGTGTCCCACCCAGCACCTGCCACCATGGCCGACCTCGGCATTGCCGCAAGCTTGGACCCAGTAGTGCTCGACCAAGCCTGCGTCGATCTGATTTATGCCGCCCCAGATGGTGCCGATGTCATTGAGCGCATGGAAAGCCGTCATGGCAGCCGCATCTTAGAGCACGCCGCGCACTTAGGCGTTGGCTCGCGTCACTATCAACTCACTATCTTAGATTAAGGAACTATCATGCCCGCACCCCAGCACCTCCGACCACCGCACTACTCCTTTAACTGGGAGCAGCTGGGTGCGCGCCTTATGCTCAAGCTCATCTGGCTTAGCGCTCTCCTGTTGGGCCTGAGCTTTTTAACCTTTGCCTTAACCCATTTGGCACCAGGCGACGCAGCGCTCAATACCTTACAACCGATGGGCGTCACCTCACGTGAGGTCATCACAGCACTACGCCAACATCTAGGGCTTGATGCACCGCTGGCCGTCCAATACCTTACCTGGCTTACTAACCTCATCACCGCCGGTGATTTGGGGCTTTCAAGTCACTTTGGCCGGGAGGTCAGCACGGTCTTAGCTGAGGGACTGACCGTCTCGCTGCCGCTTTGTGCCTTAGCCTTCACCTTCCTCATTGTAATAACCCTACCCCTGGGCACCTATTGCGCCTTGCGCCCTAACAGCCTGATTGACAAGCTCTGTCAGGTGCTAAGCATCTTAGTGCTCTCAGTACCAGGCTTTCTTATTGCCCTCTTAGTGCTCTACTTTGCTGGAGTCAAATTAGGGCTCATTACTACCCTACGTCCAGACCAGGCCCCCGACCTCATCGCCCCGGCCCTATGTTTGGCCTTGCCTCTGATCGCCTTTTACCTGCGCCAAGTGCGTACTGTGATCGCCCAAGAGCTCACCGCGCCCTATCTGACAGCCTTAACCGCCCGTGGCATCAGCCTAACGCGCCAGCTGACGCATCACGTACTGCCGCGTGCCACCGAGAGCCTACTGCCCTTACTGAGCCTGAGCATTGGCCATTTGTTATGCGGTACGGTCGTGATTGAGCGCATCTTCTCCTTACACGGCTTAGGCTTTATCGCCTTAGAAGCCATCACCTATCGCGACTTGCACCTCATTGCCGCCTACGTGCTCTATAGCGTACTCATCTTCACCGTGCTCAATGCCGCCGTGGCTGCACTCACGACGCACTTAAGCCGCAAAGCTTTAAGCGAGGCCGCCCCATGCTAGCAATTACCGCCCAGCCAGTGCTCAAGTCCACTACCGGCTTTAAGTTAAGTGCGGCTGCCACCGGGCTCTTCTTTGTCTTGGTGCTCACCGGCCCTATCTGGTATGGCCTGTTAACGGGCTATGACCCCTACACCATGGATATTAGTCAGAGTCTTGCGGGCCCAAGCCTTGAACACCCCTTGGGCTGTGACCGCTTAGGGCGCGATCAACTCATGCGTTTATTATGGGGCTCGTACTATTCACTCCCGCTGGCGGCAGCCTTGATTATCAGCGCCACGGTAGCAGGTACGCTCATCGGCCTCACCGCTGCACTGCGCGGCGGGATCTTAGCCCGGATCTTTAGCGCTACGGTTAATGTCCTCATGGCCTTTCCCCAGCAGCTTGCGGTCATCTTGCTTCTGGGCATGTTAGGCGTGGGCCTGACGCACAGCATTTTTGCCCTAGCGCTCTTTTGGTGGGTGCACTTTGCCCAGCTTACCTACACGCGCACCCGTGCCTTGCTCAAGGAAGAGTACATCAGAGCCGCCAAGCTCTCAGGTGAGAGCACCTTTAGTCTGGTGCGCTACTACCTCTTGCCCCAGCTAAAAGATCAGCTCCTTTTGACCGCCCTCTTAGACTTTAGCGCGGCGATCTTGGCGCTAGCGACCCTTTCATTTTTGGGTCTTGCGACCCAACCGCCGATCCCAGAGTGGGGCTCGATGCTCTATGAGAGCCAGCCTTATTTACAAAATGCCCCCCATCTCTTAATCGGCCCGCTGCTCTTTATTTTCCTCAGCGCTCTGTGCTGCAACCTCATGGCCCTCAATTTCCGTCAGGTGAAGTCATGCTAAGCAAAACCCTTTCTGCTCTGACCCTTGCCCTCTTAGCCTGCGCTTGCTCGCCGGAGACTCCACCAGAGTCCGCACCGGCAGCTGACAGCAAGCAAGCTTCAGCGCCCGCCCCACGCAACCTCAAGGTTGGCATTTTCTTCCTCGAGGGCTCGCTTGATCCTAAGAATATGTTTGATGCCTGGGTCTTGATGCGCGTAGGTGCCGGTGAAGCCTTACTGCGCCTTAATGACAACGGAACCTTAGAGCCGTGGCTGTGCCAAAGCTATCGCGTGGTCGATCCCTTAAATTACGAGCTCACCTTAAAGCCTAATCTCACCTTCAGCGATGGCACCAAGGTCACCGCCACCGCAGTTAAAAACAGCCTCGAGCGCGTCTACGCCTTAAACCCGCGCGCCAAGCAGTACTTTACCTTAGACCACATCACGGTCAACGACCCACTTCGTCTCACCATCACGACCAAGGCGCCGGTGCCGGAGCTCTTTTACAATCTGTGCGAGCCGCTCTTTAGCATTATCAAGGTTCCAGAGAACAATACGGGGAATTGGCCAGATGAGACCATTACCCTGCCGATCACCACGGGCCCTTATCAGGTCACGGCCTTTACCCCGAACCAAAGCGTGACAGTTCAGGCGAACCCTAACTTCCGCAATAAGGTAACGCTCATTTCTGAAATCGAGTTCCTGTATCAGCCCGAAGAGCAAGCGCGCACTATGGCGCTGCAATCAGGTGAAGTAGCGCTGATTCCTACCGTCAATAACTCCACCTTACCGCTGTTTACCGACAAACCCGACTTTACCGTGCTGCGCCGCATCAGCCCGCGCACCAACGTGGTCTATATCAATCACCAAAACGAGCTCTTAGCTCAGCTCAGTGTCCGGCAAGCCTTAGATTTGGCCCTCAATCGCGCCCAAATCGTGTCCTTAATCGGCGGCAGCCCGGCAGCGAGCCTGATTGCCCCTGAGCTGGTGCAAGGCTTTGTCCCTGAGAGCAAGTACGACCCCGAGCAAGCCCGCAATATTTTAGATGAGGCGGGTATTATCGACCACAACGGCGATGGCACCCGTGACTGCAACGGGCAGGAGCTGAGCTTTAACTACTACTTCAAGTCTGACCACGGCTCAGCTGACAGTACCCTCATTGCCCAATGCCTGCAACAAGACTGGGCCCCGCTCGGCGTCAAGCTCAATCTCTATCCTGCTGAGAACTTAGCGTCCATTATGGCCTCAGGTGACTTTGACTTCTTTAGCGCCAACGACAGCACCCTGCCCACGGGCGACCCATACGTCTTTATGCGCGATCGCTTCCATCAAGACGGTGACGCTAACTTTGGCCACTACCACAACGCCACCCTTGAAGACCTCTTAGCCACTATGGCTCAGACTTTTAATGAGAAGCAGCGCCAGCAGCTCTCCCAGGACTTGCTCACAGAGCTCAAGGCTGATGTCGGCGCCTTTTTCATCAACCACATCGAGATCAATGAAGTAGCCCGCAAGGAGCTTAAAGACCTGCACCTGTACAGCTTTGACTACTATTTCATTGATGATCAGGTGCACTATGAGTAGCCCCTTAGAGGAGTGCACCACCTTGTTAAAGCGCACGCCCTTATTGGAGCTCTCGAACGTCGGCATTAGCCTTACAGGCCTGCCCCTCCTGACCCACGTCAACCTCACGGTTAACGCGGGGGAAGCGGTAGCCTTATGCGGCACCTCCGGCCGGGGCAAAAGCACCTTGCTCAAGGCTATCTGCGGTTTGCTTCCACAAAGATTTGCCCTGAGTGGCCAAATCCTATTTCAGGGCACCGATCTGAGTACGCTCAGCGCTAAGCAATGGCAGCAAATTAGAGGTCCTGGAATGGCACTGATGGGCCAAAACGTCAGCGAAAACTTCGATGAGCGCGCCAGCGTCTTAAGCCACTTTGTGGAAGCGGTGCACGCCCATGATAAGAAGCGTACGCGTGACTCCATTAAGGCCCAAGCCTTAGAGCTGCTCTATCGCTTGGAGCTGGCCTATCCCGAGCGCATCCTAAGCCAGAAAAGCTACGAGTTTTCGCAGGGCATGAGTCAGCGCATTGCTTTAGCGCTGACCTTGATGCTGCGCCCTCAGCTCATCTTGGCCGATGAATTTACCTCGGCCCTAGACTTAAGTACGCGTCTGGCGGTACTGACCGAGCTTAAGACCTTACAAGCCGAGTTTGGCTTTGCCTTGCTCTTTGTCACCCATCACCCTGATGAGGCGAGCTTTATGGCGCAGCGTCGCTACGACCTCACCGAGGACGGCACCATCACTGAAACGGGCATCGGCACCGATACAGGCATCGACACCGATACGGGCATCGGCACCACTGACCGCACGAGCGCCCTAGAGGAGGGCTCATGCTCAAGATTGAACACTTAGCTTTAAGCTACCTCCTCCCCACGGGCAAAGAGCTGCCCGCACTGCAAGACTTCAATCTAACGATCAAGCAAGGGCAAATGCTAGGCTTGGTTGGAGAGTCCGGCTGTGGCAAGACCACCTTATGCCATGTGCTAACCAAGAGCCTGCCCTACCACGGCTCAATCACATTTGAGGGCACAGAGCTTAAAGATCTCACTGACACCAAGGCCTACTACGCTCAGGTGCAGTACATTTTCCAAGACCCCAAGAGCACGGTGCCGCCTCATATGAACTTGGAGCACTGGGCCTTAGCTCCACTTAAGAACCTCAAGGGTATGAGCCCAAGACAAGCCCAAAGCTTAATTAAAAGGCTCATGACCGAGGTAGGCTTAGACCCAAAGCTGTTAGCAAGAAAACCAAGTGAGGTCAGCCTAGGTCAGCTCCAGCGTCTGAGCCTCATCAAAAGCTTAGCGCTCGAGCCCAAGCTCTTGCTCTGCGATGAAATCACTTCGGCCTTAGACCCCAAGTCCACGCAGTTGTGCTTAGAGCTCCTGACCGACTATGTGCGCCGCACTGAGCTTAGTGTCCTGTTTATCACCCACGACCTGAGCACCGCGCTCACCTGGTGCCCGCAGGTAGCAGTGATGTTTAAAGGCCAGATCTTAGAGCAAGGCCCCGCTTATGAGCTCAAGCACCCGTATCTTCAGAGCCTCAAGCACGCCGCCCAGGTCTTAGCAGGACTACAGGCGCCCGCGCCTCCCGTCAACGGGGCTCCGACCGTCACTTGCCCCATGAAGCAAGAGCGGCTCTGCCCATGGCTCATGCGCTGCAGCAAGGTCCAAGACCAGTGCCTGACCCACAAACCAAAACTTAGGCCCCTCAGTTCTGAGCACCAAATTTGTTGCCACGTTGCCTAATCACCCAGCACCAATTCATCACCACAGCACCAATTCGTCGCCTCAAGGAGAAATTAGAATGGATCTTGATGCCCTGCTCCACGATGTCCAAGCTGGCACCATATCAATTGAAGCGGCCAAAGCCCAGCTCAAAGCCGCCCCGTACTTAGATTTAGGCTATGCCAAGCTCGACACCCATCGCGGGCTGCGCACTGGCATGGCTGAGGTGGTCTTTTGCCAAGGCAAGGCCGATGAGCACTTATTGGCTATCTTTGAGCACTTACTCAATACCGAGGGCGCGATCTTAGGCACCCGCTGCAGCAAGGAGCAAGCTGAGCTCATTAAGGCGCATATCAAAAGCCACGAGCTCTACTACGACCCCATCAGCCACATCATCTCCACCAAGAACCCTGAAGATAAGAGCGCCGGGCGCGGCCTGATCTGCGTGGTCACCGCCGGTACCGCCGACATCAAGGTCGCCGAGGAAGCCGCGCAAGTATGCGAGTTTTTTGGCAACAAGGTGGAGCGCATCTACGATGCGGGCGTAGCAGGCCTGCACCGCTTACTAAGCCATGTTGAGACGATTCAAGCGGCCAACTGCACCATTGCGGTTGCTGGCATGGAAGGCGCCTTAGCCTCAGTCATTGGCGGCCTAGTAGGCAATCCGGTGATTGCGGTGCCGACCTCGGTGGGCTATGGCGCTAACTTCCACGGTCTGTCGGCCTTGCTTACCATGCTCAATTCCTGTTCTAATGGGGTAGCTACCGTCAACATCGACAATGGCTTTGGGGCGGCCTTTATCGCCAGCCAAATCAACCGCTTGGCCTGCCAAGCAAAGTAGCAAATGCAGTAGCAGTCTCAAGCACTTTCAGGAGGAGCAAATGGCAATTCTCAGTTTAGACGTGCAACGTGGTGTCAGTGGCGACATGATGGTCGCGGCTCTGTTAGATGCCGGAGCCAACTTCGATGAGGTCAAGCGCGTACTCCAAAGTTTACCCCTCAATGGCTTTAGCATTGAAAAGAAGGCGGTCACCAAGGCCAGCCTCAATATGTGTGACTTCACAGTCAAGCTCGAGCAAGACAACTACGATGCCGACATGGCCTACCTCCACCCGGACCGCTATGGCCCAAGCCTGAAAATCAAGGGCCCTATCAGCGCCGAGGCCATGCTGACCCAAGCGGCGCAGCTGACCCCAGAGCACCATCATGGGCATGACCACAGCCATGAACACGTACATGACCACGAGCACATGCACGATCATGAGCACGAACACAGCCACGACCACGTGCACGATCATGAGCACATGCATGACCACGAGCACGGCCATGACCACAGCCACGGCCATAGCCATACTCACCGCGCCTTAAGCGATGTCGTCGCATTGATTGAGAGCTCATGCGCCACGCAGGCGGCCAAGGACTTGGCCATCAAGGTCTTTACCATCATTGCCGCAGCTGAGGCTAAGGCCCATGGCACCTCCCCTGATTTAGTCCACTTCCACGAAGTCGGCGGCTTAGACTCGATTGCCGATATTCTGGCCTTTGCCGTATGCGTGACCGACCTTAAGATCACACAGACTTACGCCACCCACTTAGGTGAGGGCTTTGGTGAGGTACGCTGCCAGCATGGCCTGCTGCCAATTCCCGTCCCGGCAGTCGCTAACATCTGCGCCGCACATAAGCTCCCAATGGTCACCGGCCGCTGCTACGGCGAGCTTGTCACCCCAACTGGCGCGGCCATGCTCGCAGCCCTCGAGTGCCACTTTGCCCCGGCACCACTGACCACCATGATCGCAGTCGGCTATGGCGCGGGCAAACGCACCTACGATAAGCCAAGTTTTGTGCGCGCCACCTTATTACATGAACCAAGCGCTGACCAGACCCCTGATTGCAACTGTGCCTCATCGCCTTATCGTGACACCATTGTTGAGATTAAGAGCAACATCGACGACCTATCCGGCGAGCTCATGGGCACGCTCTTTGAGCGCCTCAAGCACGAAGGTGCGGTCGATGTCAGCCTGCGCACCATCTTCATGAAGAAGAATCGTCCGGGCTTTGAGCTGTGCGTCTTGTGCCACGAGGAGCAGGTCAAGCAGCTCGTTACCACCATCCTGACTGAGACCAGCGCCATTGGGGTACGCTTAAGTCGCCAAGAGCGCTACATCATGGCTCGCGAGCAAAGAAGCTTTGTCTCAAGCTTGGGACCTGTGACCATCAAGCACTGTGAGCTCGCCCCAGAGCTGGGCACTTACAGCATCGACTACGTTGAGTTTGACAGCTTAAAGGAACTGAGCGCCATCACCGGGCGCCCGCTCAAGGAAGTGGAAGCTATCGTCAAAGGAGAGCTCTATGCTCAGCGCTAATAACCCCCTCGAGCAAGCCCGCCTCAAACTTGAGGTAGCTCTCTCTGAGCTAACCCAGCACAAGATTGCCCTGGCCTTCTCCGGCGGCGTCGACAGCTCCTTGCTCCTGGTTTTACTGGGCCTGCGCTTAAAGCAAGGCCACTTACCCCAGGGCCTCGTGGCATTTACCGTGAGCACTACCATGCACCCACAGCATGAGCTCAAGGAAGCACAAGACCTAGCAAAGTCCTTTAACATTGAGCTTGAAGTGCTCAAGCTCGACGAGCTGCCAGTTATCGCGTACAACCCGGTCAATCGCTGCTATCTGTGCAAGCATGCTCTGATGACTAGGCTCAAAGAGCGTGCCGCTGAGCTGGGCTGTTCTGTAGTGATTGATGGCACTAATGCCGATGATCTCAAACAGTACCGCCCAGGACTGCAAGCACTCAAGGAGCTCGGCATTAAAAGTCCGCTCGCGCAGGCGGGCATCACCAAGGAGCAGGTGCGCGGCATGTTAGCGCAGCTGGGCCTTAATATCGCGCACAAACCGTCGAGCCCGTGCCTAGCCACGCGCTTCCCCTACGGCACTGAGCTCAAGCCTGAGGCCATGGCCGCAGTAGGCAAGGCCGAAGAGCAGCTTCATGCTCTGGGTTTTACCAATGTGCGGGTGCGCGCCTACCCTGAGGCGCGTTTGATTCGCCTGGAGCTTGACGCTGAGGCCCTAAGCCGCGCGGTGGAGTACCGTAGTCTCATCTTGCCGATCCTGCAAAGCATGGAGGGCTACGATCACTACACCTTAGATCTCGAGGGCTTTGCCTCCGGCAGTATGGACAAGGCTATTTTGGCCCAAACCAAGTAAGACCTGTCTATCTGATGTCTATCTGATGTCTATCCAGTGTCTATACAACGTCTATCAAAGATCTATACTGGTTTGACATTAATTACAAAATTTTTAAGCTAATCTAGCTTTTTGCTGGTACCTGCTTTAGACTGGGGCTTAACCACCAGCCCCAGTCTAATGGCGGCTTGGTTTTCGCGTTCCACCAAGCAGGCATCATATGACCCCTGCGCTCCCACCTCTGCCAATTGGCATCTCAGATTTTAATGAAATCCGGCGCCAAAATTTGCTTTACGTCGACAAGACCAAGCAGATAGATCAATTGCTGGACCACAACTACCTCGTTTTCATCGCTCGCCCTCACGGCATGGGACGCACCTTGCTTTTGTCCACGATTAAAGAACTCTTCCTACACGGCGACCCAAACTGTGAGGGGTTAGCGGTACACGGCAATTGCCACATCAAGGAGCCGCGCAAAGTCATCAACCTTTCCTTTAAGGGTGCGCCGAGCTCCAGTCCCGCCGCGCTTGAGACTTGGCTCAAGGATGAATTGGTGGCGGCCTTTTGCGCGGCAGGCTATCCTGAGGCCAAGCACATCAAGCGTTATGAGATCTTTTGGCTCTACTTTGGATTGGAGCGCATTATTAAGGACGACTACCCGGTGTTCTTAGTCGACGACTGGGACTACCCTTTGACCTGCCAGCGCGGCAACGAGACGCTCTTTAAGCGCCTGCACGCAGTAGTGCAACACTTCTACAACTGGCTCAACGACTTGAAAATCTGGTTTGCCTTGGTGCTCGGCACCAATGAGAGCTTAGGGGCCGAGACCATGACCTGCCGCAATTTCATCGACCAAACCTTGGACGAGTATTGGGCTCAACTCTGGGGCGTCAGTCAAGCCGAGCTCGAACGCTATTATGCGCCCTACATAGCAGAGGCCGCCCAGCGCCTCCAGCTCTCTCAATCTGACCTACTGGTGGAGCTTAAGCGTCATTACGGCGGCTTTTGCTTTAATGAGTACGACCCAGTGGTCGTGTACAGCCCGAGTGCCCTCAATCAGTTCTTTGCCCAGCTCACCGCAAGTTCCGAAGCCCCACGCTTTGGCAATTTTTGGACGGAGTCACTTGAAGCACCGTATGATCTCACCACCTGGCTGCACCAAGACCCAAGCCTCTTGTCCTATCTGACCAAGTTCACGGGCCATCAGCTCGAGTTAAGCGATACCAAGCTCTTTCCTCAGAACAACATCTTTGCGGTCTTACTACTCGACCCGACGCTCTATCCGAAGCTTCATGAGCAAGGCTATCTCTCCATTCTCAAGGCCGACTGGGAGTTAGTCAACTTTCACCCGAACGTCCATGGCTACACAGTAGGATGGCCCAACGATGATGTCTCAAGCTACGTACACTCATGCGTGGCCCAGCTGCTTGGTACTGAACCCAATGCCCTCAGCGCTCTCAAAGCAGAGCTGCAGGAGGCCTTGCAGCGTGAGGATATGCCCGCGCTCTGTCACAAGCTCAACAAGCTGCTCCATAAAGTTACGCGGCAGCAGGCGTCCAACCAAACGCACCTACTGCGCACCGTGATAGGCTATGGCCTAACCAGTGCCCAAGTGGAGGTAGAAGAAAATCTGCGCAATGCCGTTAACTTCGCCGATCTCGAGGTGTTCGTAGGTCAGCATGTTTACGTCATCGATCTGGCTCTTCTTGAGCCCGGTCAAAGCGTAACTACCTTAATTAAGGACACGGTCAACACCATGTTGCGCTTAAGCCACGGCGTCGGCGCTCACACCTTGGGCCTACGCTGCACTGGGATGGTTTTGATCCTTAATGCTCAGCACCAGATCGTGGCCTGGCACACGCTTGACGCCAACCAAGCCGACCAGACAGGTCAAATCACCCCCATAACCGAGGAAGCCAGCAACCCAAAAGCGTTATGAGCGCTCTAGCTATCATCCGCCATTTTTATGGTCATTGTGTCCATGCTGGGCCTACAATATTCATGAGATATAAATTATTGTGAATACTTTTACCTTATTGCTCGTCTTTGTTGTTACTTTAGTGTGCGTCTTTATGGTGGGTTTTATTTATACTATTTATAAATACTATGAATACTTCGCTTGGTCTCGAGCCAATAAAAAGCATGATTTGGCGCGCTGAGCGCTCTTCCTTACTGAGGTAATTGAGTCGGCAGCCATCGCGCATCGAGACCGAACAGCCCTTGAGCTGGTGCCGCAGAAACAAGCTCAAGCAAGAGATCTAGGCCGAGCTCAGGGCATGCTGAAGTCCAAACATAAGCTTGCTAAAGCTGATTAGTTGAGCCCTCCATCACCTGTTTAAGTAAATAAGTTTGAAAAAATGTTTGCCTCTAAAAATTTTTTAGATCTCTTGCGTGAAGAGATGAAGGATCCTTCCTTCCGCGAAGGCTTTAAGGACGCTCTAGTTGAGCACGCAATTATCGAAAATATCGACCTGTGCGGTCGGCGACCATTGCGAGACCAAAACCTTGAAGTTTGCCGGTTTGCTGATGGCTATCGGTTGACCGGGACTCAAATCATAGCCATCGATAGCAAACCAAATATCAAGGTGCGTACTGGTGTGGTCGTTGACCGCACAGCTCGGAAAATATCAATCAAGCGAAGTCAGATGCGGGCATCTCCTATGAGGAGTTCCCTAAGCGCCTGGGGCTTCCTGCCGATAAGGTCTTAAGAATTGAAGACAGATTGTCTTTTGGCGATCTGCTTTCGTCATTAATGCTGAAGCATTACAATAAAACCTTAGGCAAAACTATGGTTATATCATTTGCATAAAACCAACTTATACAAACACACATCAAGTAATCAACAATTATGGCGAACCAACGGTCATGATCAATATCACAAAAATACAAGGACTGATCATAGTATAAAATTATATACGAACACAGACTCTTGACTTAATATAAGGGTTCCTGCGCTCCAATGATAGTTTGCCTTGGCAGAGCTGTCAGCGAAAAATGTGACATTGATCATGGCCGTTGGTCAGCCATACAATGACAGCTATCTCTCATAACAACCTAAATATTGTTATGAGAGTCAACATTAGGAAATACTATTATGAACATCGGTCTTTTCTTTTTTATTCTTGCTGTCATCACTCTTTGCCTTTTTATTGGCGGCTTAACTTACTTCCTTTTCCAATATGTTGGATGGCTAAGGTACATTAAGAAGCATAATCAACCAACCACAAGCCACGCTTCTTAAAGCCCAACCTGATTATAAGCAAAGATTCAGCAAGATTATTGCCAGAGAATAAAGCGAGGGTTATCTTAGTAATAAAAAAAAGCTAAGTCCCTCGCTTCATTTTGTTATAACAAACAATAGCAGCAGAATTAGGCGGACAACACTAGGTTGTAGACACGGCCACGCCAACGCTCCTTTGTTGGGCGTAAAAACCTCAGTCTTTAGTGATTATGGTCACCAAGAGCCATTGATCTTAGACTTGCGTACTTTACGGCGTTTGCAGCCCTTGGGCGGCTTGCGCCTCCTGCATTTGCTTGGCGCGCTTAGCGCGCTCTTCCTTGCTTAAGTAATTGAGTCGGCGGCCATCGCGCATCGAGACTGGACGGCCCTTACGGCGCTCAAGATAGGCCTTTAAGGCAATGTAATTGTCCTTGCGCTCGCGCTCCTTGTGCGCCTGCATGCGCACGTCGGCACGCTCAATGGTCGTTTGCAAGGTATCGTTTTCTTGCTCGCCTAAGGTTGCACAGCCAAAGCCCACAAAGAGCGGCATCACGCCCTCTAAGGCATTGTGATGGCGCACGTATTGGCGCAGCTGCTGGATGATGTCGCTGCACTCCTCTAAGGTGCAGTGCGGCAGAATCGTCAGAAACTCGTCACCGGCCAGGCGCATGATATCGCATGGCCGCTCAATCACGGTATTGAGCACCTCGGTCACGGTCAAAAGCAAAATGTCACCATCGGCATGGCCTAAGACGTCATTGGTGATCTTAAGGCCGGTGACATCAGCGTAAATCACCGAGACCGGACGGATCTCAGGATCGGTCCAGCGCGCTAAGTGCTGCTGGAAGTACGAGCGATTCTTAAGGCCGGTTAAGGTATCGGTGTACAGGAGCTGCTTGATATTCTCAAAGTTATCCTGCACTAAGTTGATATCCGAGAAAGTACCCAGCATCGAGATCGCGCTGCCATCAGGATGGCGCCGCACCACAATGCCCCGGCCGATCGACCAGATATAGGAACCGTTCTTGTGGCGCATGCGCGCGCAGTACTCAAAGCTATCACCAAAATCAGGGCAAGCTAAGATATGGCGCTGGACATCGATGATATCGCGGTCATCTGGATGAACTAAGGTACTCCAATCATCCAAGGTCTGCGGAAACTCGTCTTCGTCGTAGCCTAACAGGTCGGTGTAGGCCTTGGACAGATGCAGGTTCTGGGTCACGCAATCCCAAGAGAAAAAGCCGTCGCCTGAGATTTCGCGCACAATGAAGTCTGAAAACGAGCTATCACTTTGCGTTAAGTAGCCTGTGGCATAGCGCACCTTGCCGTTCGGAAAGCGCGTGAGCACCGAGCCATTGATGACAAAGCCGCTCCCGGCGTACGGGCCGCGCGTGAGCTCAATATCTTCAAAGATAATCGCGCCCATATCGCGCGTATCCATGACGCGATAGTAGCGCTCGATGTTGTGGATGGTGAGATACTCTAAGAACTCACTTTCCTTAACCCAGCCCTGTTGCTCACCTAATCCTAAAAAGGCCCGTCCTTGCTGGTCAAACAAAAATCTGCGCTCATCGCCATCAAAGACCCAAAAGCCCCGCGCGCAGCCTGTCGGACGCTCATCACCTAAGATCAGCTGCGCTTCATCTTCGAGGAAGTCTGGTTCTGGAGCTAACTCTTGCTCTTGCGCCCACGACTCAGCGCGCTGCCACTCACTCATGCTTATCTCCTTTATCGCTTAAGCGCGCGGTGGTAAAAAAGGCCGAATTAGGGTACTGCCGCTTGAGCGGGACAGCGCTGCCCTCGCTCCCGGTCGAGCCAGTAAAGACTTGATAACCCTCAACCGATACCGTCGGCTCACAAGCGCTGGTGTGAGTAGGAGCATTAGGATCGCCCGTAGTTGCGACCCGCTGCGGCACAGTGGCCACCACTTCGGTTGCACTAACCGTAGCAGGTGAACGCTCAGCAACAAAAGCGGCCACGCACGGTGTAACCGGAGCAGCGCCATTAGGCGCGGCCGCGTTAGGGCTGACACTTTGAGCTGCGTTCGGGCCTGCCTTGGGGGCGCCGTTTTGCTCGCAGTACGGACCTGCCTGTTGCTCGCTATGCAAAGCGCCGCTTGGGGCGCTTGGTGCGGCGCTGGTCGGCTTGCGGTCGATGTAATCTAATACGCGATTGTCGGTGAGGTCGATGCTATGGCCCAGCATTTCTTCGACAAAGGAACGCAAGGCATCGTAAATCTCGTCATGGTGCTGCTGCTTGTAGCGCTTGAGGCGTTCGTCGGCGCGTTGCTCACAGCGCATGAAGGTGTCACCATCGTCGATCTCATTTAAGGTGGCGATACCGTAGCCAATAAAGACCGGCAGCGGGAACTCGTGCGCAGCATTTCTAAAATTGAGATCGGCGACAAAGCGCTCCATTTGGGCGGCGCATTGCGCGTGTGTGCAGCACGGGAAGATGAGCAAGAACTCATCGCCCGACAGGCGCACTACCTCATGATCTAAGAAGATATCTTGCGACAGCACCGTGACCGCGAGCTTGACCAAGGCATCGCCCTTGGCGTGCCCCAAGTAGTCATTGATGACCTTAAGTCCTGAGATATCGACATAGACCAAGGACAGCGGCTGGCTTTCTTCCATCGTGAAGAATTTATTGCGCGTATTGAGATAGAGGCGATTGTGCAGGCCGGTCAATGGGTCTTGGTAGATAGTGCGCTTTAAGCGCTCGAAGTTCGAGCGCACCACATCAATATTGGTCGTGGTGCCAATGATGCGCGAGGCCTTGCCCGAGCGCTTGCGCTCCACCACTAAACCGCGATCAATACACCAGATGTAGTAGCCGCCACTGTGCTTTAAGCGATAGATGCTCTCGTAGTAATCGCCTAAGCTTGGATTGGATACGACATCGCCCTGCTTGCGGTAAATGAGCAAGTCATCAGGGTGGATATAGCGCTTTTCAAACTCGATTAAGGAACGCGGCAGGCTGTCATCAGGCTTAAGTCCCAATAGCTGATAGATCGCTGCGCCAAAATGAATCTCGCCGGTGTAGGCATCGATGTCAAAGGACGAGGAGTGATTCTTGATTTTGGCTAAGTACTCGAGGAAGTCCGCCTGAATCCGGGCAAAGAAGCCCGACACCAGCAAGGCAATGCCAGTATCATCACGCATGATCACCGAGCCAGTAAAGAACAGGCGCTCGCCTTGATGTGCACCTTGCTTAATGCGCGCATGCGAAAAGATGCTATCGCCCGCTTCAGGATTGAACAAGATGTTGAGCATGGCATCGTGATCGATAAGCTCAATCTGCATCTCAAGGAGCGAGTGCGGAATCCAGTCACCGGTATAGGTCATACCCAATAAGCGGCAGGAACCTTCGTCTAAGAGGAAGCGATCTTGGGCAAAATCATAGATGACATAGCACGGCAGATAGCCCCCACGATTGACGCCATGAGGGCGCGCCTCCGCTGGCGCTTGCTCATCATCTTCCGCCGCAGCCTCGCCCATGAGCTCAGATAAGGGGACGCTATCGTCCGGCAATGGCGATACAACTTGATAAGGGCGCAGCGCCTCGCTTTCCAGCGCTTGGGCTAAGGCCTGTTCAGGAGTCGAGCCTTCAGGTACAGGGCCATCATAGCTAAAGGAAGCGGCCGTGACCATGAGGTCAGTCGAGCTTAATTGCTCATCAGCCCACGACTTAGCTGCGCGCTCTACCTCAGTCTGCGGCGCAACCTCAGTTCCCACCTCCTTAGCTCCTACCTCCTCAGTGCCAGCGGTCTCGGTTCCAGCTGCATCGGTTCCAGCTGGTTCACTGTAAGGAATGGGACTGTCTTGGAGTTTAGGTGGTTGCAGGTAAGGGCTGCCTAAAGCCCGGCTTTTTCCTGGATCTAAATCGGGGCAGCGCAATGGCTGCATTGCGGCTAACACATGAGGATCGGTCAGCGGGATCTCCACGCTGGAAGCCATTGGGTTCACCGGATCTGGGATGGAGTGGGAGCGGGATAAATCGCGCTCTGCCGCTTGCACCAGACGGTCGACGCTGTGCTCAAACTGGTTGGCTTGCTCCATCAAATCAATGGAGGCGGCGCGCTCTGACGCTAAATCATCTAAATTGCCCTGTTGCAGGCTCTCGCCCATACTGCGCGACGCACTGGCACCGGACTCTTGGTCGGTGACATGGCGCTCAATCTTGGATCTGAGGGCTTGGATCTTATCGAGCAGGCTACCTTGGTAGTCCTCCTCTGAGGACTTATCGACTAAGGCATGCTTTTGCAGGGCACGGGCACGGGCGCGGGCAATCACATCTTGGAACTTTTGCCACTCTGGCAGCTCCATATTGCCCGCTTCATCTGTACCTAACAGGCCTTGATTCTCTTCCCGGTGCTGGTCAAAGATGCTTTCATATTGAGCTAAGGCTGCAACGGTTTGATCGGCAGTAAAGGTCGTCAGCGATGGCGCTTTAGTCGGTGGCTCAACGTGGCCACTTTTGGGTGGGCGCAATTGTCCCCGGACAATGACACTAGTACGTCCGGACAAGGCCAGGGCTGCATTAATGCGCCGTATCGACCGTGGCTGGGCTGAAGCAGGCTGGGCCTGGGCTGAAGCAGGCTGGGCCTGGGCTGAAGCAGACTGGGCCTGGGCTGGATCAGGCTGGGCCTGGGCTGAAGCAGACTGTGCCTGAGCTTGAGTCGGAGCTTGGTGCTCCGTGGTACGCTCTTGTTCCTCAAGCGCACCCGTGTTCTTGTCCATGGTACCTACTTACTGCTCATAATTAAGTTAGCCGCCAGCTAAAACTGGAGCTTCACGATGAAAATGGTGGTTTCATATCAGTCAATGCATGACCTAAGCCGCATCGCTCGCTTGCACCATTTCATCCATAATGGACTGTTCGAGGACTGAAGCGACGAACAACCCCATTCTCATTGTAGCAATCCCTAGGACTGGGGGCACAAAATGTGCTCTATTTTGCGCCGTGAGATCACGCTCTGACCCGCAATTTCTTCCCTCAGCCCTACTGGTCGACCTGCAACACGCCCTTTTGGCCTTATACTGGGGCCAGAATTAAGATGGAGCTCCCATGCAGTACTACGATCCGGACACCTACCGCTTTGAGCGGGTCTATCTCTTGGTCGACTGCAACAACTTCTTTTGCAGCTGCGAGCGTTTGTTTCGCCCCGATTTAGAGGGGCGCCCCGTGCTCGTGCTCTCCAATAACGATGGCTGCGTCATCGCCCGCTCCTACGAGGCTAAAGCCCTGGGCATTCCCATGGGCATCCCGGTCTTTAAGATCCGCCATGTGATTGAGCGGCACCACATCGTATGCTTCTCAAGCAACTTCACCCTCTACAGTGACATTTCACGGCGCGTCATGAGCATCTTAGAGCAGCTCTCCGAGCACTGCGCTATCTACTCGGTCGATGAAGCTTTCTTGAGCTTTAGCCACATCAGCGAAAACGAAGCCATCGCTCACGCGGTCAAAATCCGCAATGCCATCGCAACCTTGGTGGGCATCAAGGTTGGCATCGGCATCGCCGCCACTAAGACCTTGGCTAAGCTTGCGAACCATCATGCGAAAAAAGAGCGCGCCACCACCTACGGTATCTACTCGGTATTGCAAGATCTGCCGCGCCTATCCTTACTCAAAGCCAATCCCATCGAGGAAATCTGGGGCGTGGGTCGACGCTTGAGTGAGCAGTTGCACAAAGAAGGCATCACCAGCGCCGCAGAACTAGCCGCGCAAAACCCAACGCGCATCAAGCGCCGCTACAACGTGGTCCTAATGCGCACAGTTGCCGAGCTCAACAACACCAGCGCCATCCCCGATGAAGATGAAGCACCCACTGGTCCTGCCGCACCTCCTGATGACAGCGCTTTCACTAACCCAAGCTACAGCAGCCCGAGCTATCAAATCATGTGGTCGCGCTCCTACACCCAGCGCCTGACCACCTTAGAGGAGCTGCACCAGGCCATTGCCAATTACGTGGCGGCTGCAAGCCACAAACTCAGAAATCAGCACCAATACTGCCGCGCCGTGACCGTCTTTATCCGCACTTCTTATTTTGGCGCAGACGATAAATATCGCGGCGAGCGCACCATGCGCCTAAAAGTCCCGACCGCTGATACCCGCGAGCTCTTGCGCTGTGCCACTGAGCTACTTACCGCAATCTTTCGCCCTGGCTTTAAGTACAGCAAAGCAGGCATTGTGCTCTCAGAACTGTGCACCCAGCGCACCTATCAAGCAGACCTGCTCACCCCTACCCCTGATAACGCAGCCCAAGAGCGCTCTGATCGCCTCATGGCCGCGATTGACCGCATCAACCGCCATGGCCATGACCATAAGGTCTTTTGGGCGGCACAAGGCACCAAGCAAGATCAGGTGTTCAAGAACCAGCATTCCCTATCACCGCGCTATACCACCAATTGGGATGAATTGCCGCAAATTGAGTGACTAGCCGCGCTATTTTTGGCATAATGACGTGTTCCTTGACTTACTCAGAGAGCGCTATGCATGCTTGCTAAGATTCTTGACTTCACTCCAGCCTTAGCCTTCTTTATCACCTATCGCCTGTCCTCCGACCTCATCTTAGCTACGGGGGTCATCATTGGCTGCTGCCTTATTTCCTTCATTTTGCAGTACGTGCTCTATCATAAGCTCTCGCGCCTGCAAATCTTCCTCACGGCTGCCGTGCTGCTCTTTGGCGTACCGACCATCCTGCTCAATGATCCACTCATCATCAAGTGGAAGGTCACGGTCGTTAACCTCATCTTTGCGGCCACGATCTTTGTGTTCCAGCACGTGATTCACCGCAATCCTTTCTCCTACCTCTTTGGCAAGGAAGTACCGCTGCCGGAGCACATTTGGCTCAAGCTTGGCACCTCCTTTATGTGCTACTTTGTCTTTGCAGCAGGTCTCAATGTCATCATCGCCTTCTACCTGCCGACCTTATTTGGAATTGACCCTAAGAGCGCCGAGTCGCTGTGGGTTGATTACAAGACCTTTGGCAACGCCATCTTAAACTTCCTCTTCTCGATCGCCGTCATCTTCATCCTGATGCGCCGCTATCCTGAAGTCTTAACCGCCTTCACCAAGGACGACGACGCGAGCAAGGCTCAGCCTGCCGACGCCGTAGCTGAAAGCAGTGCCGTAGCTCAGAGCAATGCTGACAGCAAGGCCGATCTTGACTCCAAGGCCAAATAGCTAAATTCAGCCTTGCGCCCCCGAATAAGCCCCGCCTGCGGGGCTTTTTCATGCGCGCAATAAAAAGTCGCGCGCAGCGGACGACTGCGTTAGGGCGCGCGCCCACCTGAGCAATTTGCGCAAAGTGTGCCCCATGCGTGCTATTTACAGAGATAACCTTGCAAAGTGATTATGAGCGCGCTAAGTTGAATAAAGCGCGTTAAGCGGCTGCTCATCAGGCGTGGCGCTGCTTGCCCGCATTGTGTGATGTTGGATTGTTGAAAAGAAAAGGATTGTCTCTATGCCTGACATGAACTATGGCAACATCAAGTATGCCATTATCCCGGTGGCTGGACTGGGCACCCGCCTCTTGCCTGCCACCAAGGCTATTCCTAAGGAAATGATGCCGTTAGTTGATCGCCCATTGATCCAATACGTGGTCAACGAGGCGGTGGCCGCAGGCATTAAGAACATCGTCTTAGTCACCCACTCCTCGAAAAACGCGATCGAAAACCACTTCGATACTTCCTTCGAGCTGGAGGCCACCTTAGAAAAGCGCGTTAAGCGTCAGCTGCTCTCTGAGGTGCAGAACATCATCCCGAAGGATGTCACCATCATGCACGTGCGCCAAGGCGAGGCCAAGGGCTTAGCGCACGCCATCATGTGCGCCTATCCTATTGTGGGCAAGAATCCTTTTGCCGTGCTCTTACCTGACGTGGTGATCGACACCCACTTAGCCGATCCGCACACCACCAACCTTGCGGCCATGGTCAAGCGCTTTGAGGAAACGGGCGTGGCGCAAATCATGGTCGAGCGCGTCCCGCACGAAGACGTGATCTCCTACGGTATTGTGGACTTAAGCGGCGCTCATATCGAGCCGGGTATGGATATCCCGATCAAGAGCATCGTCGAAAAGCCAGCGGTGATGGAGGCTCCATCTGATTACGCGGTCGTGGGCCGCTACGTGCTGCCAGCCGAAATTTGGCCACTGTTCAAGCGCACGCCATTAGGCGCCGGTGGTGAGTTCCAGCTGACCGATACCATTGACCTTCTGATGAATATCGAGAGCGTCAACGCCTACGAGGTAGTCGGCCGCAGCCACGACTGTGGCAATAAGGAAGGCTATGCCGAGACCTTTATCGACGCTGCCATTCGCCATCCAGACATTGGACCGCGCATTGTCGAGTTCTTAAAGAAGCGCCTCTCTGAGCTCGAGACCCAGCAACAATAGCTCTTGAGCGCCTAGCGCCCGCTGCCTCAAGCCCCCACGGGACTTGAGGCAGTTTGCTCTGAGCGGTAGCTAAAACAGGGCTCCCGCATCTTAATTTCTTGGGGGGTTGTGTAAAATGAGCTCACTCAGAAGATATGTTGCGTACAAGCGC
>CALXOW010000022.1 GCA_944390115.1 uncultured Anaerobiospirillum sp.
CATAGCAATTAATGATTTTTGCTTATTTTATCCGATATATATCAGCTTTTGTTGATATTAAAGTCCGAAAGTTAGGTGATTAAGCTTTCCTTTGCCGGGCTGGCCGGTCAAGATGAGGTTGCTCTGAGAAATTCGCTTAAGGGCCTGCTGGTTGAGGCCTATGTTAACGCTGGCTTTGCTCAAGTGAAAAAGATGGAGTTTGCGGCGACCACCCTCAATCGCTTGCTTGGCCACCTCTCCAGCATCTCCTTGAAAAATCGCTTGGTGTTCTTAATCGACGATTGGGATTATCCGCTGACCGCAAGCTACGGCTACCCAGTTAGATACCAGGCCGTACTGGACGTGCTCAGCGAGTTCTACACTTGGCTTAATAAGTTGAATCATGTCCGCTTCATCTTGGTCACGGGCCAAACTCATGAGCTCTCCTCGCAGCTGGTGACCTGCGGGGATATCCGCGATATCAGTGCTGACCCAGAATACGTAAGCTTGCTGGGCTTTACTCCGGAGGAGCTTGAGTCCAATTACGCGCCTTTTATTGAGGCGGCGGCACAGCGCAGAGGTGAGAGCGTCGAGGCAGTGCGCGCTACGCTGGAAGAGTGCGCGAGCGAAATCAGCTTAGAAGGTGGCACCAAGGTTAAGCTCTACAACCCGCGCGCCGTTAATCGCCTTTTGGCCCCTTAAAATCGCCTGAGCGCTAAAGGCTTCCTCGTAGTGCGGCAGAATAACGCTTAAGTTGAATGTTAACTTGGGCTCACGAGAGAGGGACTGGGGGCGTTTCGGTGAGCGCGATAACGGGAGTGCGGAAGATTGGATGGCAGGGCGCGCGCGGCGCGCCCTGAGTTCCGCGCGGTGGGATGGCGCGGTCGCTACTGCGCAGTTAGGGAGTGTTGCTGCGCGGCAGTTGTAGGTTGTGAGCTATTGCTGCTCGGCGGGTTGGGCGTGGTGCGCGGAGATTTGGCTGCCTAACTTCTTGATGAGGAAGAGACTCATTAAGAAGACTAAGAAGACGCCGCCTGCTTGGCACAGATAGGTGTTGCTCAAGGTAATGGCGTGGGCCAGGAAGCCAATCAAGGCTGGGCCCACTAAGACGCCACTAAAGCCAATTGCGTTCACAATGGCCACCGAGATGTGCGGTGGTACTTCCTTGATGCGAGCGGTCACCGAGACTAATTGTGGCACTACGTTGCTGGCGCCTACACCAATCAGGGCAAAGCCGATAAAGGCGGCGATGTAGTGCGGCACAATGACCGCAATGATATAGCCTGCGATGATGAAGAGGGTCGAGAACATCAAGACGCGGCGCCGACCAAACTTGGTGACCACCTTGTCGCCGGTTAAGCGGCAGATCGTCATCATGATGGCAAAGGCGGCGTAGCCGAAACCAGCGTGCTCTAAGGAGAAGCCGCGCTCGGTGTTTAAGAAGACGCCCGACCAGTCGAGCATCGAGCCCTCGGTCATGAACATGATAAAGCACATGACACCAATTAATAATACGATTGGGTGCAAGTAGTATTGTAAGTTGCTGGTCTTTTGGTTATTGGCCGCTTTTTCTTGCTTCTTTTGCGCTTCTTTCTCCAGGTATTGCTCACGGGTAAGGGGCTGGTTGTGCTCGTCATAATAGACTGTGGTGAGCAAATGGCGACTGCCTAAGAGCGCGACGATTAATAAGATCGCGGCAGCGTAGACTCCAGCTAAATGGAACGGCAGGCCTGCGCTTAATAAAAAGGTGACGCTGAGGGCACCGCAGAAACCGCCGACGCTGTAGAGACCGTGCAGACCCGACATAATATTGCGGGCGGTCACCTGCTCCACTAAGGCTCCCGCGATATTGGAAATCACATCCAAAGCCACGGCATTGATGCCCATGATAAAGAGCACCAGGCCTAGGAGGTAGATATTGGTGATAAAGGGGATGGAGACCAGGCAGAGCATGACAATCAGGGCCGAAACGACAATCGGGGTACGGCAGCCCAAGCGTGAGCTCAGCCAGCTCGAGGTCGGCATCGAGACAAAGGAGCCGATACCGACGCACAATAAGAGCAAGCCTAAATTGTGCTCGTCTAAGCCAAAGCGCGCTTTGACAAAGGGAATCATTGGCGCCCATGCGGCAATGCAAAAACCGGCCATGAAAAAGGAGGCGCGGTTGGCGAAAATCATCTGCTTAGCAGTGCTCATAAATCCTCATAATGCTAAAGGGCGTGCTGCTGCGCGCCCTGACTGTAGAGAGGTTAATCTGTTGTTGCTCTTAGGCTTGCTGGGCGGTGAGCTCAGAGATCGAGCCGCTTCTGATGAAGAAGTAGGAGATCACGGCGACGATTAAGACCATGCAAGCTAAGATTAAGAAGGTTTGCTCCAGGCCAATGCGGTGGGCGACAAAGCCGATTAAGGCTGGGCCTAACAGACCGCCGATATAGCCAATGGCATTAACGATCAGGATGCTGCGGGCAATTGGGACGCGGCGCTCAGTGGCAGCGTACGACATCGCCTGCGGTACTAAGTTGGCGGCACCAACACCGACCATGCCAAAGCCGACTAAGGAAACCATTGGGTGTGGCACCATGACCGCCAGAGTGATACCGGAGGCGGCGAAAATCGCACCCATGACTAAGACGCGGCGACGGCCTAAGGTGGCGACAATTTTGTCACCGGTTAAGCGGCACACCGTCATCATGCAGGCAAAGGCGGCAAAGCCATAACCAGCTTCGCTCATTGGCACACCCTTAACCTGGTTTAAGAGCACGCCGGTCCAGTCCATCATCGAGCCCTCGACCATAAACATGATGAAACATATCAGACCAAGCATGAATAATAATTGGGTGATAAAGACCTTATGCTGGGGGGCACCATCGCTGCTTTGCTCTTTGTCGTTGAACTCACTTAAGTCGGTGAGTAAATAACGGCTGCCAATCAGGCCGCAATAGAGAATGACCGCGAGCGAGAAGAGGCACGAGGTTAAGAGCAAGTTGCCCATCATAAAGGTCAGGCCCGAGCTCAAGAAGGTCGCCACAATGAAGACACCAGCGGTGTTGCCTAAGGAGTACACGCCATGCAGGCCCGACATGATGTTGCGCTGCAACATACGCTCTAAGGCACCGGCATTGATGTTGGCGGCAAGCGACAAGAACTCACAGCTTAAGCCCATGCAAAAGAGCACGGCGGCTAAGACGTAAAAGTTTGGAATGACCGTGACTGAGCCTAAGCACAAGGTCAATACCAGCGATGCGGCGCGCACCGTAGCGCGGCAGCCAAACTTGTTGATGAAGTAGCTGGCAATGGCCATGGCGCAAGCGGCACCAACGGCGATGCACATGAGGAGCAGGCCTAAGTGATCCTCAGTGAGCGCAAAGCACTCCTTGATGTATGGGATGAATGGGCCCCAGGAGGCCATGGCAAAGCCTGGAATCCAGAACGCAGCGCGATTGGAGTTTATTAAACTTGATGGCTTAACACTCTCGGTCATAGCAACCACCACAATCAGAACCAAGAATAGGAAACAATGAGTCGGGCTCAGGGCCCTTGCTGCGGGCTAGTTTGGCAAATCACTTTAACTTGGTCTAGCCCCCATTAGGGCCTTAGCTAAAAGGTGATAGTCGAAAGTCATTTGAGTGCAGTCGAGCGTGAACGCGCACGGTACCATCACGGTTCAAAGTGTGATCGTATCGACAAAATTGGCGCGGGCAAGTTAACTCAGTGCACTAAGCGTCGGCTGCAATATACGCTTAAGCGGCCTCACTGGACTGCTCCCAGCGTCCTCAGGCGCTAGGCCTATTTGCTTCGCTGTGCCGGGCGCTGCGCACTCCGCTCCAGTGATGCCATAAGTTCCGCGATTGACGGGGCGCAAGCGCTCATGAGAGCAGAGTCAGCCAGCGCTTAGGGGCGCCGAGCGCGGGCTCGCCAGTGATCTTGCGTCGTCTAGTTATGGAAAGGCCCGAGCCCCGCTAGGACTACGTCCTGAGCTCAGCGTGCGTTAAGCGCGGGGATCAGTGCCGCCCGGTGCCGTCCTGGATGTTGGTTGGTACCGGGATGACACGAAAGAGACGTCGGTTAGTGACGTGCTCGGGCTGGCCCAGCGCAAGGCGGCCCTGTGCGTGCTGCTCGGCGCGGGCGCCGGGCGGGTGCGGGGCCAGCTGGTGCTGGTTCAGCTTGGGCTGGGTTAGAAGATGTCGCCGTCTTCGACGGTGCTGCTGTCGATGCCGGTGTTCTTGACGCTCTGGGCAGCGGCGGCCTCATCGACCACGAACATGCCAGGGAGCGCAGGCTCGACAATGCCGCGATTCTTGGTGATGACCAGGCCCGCAGGTCTAGGGATTTCGGTCTCCTCCACATCCTTTTGGGCATCACGGAAGAAGTAGGCAAAGACTGGCTGGGCGGTGGCACTACCACTTTCTGAGCCCATGCCACGGGCATAGCCTAAGTCACGGTCGTTATCAAAGCCCACCCAGGTAGTGACCACGAGATTGTTGTTAAAGCCTGAGAACCAGGCGTCGTGGACGTTGTTGGTGGTGCCGGTCTTACCGTGTAAGTCCTTGCGGCCGGTGATAGTGCTCGAGCGATAGCCCGTACCCCAATAGCGCTCGCCCTCTAAGTTGTAGCCGCCGTAGATGGTGCTGGTCATAAGCGAGGACATGAGGTAGGCATGGCCGTGACTTAAGATCTGCGGAGCCGGGTGCGTTGGCTGGGCTAAGCTATCTAAGTCCGCGAGCATCGCCTGCGATAGCTGTGGTCCGGTGACGTAGAAGCCTTGCTGATCGATGTTAGCTGGGACCTCGACGTCAGGGGTCACCAGCTCGCCTTCCTCGTTGTAGGTCTTGGCGCTATAGCCGGGAATACCATATGGGAAGATCTCGGTCATCAGCGGGTGCTCGACCTTGGACTCATTGACGTGGGCCTGGCGTGCGACATCCAGCTCACTTGGAGTGAAGCTCGACAAATAGGTCAGCTGAATATCGTTTTGGACGGTATCGGGCGCACTTGGGTCGGCAATACGCGGATGCGCCTGATAGAGTAAGGTGCCATCTTCGAGCTCAATGCGGTCGATGAGGTATGGGGTGAGCTTGTAGCCGCCGTTAGCAAAGCTTGAGTAGGCGGTGGCCACCTGCAATGGGGTGAGCTCGACCGAGCCTAAGGCCATCGACTCGCTTTGCTGGAACTTCGGAATGTAGATGTCAAACTTGCGCAAGTGCTCGACTGCATTCTCAACACCGACGTGGCGAATGGTGCGAATCGAGATCGAGTTCTTAGAGCGCGCTAAGCCCTCGCGTAAGGTCATCGGACCATCAAAGCGATTTGGCGAATTGGTTGGTTCCCACCAGGTCTGCGAGCCCACGTCCCAGGTCTTGATCGGGACATCCGGAATGACCGAGTTTAAGGCCATACCGTAGGCGATGGCCGAGGAGTAGATAAATGGCTTGAAGTTGGAGCCCGTCTGACGCAGCAATTGGGTGGCGCGGTTAAACTTGCTCTTTTCAAAGTCATAGCCGCCACACATGGCGCGCACGGCACCGGTGTGCGGATCTAAGGCGATCAGGGCACCTTCGACATCCGGTAGCTGGGTTAAGGTGGTGACGGTGTAGGTCTCAGCTAAGTCCCCAGTCTGCTGCTTTTGCTTATTCGTGACCTCTTGGTCGTAGGTGAAGATGAGGTCGCCCTTGAGTAAGAACTCACTTGGGGTGGTTGGCATCTCGCCTTGGTTGCGATCGCTCTTAAAGGCACGGGCCCAGGACATACCCTCCCAGGTGAGCTGTTTTTGCTCGCCTTGGGCGGTCAAAATCGTGGCTTCCTTATTGGCGTCATCGACTGTAAGCACTAAGGCTGGGTCAATCTGGTCGTACTTATCTTCCTTGCGGATTAAGTCCAAGATGGCATCGTAATTTAAGTGCAATGCCTCTTGCGCCTTTTGGTCGTGAGCAAAGAGATCCATGGCCTCGACTTGCGCGACCACGGCTGGGTAATCGACCTTTTGCTTATTAGCAGTCAGCGTGTCGATCACTTGCTGGCGCGCCGTCATGATGATGCCGTTATTGGCATTGGCGCCGACACCGTTTTTCTCGGTTGGGACCTTAGCACTGCCGCGAATACCGCGCGTGCCATCGTAGAGATTAAAGAGCGGACCACGATAGCCGTGACGCACGTCGTAAGCGGTCAGCGCGGCAAAGAGGGAATCGTGGGCAAAGTTCTGGTAGTTGGAGTCGACCGTGGTGTAAATCTTAAAGCCACGGGTGTAGGCATTCGGGCCATACTTGCTTAACACAGCCTGACGGACTTCTTCGGCCACATAAGGGGCATAGGCCTCAAGCGGGGTCGAGTGGAAGTAGGCCTTAGATGGGGCTTCGTCGGCGGCCTTAAACTCTTCAGGGGTGATGTAGCCCAAGGTCAGCATACGCGAGAGCACCAAGTGACGACGCTCCTTGGCGCGCTGCGGATTGGTAATTGGGTTTAAGGTCGAAGGGGCCTTCGGCAGACCGGCGATAGTGGCGATCTCCGCTAAGGTCAGCTCATCTAAGCTCTTGCCATAATAGGTTTGCGCAGCCGCGACCACACCGTAGGAGCGGTGACCTAAGGCAATCTTATTGAGGTAGAGCTCTAAGATCTCGTCCTTGGTTAAGACCTGCTCCATGCGCCAGGCAATGAAGACTTCCTTGATCTTACGTTCGATGGTCTTATCGCGGGTTAAGAAGAAGTTACGGGCGACCTGTTGGGTAATGGTCGAGGCACCTTGGGCGGCACGGCCTGAGGTGGCAGCGACTACCGCCGCACGCAAAATACCGATCGGGTCGACGCCGGTGTGCTCGTAGAAGCGGGTATCTTCGATCGCTAGGAAGGCCTGCTGCATCTTGAGCGGGATTTGCTCAAGCGATACCGGGATGCGCTTGTGCTCGCCGAACTCACCGATGAGCTTGCCATCTTGGGTGTAGATCTTCATTGGCGTCTCAAAGCTGACATGCTTGAGCTCTGCGACATCTGGCAGCTCTTCTAAGGTTGAGTAGTAGGCTGCTGCTACTACGCCGCCTGAGGTGGCACAGCAAAAAAGACCGGCCCAAAATGCTATCTTGGCATAGCGCAGTGCTTGCAACAACACCTTCTACTCCTTGGCGAACCCACAGAAAAAAGAAAAAACAAACGAATAATTTTAGCAAAAAGCGGCCCAAGGCGGCAGGCCGAAAAAAGCGCAATCATGGTGCAAGGTGCCGCGCCGGGCCCAAGTCAGGCACAATGAGGCGATTAGAACCTTTTGGGAGATTACCGTGCCACTTGATAAGCCGATTTTGCTCGTAGGCCCGATGGGCGCGGGCAAGACCACCATTGGTCAGGCCTTAGCGCAAACGCTGAAGGTGAGCTACATCGACAATGATGATCTCATCATTACCACGATGCGTCAGAGCTATCCTGACATCACTATCCCCGAGATCTTTGCGCGCTGGGGTGAGGACTTCTTCCGCGAGCAAGAGCGCAATTGCTTAAAGAGCATCATCACCGTCAGTCCCTTCCCGTACCAAGTGATCGCAGGCGGCGGCGGCATTGTTGGCCCTGAGCCCAACCGCGCGCTCATCAAGCAGTACACCTATTGCCTCTACCTGGATTTACCGGTTGAGGAGCAGTACGCGCGGGTCAAGGGCGACACCAATCGCCCGATGTTAAAGGCTCCTGACGTGATGGCGCGCATCAAGGAGTTAGCCCTCAAGCGCGATCCCCTCTATCGCGAGGTCGCCTGCGCTATTATCGATGCTAACGCCCCGATTGCCACGGTAGTGGAGCGCTGCCTGAGCGCCTTGCCGCGCTCATAAGCCCCGCGCTCAATGCGGCCCAGCTGAGCTCAAGCTGGCTTGAAAGCTGGTCGGGCGCTGGGTGAGCTGGTACTGGGCTAAAATTGACTGGGCCTTACCCAAAGATTGCCGGAGAAAGATATGACCGAACAATTGGTACACGTCGCCTTAGGTGCGGACTCGTACGATATTCACATTGGCGCGCACTTAAACCACGGTGAGCTCATCGCTCAGTGCATGCAGGGCAAGACCCAAAAGGTCTTAATTGTCACCAACGAGACCATTGCCCCGCTTTATCTTGAGAAGTTTCAAGCTGACCTTGAGGCGCACGGCTTAACCTGCGCTAGCTGCATCTTGCCTGATGGCGAGGAATTTAAGAACGCTGAGTCCTACCTCAAGATTATGACCGCCGCCATTGAGCATCAGCTCGATCGCGGCTGTGCCTTAGTGGCCTTAGGTGGCGGCGTCATTGGCGATTTGACCGGCTTTGCGGCCGCGACCTACCAGCGTGGCATTGCCTTTTTCCAGGTGCCAACCACCCTCCTTGCGATGGTTGACTCATCGGTCGGTGGTAAGACTGCGATCAACCACCCGCAAGGCAAGAATATGATTGGCGCCTTCTACCAGCCGTTAGCTGTCCTCATCGATCTTGAGTTCTTAAAGACCTTACCGGAGCGCCAGATTGCCGCCGGTATGGCTGAGGTCATCAAGTATGGCGCGATTTTAGACCGTAATTTCTTTGACTATCTGCAAAGCAAGGGCGGCTACAGTGAGCTTGACCTGGCCTACGTCATCAAGCGCTGCTGTGAGATCAAGGCAGACGTGGTAGCGCAAGACGAAAAGGAGCACGGCTTACGCGCGCTGCTCAACTTCGGTCACACCTTTGGTCACGCCATTGAAGTGGGCTTAGGCTTTGGTAATTTCCTACACGGTGAAGCCGTCGCTATCGGCATGGCGGTCGCCGCTTGGATTGCCCAAGAGAGCAAGTTTGGCCTCAGCGCGCACGAGTGCGAGCAATTAGTTGAAGTCCTCAAACGCTACGACCTGCCGTACGCCATTCCAGACCAGCTCTCAGGCCAAGACTTCTTAGGGCACATGCTCCACGACAAGAAGGTCAAGGATGGCCACATCCGCTACGTCATGCTCAAGGCCTTAGGCCAAGCCCAAGTCACTCGTGACTACGACAATGAGACCATTGTCGCGTACCTCGACGCTTGCCCATATCGCAAGCACTACGCCCACTAGCGCATTTGCTAAAATGGAGGCAAGGCCCCAAGCGGCCGTTAACCGTGTCAGAGCGTACCTCCGCGCATAAGTAGTGGCTCCAAGCGTGCCCGCAGGCTCAAGGGGCGGTCGTGGGGGCTGGACGGTCGCGGTGCGCGCGGGCGTCGGCTCAAGGTGGGCTGAGCGCGGGCGGGAGTAGGGTGGCCCTTAGTTGGTGCTAAGAGCAGTGGGGCGTGAGCTCAAGCTGGGGTTAAGCTCAAGCGGGCTCTAACCTTGCTTGGGGTGGGGCAAGTATTGTGGTTATGAGGGAGTGCGATGGACGTTGAAGCGCTAGCCTCCTTGGCCAGTCAAAAACGCTGTTGCGACGAGCTGTTGCAGCAAGTTTTTGCCAAGGAAGCTTTTATCCTGTTATCAGGTGAGCGGGGCTCGGGCCGTACGGCGGTGTGCGAACAAGTGGTCAATGCTGCTGATAACAAGCTCCCGGCGGTCTTTATTCCGTGCCAAAAGGACATGCAGTTAAAGCGCTTGCGCGAGCTCTTTTTGCAACAGCTGCTGCCTAATACCAAATTTGACCCGAACCTCAATTTGGCTGATGCCATTGCTCAGGCCTCAAGTGACGCCCCGGCTAAGAAGACCTTAGTGGTGGTCGACGATGCTGACAGCGTGCTCTCTTCCTTTTACAATGAGCTCTTGGCGCTGCATGAAGAGTTTCTAGGGAAGGGGCGCTTTGCCTTTATCCTAGTGTGCCAGCCGCTGTGGGCCGCCGAGAAGATTACGCGCAATATCTCCAAGGTCGACCTCGAGCAGGTACAGATGCCTCAGCTCACCACTAACGAGGCGATGGTGTTATCGCGCCACATCTTTGCGGTGCACAACACCATGCGCATTTACAATTCCTTGGTTAATAAGTTGCCGCAAGCTTTAGCTCCGGCCCACGGTAACTTGTCCCAGATTATCACTATCACGGAGAAGCTTATGAAGGATCCTACTTCGGCGCAAGCAAATGCCGAACAGGCAGGCAAGGCCGGTAAGTTAGGTGCAGGCAAGAAGAAAAGCAGCTCGGTGGGCATCTTTGTCACGGTAGTGTGCATCATTATCGTCTTAGCTTGCTTGATCCCGATTTTCATTGAGTCCAAGGACCAGCCAAGTGAGAGCACCACCGCCGAGGTGCCTAATGAGGAGGCTTTAGTCTTTGCCGACGACACCAAGAGCTTTGCTGAGACCACGCTCCAAGACGAGGGCGCGCTGCCGCAGAGCGTACCTGGCGGCATTGACGCCAAGACCCCCGAGGCCAGCACCGACCACTCGGTGACCTTATCAGGCGAGGAGTTAGACAAGATTGAGGGCGGAGCTCATGGCTCTGACTATCCCAGGGGAGTGGACCGACCTGTAGCCCCGCAAGGAAGCCAGCCAAATAATCAGCAAGTCATGGTGCCACCTCAGCCGGTGCAACAGCCAGTGGCTGAGTTGCGTCGCGGCGACAACCCGAACCATGTTAGCGCCGGTCAAACCCAGCACACTGAGTTTGATATGCCTAAGCCACAGCCACAGCAGCCAGCAGCCAATAACAACGGCCCACAAATGGATCCGAACGCTGCGAACTTAGCGGCGCAGCTGGAGCAGGATCGTGCCAAGCTTGAGCAAGCGGCACGCGAGAAGCTAGCCGCTGATCGCGCTAAGGCCGAAGCCGAGCAAAAGGCCGCTGAGGCAAAGGCTAAGGCCGAGCAAGCTGCTAAGGAAGCTGCTGCTAAGGCAGCCGCCGACAAGGCCAAGGCCGAGCAACAAGCTCAGCAAGCCCAGCAGGCGCAGCGTCCGGCTCAGCGTCCTGCGGCCCAGCAGCACACGACCTTAAAGGCAGGTCAGGTCATTAACTTAGGCGACGAGCTGCGCGCTCAGCAAGCGGCCCAGCGTGCCGAGCAACAGGCACAGCGCCAGCCGCAGCGCCAGCCACAGCCTGTAGCCGACCGCCAGCCTCGTCCAGTCGCGGCCGGTAACGCAATTGAGGGCAGCTTAGATGAGCTGGCGCGAGCCAACGGTGCGCACTACACGGTGCAGGTAGTTTCGGCCTCGAACCGTGCCAATATCGCCGCTGCCGCTCAGGGCTTATCCGGGCGCTATTGGATTGTGCCAAGTACCCGCAACGGCCGTCCATGGTACGTGCTGGTCTTTGGGGACTTCCCAAGCCGTCAGGCAGCAATGAATGCGGCCGCGCAAGTGCCGACTTCGGTCTCGCAAGGCGCTAGCCCATTTGCCCGTCGCATCAGCGAAGTTCAAGCTGAGATGCGCCGCTAATCAAAACCCAATTTAGAAAAAAGAAATGCCTCGCCTCCAGGGAAGCTTGGGGTCGGGGCATTTTTTTTTTTCGCAGCATCCGCTCTCAGTAAAGTAGACTGACGCTGTTGGGATTATAATACCAGTATGTGCAACTTAGGCTGAGAGGAGGCGTGTGAGCATGGAAGCTGCGATTTTACTGTTTCTGTTTGCCAGCTTTTTGCTTTTGCTGGGCTGCTTCGTCTTTGTTGGTTGGTATTTGGTGATGAGACGGCTCAGAAAAAAGCATGTTTTATTGCAAAGTAAGCTTGAATCTTTGTAGAAACAACTAAAACAGCGCAACAATATTAAGTCAGATAATAGCAAAGGCAATAGCACAGCCAATGGCACAGAAACGGTCGAGTGGCGCGTGCGCGTGCCTAAAGAGCTGGACGATGATGTCCAAACCTTCATGAATACTTTTCGCTTTGGCGAGCAGATGGATATGGCTCAGTTATTAGATAATGCCTTATCTAGCTATATGATGGTTGAGGTATCACGCAAGATGCGTGAGGCATCGCGCGGCTTAGATATGTCTGAAAGCGAGTGATTAGCAAAAGCTATGATGTTCGCTAGAGTTAAACTAAATAAATAAGATGTTTGAATTTTTTGCTAAGAACTTTGTTGATATCTGTCTGCTGGCCTTTTTCTTGATTGCTATGGGGTTAATGATACGTTCTTTTTTAAGAACTAACAGAATCATGAACGAAAATGCTAAATTAAGGAAAAAGATCCAAGACATTAGGAGTCAGATAAATGAAATTCATACTAAACAGCAAAACGAAAAGATCCAAACTTTTCGGACTAATATGAAAATGTAAAACTTAAGCCACGAACCTTAAGTTTGCGGGGTGTTTTGGTTTTAGCATAATGCTAGGTGTAGCATGCAGGTTGTTACGACTTTAATCATGGTTGCATATTTATCTGTTATAACTGGTCTGGTAGCTTTGGTTTATTTTCGTCGGATGCTAGCGATCGTTACTGCTGAAAATATCGAATTGAAGACTGAGTTAGCGTCTCTTGAGAAAGAGTTAGAGTATTTGCAAAACAAGCAAAAGCAGAGCAAAGCAGGGTGGATGGATGAGGGTGGGATTATGGGGGCGTCTGATGGCAGAAAATATGTTTCACTGATAATCTCTGTCCCTAAGGAGTATGACCAAAGTACGCGTGAGTATCTCGCGCATGCTGATGACCAAGCCGTAAATGATTTGCCGAAATTAATTAATAAGGCGCTGAACTGCTATGCCTTGCTTTCATTAACTAGTACTATCAGGGAAGATTTTCGCTAGGCCGGAATGTCTCAAACAAAGGTTAATGAGATCATTGATGGCTGCCTTAAAAGAGTGCAGGAACCTGATTTTCGCTGGCGATAAACATATTACTTGAGACCTCATAGGTGGTAGTTATGATTAAATCAAACGACGATCAGGAATTGGTTCAGTGGGAGTTTACGATTCCTAAAGACCTGTATGACAAATTGCAAACTATTTGGCAAAGCAATCATCCCAATGAAGATTTTGCTTGGTCGCGTTTGGTCATGGAAGCTGTCAGCCGTTATATTTTGATCAAAACCGCGCAGAAAAACAGAGTTCGCAGCTCCAGTTCCGGCGCCAAGAAGGGTGGGGCCCAAGCTGAACCAGCTATGACTACAGAGGATTTAAATGAAATTCTAGAAATTTCATTAAGACTCGCACAGTTGAAGGAAAAATTGTCTTGATAATTATGCTTTTTGCTTAATTAGAGCATTGCACCTTCTGCCCTCGATTGGGCCACTGCTGGGCCGCTGTGTGAGTAGGGGCTTTGGCGCTGGGAGCGGGCTGGGAACGCCTAAGCTTGGCACTTGGTTGTGCGCCCTTTTTTAGCGATAATGGGCGCAATCGTGGGCTTTTCACATCTTTTGAGGGGGTGCTTATGGCCAAGCGTTTTTACTATGCCGGCTCGATCTTGTCGGCCGACCTCATGGACTTGGGGCGTGATATCGATGCGGCCTTGCAGGCCAAGATGGACATCATCCACTTTGATGTCATGGACTACCACTTTGTCCAAAATCTCACCTTCGGTCCGGGCCTATTAAAGGCAGTGCGTTCCCGCTTCCCTGATGCCATTATCGACGTGCACTTAATGGTCGACCCGATTAACGAGAAGATCATCACCGATTACGCTCAGGCTGGTGCCTCCATGATCTCCTTCCACCCTGAGGCCACCCCGCATGTGGACCGCTATCTGTCCTTAATCCGCGAATTAGGCTGCAAGGCAGGCCTGGCATTAAACCCAGGTACCCCACCACAGCTTTTAAGATACCTGTGGGATCGCTTGGACTTCGTCCTGGTCATGACGGTCAACCCTGGCTTTGGCGGGCAAAAGATGATTCCAGCTACTTTAACTAAGGTCGCTGACGTTCAGGCCCTGGCTCGTGAGAGCAATGTCATCATCGATATCGAAGTCGATGGCGGTGTCGCTCCTAGCACCATCGCCGCCTGTGCTCAGGCCGGTGCCAATATCTTTGTGGTGGGCTCGGCGCTCTTTGGGCAAAAGGACTACGAAGTGGCGTTAGCCGAGCTCAACTACGCGCTCAAGGAAAAAGCTTAAGATGCCAGGCAATAAGAAGAATAAGCGCAAGTCTAAGAACCAGCGCGCCCGTCGTCCTAACACCTCGAGCAATCGTAACTTTGGGCGTAGCTCGGACTTTGGCTCGAGCTCGACCATCGACGCTTTTGGCGGTCCTGAGAGCTTTAACTCATTTATTGGCTCAATCTTGGGCACCTACAATAAGGCCCGCTCAGGCCCAGACGTCGTAGCGAATGGGGGCACGGCCACTGAGGAAGAGATCGACGACGCTCAAAGCAAAGCTTTTTCGATGCATATGCTGGTTGATACCTTTGACCGGCATTTCTCGGTGAGCGATATTGCTGCGGACGATCCTGAGATCCGCGATGATTTGATCAAGGGCGCGGCCGTTGATCCTTCGTTGCGCTACATGTTGCCCGATGATCTCACGGGACATGAGCTGGAGGTAATCGCTAAGTTCGACCCTGCTTTTGCCGCGCAAAAGCGTGAGGAGCTGGGCTTGTCGCCTGATGAGCCTGATGAGCCTGACTTCAGTTTTGGTGGGGGCACGGCCTCGAATTATGAGATCTTTGAGGCACGACGCAAAGCTCGAGCCTTGCATCAGTACTTTTCGCTGTTTGATAGTGACTCCAAGTCCATTATTGCGGCGCAGGCTTCGCCCGACATCCGTCATGAATTGATCTTGGGGGCCGCAGTTGATCCTTCGTTGCGTCACTATTTGCCTGATGATCTCACGGCACAGGAGCTGGAGATCATCGCCAAGTTCGACCCTGCTTTTGCCGCTAAAAAGCGTCAGGAGCTGGGATTAGCGCCAGCTGGACTTTCTAGGCACGCAGGTCCGGTGATCGACGCTCAGGTCGAGGAGATGGAATCGGAGCTGGAATCGGCTCCAGAATCGGAATCAGCTGCGGCATCGGCCCAAACCATAGCCCTGTGTCCTAAGCTCATCATGTTTGACCTTGATGGCACCCTGGCCCACACCTTACCGCAGCTGACGCAAGCGGTGTGCGCGGTGGCTCAGGACTTAGGCTTTAAGGTACCAAGTGCCGAGGAAGTAAGCTGCTACGTCGGCAATGGCATGGATCTGCTCTTGGCACGCGCCATCTTGGGCCGTAAGGACATCACCTTAGCTGAGGTACCAGCAGAGCAGCTTGCTAAGGCCCGTGAGTCCTTTAGCCGCCATTACATGGCCGGGCTCAAAGAAAACTTTGAGGTCTATCCCGGCGTCTTAGAGGGGCTGGAGAAGTTCAAGCGTATGGGCATTAAGCTCGCGGTAGTCTCCAATAAGCCTAATAAGTTCGTACGGCCGTTGATGGAGTACATGGGCTTTTGGCCTTATCTGGATCTTGCCATGGGCGGTGAGGTCTTGCCTAAGAAAAAGCCTGACCCAATGCCGCTTAACTACGTCTTAAAGCGCTATGGGATTGAGCCGCATGAGGCCATGATGGTGGGCGACTCCAATAACGACATCCGCGCGGGCAAGAATGCCGGAGTTGTGACTGTGGCCTTAACCTACGGCTACAACGGCGGCCAGGATCTGCACGAAGAAAATCCTGACTACCTCTACGATGACTTCGTCTCCTTTGCTGCGCAAGTCGAGGCCGCTTACAAGAAGTCATTAATACCTGACTATGCCCGCTAACCAGCCTGACGCCAGCGCCGGTCGGCGCTCCGCTCCCTGAATGCCGCCGCGCACACCGGCGCGCGCGCGGTTTGCGTCCCGCGCCGGTGCCTAGGCGCGTGCGTTTAAGGCGTGCCTGAGTTGGCCCGCCCGAACTCGGTTAGCCTGCGCTGGCGGCGTGCTTTGGCGTGTGCGGGCGCTGAGGGCGGATGCCGGGGCGTTAGCTACGTGATAGGGCATTACGCGGTATGAGCGGGCGCTCAAGCCTCAGGGCGGCGCACCAGGCGGCGCCGTCGCGCGCAAAGTGGTAAACTCTGGCGCAAATCTAATTTTGGTTTAGTTCAAGTCACTCAATATGGCAAAAGACATCATCTTCTCGGGCATCCAGCCTTCAGGCGAACTTTCGGTCGGTAACTACATCGGTTCGCTGCGCAACTGGGTCCCAATGCAGGACGAAGCCGACTGCATCTACTGCGTGGTCAATCAGCACGCTATTACCGTGCGCCAAGACCCTAAGCTCTTACTCGAGCGCAGCTTTGATACCTTAGCGATCTTCATGGCCGCTGGTATCGACCCACAAAAGAGCATTATCTTCTTACAGTCGCATGTGCCGGATCACTGCGAGTTAGGCTGGGTCTTAAACTGCTACACCCAAATGGGTGAGTTAAACCGCATGACCCAGTACAAGGATAAGGCCAAGCGCTATGCCAATAACTTAACCGCAGGCCTGTTTAACTACCCAACCCTGATGGCCGCTGACATTCTGCTCTATCAGGCTAACAAGGTACCAGTCGGTGACGACCAACGCCAGCACGTTGAGCTGACCCGTGATATCGCTGAGCGCTTCAATAGCCTCTACGGTGAGACCTTTGTCCTGCCTGAGGCCTTCTTCCCTAAGACTGGCGCGCGCGTCATGTCGCTGCAAGAGCCAACCAAGAAGATGTCTAAGTCCGATGACAATCCAAAGAACGTCATCCGCATCTTAGAAGAGCCAAAGTCGATCTTAAAGAAGATCAAGAGTGCGGTCACCGACTCGGACGACCCACCAGTAGTCGCTTACGACTGGGATAAGAAGCCAGGCGTCTCGAACCTGCTGGAGATTATGTCGGCTGCGACTAATCGTTCGATCCCAGAGTTAGTCGAGCACTTCAAGGGCTCGATGTACGGCACCTTCAAGAGCGAGGTCGGCGAGGCGGTAGTGGCAATGTTAGAGCCAATTCAAAACCGCTATCGTGAGCTGCGCTCGAATGAAGATTACTTAAAGCAGGTATATCGCGAGGGCGCTGCTAAGGCCCATGAGCGGGCGCAAAAGACCTTAAATGAGGTTTACCGTAAGATAGGTTTTGCCTTATACTAACGCCCATACCTGAGCTGTCTAGAGGGGCAGTTCAGCCTAGCAGCGGCTCTTCTCGCATGTACCGTTGAGTCGCCCCAGAAGGCCCGTAAATCCAGACGGGCCTTCTTTAGAGACGGGGCCACGAAGGTATTGCGTTAAGAACGGCGCGCGCGGGCTGGGGAGCTGAGCTTATGAGGCCAGCATGCCCAGAACCGCCCATTTACCAAAGGATTTCCATTATCCTAGCGCACACCATAAAACCGTGGTCGTGACGCTCAGTCAGCACTGCTTGGCGCCATAAGCCTGGGCGCATGTTCCGCTGACTTTCTTCACGGCGCACCCTAGGGTGCACCGCTCATTAGCTGCCAGCTTTCGGGCAGCCCTTTCTGCCTTTTCCCGCCTTTTCTTCTCTTAGCGTGCGTTATTGAAGCGCAAGGCCTGAGCTTGACCTGGCTCGCCTACTAACTTGCCGTCGGCGACCACTAAGTGGCCTGAGGCAATGGTGTGCGTGACGTGGCTTGAGAACGATTGGCCGACCATTGGGCTCCAACCACACAGTGAAGCGACGTCCTCTGGCGTTACGGTGTAACGGCTTGAGGTATCGAGCACGGCGATATCGGCAAAGAAGCCTTCCTTGAGGGTACCGCGCCTGTCTACGCCAAAGCGTTCTGCGACATTGCAGGTGGCGGCCTTGAGGCCCTCCTCTAAGCTCAGCTCATGGCGGCGCGCCAGCTCAAAGATGACATTGAGGCTAAATTGCACTGATGGCAGGCCCGAGGCGACCTTGAGGTAATCTGAGCTGTTCTTAACCGCAAGCTCATGTGGGGCATGGTCGGTGCCGATCGTGGTGATAATACCGGCGCGTAAGGAGCGGATCAGGCTTAAGCGGTCAAACTCGTACTTCACCGCTGGATTGCACTTTAAGAAACCCTGTAAGCGGCTGTAGTCGCTCTCGTTAAAGAACAGGTGTGGAATGCACACTTCACACGAGATTTGGCGCGTGGCAAGTGGGCCTGAGGCAAATTGCTTTAAGTAGTCAACCTCATCGCGGGTCGAGACGTGCGCGACATGGAGGCGGGCGCCGGTAGCCAAGGCCAATTCGACTGCGAGCTGAGTTGACTTCAAGCAGCAGTCGCGATTGCGGATAATCGGGTGCAGGTCAAATGGAATGGCGTTGCCGTATTGCTCCTTGGCGCGCTGGGTATTGGCATTGACGATGGCGTTGTCCTCGCAGTGCGTCATCACCAGGGTTGGGGCGTGCTTGAAGACCTGATGGAGTTCATGGTTGTCATCGACCAAGAGATTACCGGTGGTCGAGCCCATATAGACCTTAATACTGGCAATTTCATGTGGATCGACGCGCTTGATTTCCTCGAGATTGTCGTGGCTCGCGCCCAAATGAAAGCCGTAATTGATTACGCTATCGCGTGCGGCCAGCGCCATCTTGTCATGCAAGGCCGCAATCGTGGTGGTCGCCGGGAAGGTGTTCGGCATATCCATAAACGAGGTGACACCACCTAAGGCGGCAGCACGCGACTCCGAGGCAATAGTGGCCTTTTGCTCCATACCCGGCTGTCTAAAGTGGACGTGGGCGTCGATAAGGCCTGGGATGACGAGCTTGCCGGAGCAATCGATGACGGTGGCACCTGCGGGCACGGCAATCTCAGGGGCAATCTGAGCGATATAAGGGCCATCAATGAGCAGGTCTACGTGGCGAAAACCGTTTTCGAGCAGCGCCGTGGCTTGCTTGAGCACAATCTGGGTCATAGCACAAAAAATCCAATCAAGAGCCAAACCAAAAAGCGCGGCCTGAGCAGCGCTCACCAGCACTCAGTTTACCCCATCATAGCTTGTGGGACAGCGTCCTTGCGCAAGAGAGTCAGTACGTGTAGGAACGACAAGATATGAGCAGATTGGTGATGATATAGCGTACGAATAAGTTGATCAATGTCACATTTTTCGCTGGCAACTCTTCCCAGGCAAACTATCTTTGGAACTCAGGAGGCCCTTATATTAAGTCATGAGCCTGCATTCATATATAATTTATACGCTGATTAGTCCCTACAAATTTGTGATATTGATCACGGTTATTGGTCCGCCATATTATGGCGCTATATGGAGATGGCTATGAGCAAATGTGAATTCAGGGTATAATGACAGTTACAGTCAGCTAAGCGATTTCGTATCACTGGTTTGAGGAGCTAAAAAATGAGCAAAGAGGGTATTTTTTATACTTTCTTGGCAACAGGCGCATTTGCCACAACGGGTGGTTTAGTTAGTTTATTTGTTAAATTAGTGACATTTTTAGTTAATGCATCACATGATACCACCGAGTTTAAAGGCGGCGCTGTTTTAGCTATCATTTGTCTGGTTGCTGCACTTTTTTCCTTATGTGTTCTTTTTTTTGCTATGTGGAAAGTAAAGAACATTGACGATAAGGCGCAAAAAAATCAAGACGAAAGTGATAAAAGATTGCAAGAGTTGCAGGAGTTGCAGATCGCTCTATTACGATCAAAGGTTGCATCCATTACAGCACAAGGAGATGTTGTAATAAATGATGGAAAGATTATTGTAGACCTTTCTAATAAAAATGTTGTGATGGAGTTTGATTCTACATCACAACAATATGGGCCTCAAATCAAGATGAATATTAAGTCAGATAAAGCTGAGCATCATGACAATACTAGTACAAGTTCTAATTGTTCAGCAAATGCGTCTGATGAAAAAGATAATGAGGCCAGGCTGTAGGAGATTAAGGTATTATGGACGCGTTCATTTTTGGTTTAATGATCGCTGGTGGTGTTGTATTTATTGGCGGCATCACCGTGGTCTTGCTACTGTTGGCTTTCTACGTTCCTAATGCCTCCAAGAGAGAAATTGAAAAAGAGGCAAAGGCAAGTCGACAATCTGGTAAAGTCTTTGGCCCTCAACCAAGCTCTGTCTTCAACTATCAACAGAAACCTGATCTTAATTCTATGACAGGAGCTCATACTATATAGCACGAGTAAAATTTATTCGTAAATAAAAAAACGAGGCTGTGCAGAAAAGAATACTCCTGCCGCTTCGTTTTTTTTTTTTGAGGGTGGAGGGGGTGTAATGTTACAAACATTAGAATGGTCGCAAAAATATATATATAGTTATATTATAAAACTAATAAAATATTAACTTACTAAAGAATATAATGTTTATTATCTATTTATGATATATTCTCGGGAGACGTGCTGAGCTGTGTTTCAGCTTTTGCCCAAGATCACGTTGTCAGGCTTGGGGACAGAGTAAAATAAACGCCGTTTCGCGCTCGGCCTTGGGGTGGGCGCAGGTCTTGATTTTTGGGTGGATTTCCAGCTATGGATAGATATGATGAGCTGACGGCTCCGCGCTTTTCCCTTAAGGACGTTGAAGTCCATGAAAAGTCGCGCTTGTTTCAACGACACTTCGCTTTAGACTTGTACCGCGTCTCCTATAAGAAGTTCAACGGTTCCACCACCCGCATCTTAGACCGCATTATCTTCGAGCGAGATGCCGATGCTGTCGCCATCTTGCCTTTTGATCCGGTCAGCGAGGAAGTGGTCTTAATTGAGCAGTTCCGTCCTGGTGCCTTAAAAGACCCAGTCTCGCCTTGGCTCATTGAAATCGTAGCGGGCATGATCGATGAGGGTGAGACCGAAATTCAAGCGGCGGTGCGCGAGCTGCAAGAAGAGTCGGGCCTGTCAGTAACGGCCGATGATCTCCACTACATCAACGCGGTCTACCCAAGCCCAGGTGGTGCCTCCGAGCGCGTAACCTTGTTCGTCGGTAAGATTCGCGCCGACCACCTGTTAGATCACGGCGGCCTCGCGGTCGAGGAAGAAGACATCCGCGTCTTCAAGCTCCCAGTCAAAAAGGCCTTTGAGCTGTGCCAAAACGGCCGCATCAACAACGCCGCCGCCTTACTGGCGCTCCAGCACCTGCAAATTAACTACGAGGCGATCCGCGCTAAGTTCTTAGCTTCAGGTCAGCAAGCCCCTCAGGCCTAATAGGCCTAGGTGACCACCCGGTACCCAGCGCCAAAAAGTCCCAATTGTTAAGGCAGCGCGCCCCGCAGGAGCGGGCGTGAGCCCCAGCAGTTTGCGCCTTAAGCTGCAAATGGTTTGGGTTTAGTCCCCGCAGATTCGGGCGCCGTCTGCTTCCTTGGCGGTGGGCCGCTTAAGCTCTAAATGGAGGGTAGACCTGGGCCCCACAGGAAACGAGTCCTAAGGCCCTGATGGGCTGAGCTTAGTCCCAGCAGTCTAATGGGCCTCGCCCAGGTGGTGGGCCGCTTAAGCTTTGTTAAGGCGCATCCTTAGGTCTCCACCATGGCACAGGCTTAAAGCCCTGATAGGCAGAGCTTAGTGCCAGCAGGATTGGGGCTGAGTCCCGTCCTTTGCTGGGCGTGAGTCCCTTATGGGGCGGGCTGTGTTTCCGTCCGGTACTGGGCTTGAGCTCAGAGCGGGATGGGCTGAGTTCCAGCCGCTTGGTGGGCCTAACTTACTGGAGCCTCTTGGTGCGCCTCACTACCGAGAGCGCAGTTGGCTAAGTCCAATGTAGGTGGTGAGCTTCAATCCCACTGGGTTTACATCCCTGTAAGGATGTAGACTTCAGGCGCATTCTGGGCTGTAGACTTCAGGAGCTGCTGGGGACGGGGCTTTGATGCGCTGCTGAGAGCGGGAATTTGGGGCGTAGTCGGCTGTGATAAGGCGTCCCCTTGGGGCGGGCGCTGCGGGCTGATGCTGCGCACCTCGGCCTTTTTCAGTTTTCTTTGTGCGGGGCGACAGCTCAAGAGGGGTAAACCTTCTTGGGCTGTTGGCGTTTTGGGGGCACGGGCCTTTATTTGGGGGGTTAGGTACACCGCCTCATAAGAGGGCACGAGGGTGCAGCTTGGTGTACTTTGTGCTTGCTTGGGGTGATGAGTGGGGATTTTGACGGGCTATTTTACGGGCTTTATTCGGCGCGATATACCTATTTAGCGGCCGTTGGGTATATACTCTGGGCCGAGGCAACTGGTATGTAAGTGCGCGGCTTGGTGCCCCAAAAACGGCTTTTTTTCATGGCGCAGTCGCCATAATGTGACCGACGCCGAAAAGTTGTGAAAAAGGTGTACCTAAAAGCGGGGTGAACGCACAATCTGGCGCAATAGTCCCTGTTTTTGGCTGCAATCTTCGTTAAGATGCCCCCACAGTCAGTATGGGATGATGTGCCCGTACCATTTGTGACTGAGCCTGCTCGCAGGTGAGGTTGCAAATGCCTGCTCAAACGCGTTGCTGCTTCAAGCTTAGCTTCGGATGAGATCACTTGGCTACGTAACTTTTTTTCTTGATTTTCTTTTTTCTAGCCCCAGCGGGCAGTTGGGGGCAACCTAGCGCAGTTGCTACTTGGTGTACTGAGCTAGGCCTGCCACAGGACATACGATGAGAACGATTACCCTCCAGCTTAATAACCAGTCCCAGCACTTGAGAGTGTTGCAACTTACGGACTGCCACTTGTTTGCAGAAGAATCAGGCAAACTTCTGGGGGTACGCACAGCTGATTCCTTTAAGGCGGTCTTGCAGGCCATCATTAACCAGCAGGCGGTCTTTGATCTCATCATTGTCAGTGGTGACATCAGCCAAGACTACTCGGTGGCCTCCTACCAGCGCTTTGCTCACGCCATTGCCGTGCTTAAGACCCCGGTCTTCTTTGTCCCCGGCAACCACGATGATGGTCCTTTGATGTACCGCATCTTCGACCAGTACGGAGTACACACCGAGCGCTCCTTAATCTGTGGCAACTGGCACTTTGTGTTCTTAAATTCTGAGGTCTACAGCGTCCCGCACGGCTGGATTGAGCGCTCGGAGCTCAACTTCTTAAAGGAGTGTTACGACGCCTATCCTGAGCTCAACACGGTGGTGGTAGTACACCATTTACCGCGCTTAGTGCACAGCCGCTGGCTTGATACCCAGACTATGCACAACCAAGATGAGTTCAATAACTTCATCGCCACCTTGCCTAATATCAAGTTGGTCTTGTGCGGTCACGTGCACCAGGAAATCGACGAAATGGTAGGGCGTACCCGCTATATCGCCTCGCCTTCGACCTCAATTCAATTCGAGCCGCTCTCGCACGACTTTGCCTTAGATTCGCAGGCCCCTGGCTGGCGCTATCTGCAATTTGCCCCCGACGGCCAAATCGACACCCAGGTCTATCGTCTGCCGCAGGGCAGCTTTACGCCGGATGTCGGCGTCAGCGGCTATTAGCCGCGCGCCCGGCGCGCCGGGCGCGCTGCGGCCAACGCACCCCGCTTTGGCGTGATGCTGTGGTGCTGCCTAGTGCCGCCGTAGCGTGGCGTCTGGTGCCGGGATTTGCCGCGCCGCACCGCAGGTGAGAGTGCGGGCGCAAGCGAGTGTGCCTTGCGATGCAGCGTCGCGCCTTTTGAGTAGAGACTGGGTTTGACCATGTACCGCACCATGTGTCCTGCGCATTAGGGCGTAGCGTGTGCTGGTTCGTCACTTACACCACGCTCTGTGGTGGCGCACGGGGGCGTCGTGCGGCGCGCAGTGGGGTGGAGGTCGGGGCGCGCGGTGCGTTAGGTGCTGCCTGCTGCTCGGCGCTGCGCTTGAGGTAGGGCGCCTGACCTGTTAGCGCACTATTTCATAAGGAGTTTTGTCATGTCGCAATTAGAGATGGGGGTTCGTACGCCCCGTCCGGTCACTCTGTGCTACATCCACGGCTTTTTGTCCGGCTCAACCGCCGCTAAGGCTAAGACCTTAGCCGCCTATATCCAGGAGCACGGGGACAGCTTAGGCGATTTTAAGTTTGCCGCCCCTGATTTCCCTGACACCCCGCAAGAAGCTTACGCCGCGCTGCGTGCCTTTTGCCGTGAGCTGCAAGCGGCAGAGCCCGAGCGCCTCATTGTGCTCGTGGGCAGCTCAATGGGTGGCTTCTTTAGCTCCTTATTGGGGGCGGAGTTTAACTGCAAGATGGTGCTGTTAAACCCATGCACCCATCCTCAGGACTACTTCCACTACTTGGTGGGTCCGCAGTTTAACGAAATGACTGGGACGCATTTTGAGCTTAAGTCCGAGATGATTACCTTCCTGCGTGAGCTTGATACGGCTATCGTGGTGCGCCCGGAGCTGACCCGCGTTTACTTAGGCAGCTGTGATCAGACTCTTGATTGGCGCAAGAGCATGCTGCGCTATAACGCCTGTGACATCCAATTTGTGCCTGGTGAGGACCACGCCTTTACCCACAACTTTGCCGCACTCATCCCGTCCATTATGGACTTTGCCTTAGCCCGCTAATAGGGCCTGCTCCGGCGCGCTAACAAAAAACATAGCGCGTCACCAAAAAGCGCGCGTCAGACCGCGCTCAGCTCCATCCTGTGCTCAGCACGTACTGCCGGGAGTAGACGAATGTTAGCGCAAGCTCCCAGCTTGCTTGAGTTGAGGGCGCGTGGGCGGACGGGCTGGGGGCGCGGTGAGAAGGGCTTTGAGCCAAAGGTTAGGCATCGTGCTGGGGCGCTGCTATCATGACGACGTTGAAGTTTTGTCTGGCCTCTAAGCCAGGGATACGGCCTTGGCTTGGAGGCTCTTAGTTTACCTCTTTGCTCACGCCAGCCCTTGATATGATAAGCCTCAGTGCCTCTTAGCTTAAGAGCAAGGCTTCAACGAGGCCTTAGGAATTGCGGCGCTCTTACCACTCATTGCCGCTTAAGGCGGCTGTAGCAGGGACGTAGCAGCTGGTGCGCAGATGCGCATCCGGCGCTGTCCGTAGAAACTGATCCCTAGGCCGTACTGGTTGGTTTGGGGCGGTGCTTAGCTCTGAGCTTTGAGTCTTAGCCGCTACCAGAGCGCTCTCCTTCAGGAAACTTTATCCCAGCGCTCAGAAACTTACTGCCGCGTTGCGCCTCGCAATGGGCGGCCGGTCAGGGCCTGCTTGGCTTAATGGGTACGGGCGGCCTGCTGCCTTAAGAACAGCGCTGGTCGGAGCGGGCGGCGTGGGCTGAGCGGCGGCGCGACCGCATCATGCGCCGGGTGCTAACCCACCGTATCGGGGCGCCCATCCAGCACCCCTCGTTCTTTACCTCTTTTTCTGTTGTTAGGGGGTAAACGCGCGGCGGCACCAGTCTGCTGGGCATGCCTGCGGGCGCCTTAAGCCCTAACAGCCAACGACCCTTTAATCTCCCGTGCCTTAAGCATTGAGCCTCGACTTTGTTTGGGGCAGGGCGGTAAGTCAGTGCGGGGCAGTGCGCGCCGGGTTTGCGCTTTTAAGGGGACATCTGGCAGGGCATGGTGAGATCTGAGCTTCCGTAAGCTGGTAGGTGGGCCCTCAGTGGGCGCCGCGCTGAGGGCGCTGAGCTGAAGTGTTGCTGGAGCCTACGCTGAGCCGCCGGGAGTGCTGGGCGCTGAGAAGCGGCGGCGCCGTGTGAGGGGGTGGCGCCTGGTGGGGTTGAGAGGCGTTGCTTAGTGGGGCTAAGGAAGTGCTAAGCATTATGGCCTTAGAATGGCTGACGGACACATGGGCCGCTTTTGTCTTTTGGGGGCTCAGGTGAGAGCATGGGTTAGCAAGAGGTTGAAGTTATGCGCGTTCTGCTCATTGAAGATGATGAAATGATTGGCTCGTCGGTGGCTGAAAACCTAGCCGAGGCTGCCTATGCCGTGGACTGGTTTAAAAACGGGCGTGATGCCTTAGAGGCCCCGTTTGCTACCGACTATGATGTCTGCCTGTTAGATCTGGGCTTACCTTTAGTCGATGGCATCAAGGTGCTCGAGTACTGGCGCAAGAACAAGCTCAAGGCTCCGGTCATCATCATGACCGCACGCGACGAGTTACAAGATCGCGTCACCGGCCTTGATACCGGCGCTGACGACTACGTGGTCAAGCCTTTTGCTATGGCCGAGCTCTTAGCGCGCATTCGTGCGGTCACGCGCCGCCGTGCCGGTGCGGACCCCGATGGCACCATCACCTACGGTGATTTGACCTTAATCCCTAATAACCATGAGGTACGGGTGCGTGAGGTCGGGGGCGAGCGCTCCTTAATTCTCACTAGCCGTGAGTTCGCACTCTTTGAGGCGCTGATGTCGCGCCCTGGTGCCGTGCTCTCGCGTGAGGCCTTAGAGGGCCGCATCTACGGCTGGGATGAGGAAGTGGACTCCAACGCCATTGAGTACTTGCTCTATGCCCTGCGCCGTAAGATTGGCTCGGAGTTCATCAAGAACATTCGCGGCGTGGGCTGGAAGATCAACAAGATTACCAAGAGTGAGGAAGGTGCCGCCGAAGCTGAGGCCAAGTAAGCCCAACCAAGCGGGCATCCTGCACCAGCGCGCTGACCTATCAGCGCCGCGCTCCGGGGCTTAGCTTCAGCGCTTGGGTCAATAACTTCCGCATTCCGGGTGGTCTTATTAAGTTCACGTGGCGGCAAGTTCTGTAGCGTGTGCGCCGCCCATCAGAGCGGTAAGTTCTGAGAACGGCCAACTGCTGTGAGGGCGGAAAAAGAGCTCTGAGAACGGTGGAGCGGCTTCGAGGACAGGGGCTGAGCTCTGAAGACAGTGGAGCTGCTTTGAGGACTGGAGCAGGGCTCTAAGGACAGTGGGACGGTTCTGAGGAAAGGGGCTTTGCTCTGTGAACTGTGAAGCTGTTTTGAGGGCTGGAAAAGAGCTCTCAGGACAATGGGGCGGCTTCGAGGAAAAGGGGCTTAGCTTTAAGAACGGTGAGCTGCTTTGAGGGCGGGAGCCGAGCGCTCAGGACAATAGGGCGGGTTTAAAGGTTAGAGTTTCGCTCTGAGGACAGCGCAACGCTCTGAGGGCGGGCGAGGATTTCTGAGCAAAGGAGCGGCGCGGTGAGGGTAGGAAGGCTGAGGCGTTAAGTCTTGGCTCCTGCGCTCAGGGCGTGCGCTCATCGGGCTTTGGTGGAGCTGGGCTTAACCAAAGCATGTAGGTAATAGCGGCTTCGGCCGCTTTTGTTAGTTTGGTTTTGTGGTTTGCTGTGGCTCTTGTCCTGAGGGTGAGAGTCATTGGGCTTGTGGGTTGCTATGACTGAGATTAATGTGAATCAGCTAGCTGAAAATAATGAGCGCACGGCGCCGCCCCTCGGGGCTGGTGCGTCTGCGGCCCCGCAAGCTCAGTCAGCACCAGATAAGACCACGGCACCAGATAAAACCTCGGCGTCAGATAAGAGCAGCACGGCTCCATCCAAAGGAAAAAATGAAGCTGAGGGCGCGCCGGAATCAGGTGAGTCCCGCTTGGGGCGCGGGCGCTTTGCCTTTATGCGCTCGCTGCAATTTCGCCTGATGGTGATCTTCGTGGTGGTCGGCATGATCTTAACGGCCATCATGAGCGTCATGTCCTATAACCGCATGGTGCGCAGTGCCCAGCAATTCGTGGACGAAGAGCTCTCGCAGATTTCCTCGGTTGCCATCAACTACAACATGATTATCCCACGGCGCTGGGAAGCGCCTCGGCGCAATCACGAGCGCGTCTTGCGCTTACGCCAGCGCAATGGCTCGATTGTGCTTGAGTACTCCACCGTGCCCACCCCTGAGGGGCGGCCGGGCATGGGACCGGGACGCGGTATGGGCCGAGGCCAGCAGGCGCAAGAGAGCCTGACCCCATCGATTGTCGACCTCTACAAATTTAAGTACGACATCATCATTGCCCCGCTCTATGGGCGGCCTGGTGATGCGCTTTACATTCCACCTGGAGTGCCCGATGGCTTCTACACGGTAATCGTCGCCGATGAGCGCGTGCGCGCCTTCGTCGCGACCAATACCTTAGGCCAGCGCTTTGTGGTGGCCCGTCCGCTCGAGTCAATTGAGGGTATTACCCATCAGGCTTTATTAAGCTCGATTTGGCAGTTCTTAGGCGTCAATCTCATTATCATCCCGATTTTGATCTTGTCGGTGCGCCTGATGTTTGTCACCTTAAATCGCATTGCCAAGTCGCTCTACAAGCGCCGCGATGACGATTTAAGTCCGGTTATCTCCGACGAGCATATGGGCTTTGTCCCCTCGGAGCTTGATAGCTTTATCCTGGCCTTAAATCGCCTCTTCGTTAAAATCGACGAAGGTATCCAGTCCAAGCGCCGCTTTATTGCTGATGCCGCCCACGAGATGCGCACCCCGCTCACCGCGCTCTCGCTGCAAGCGGAGTCCCTCGCGCGCGAAGACTTACCTGAGAGTGCCCGCATTAAGGTTGAGAAGCTGCACCGCGCCATCTCGCGCGAGCGCGATTTGATGACCGCGCTCTTAACCCTGGCGCGTGAGCAGAATAAGGTCGAGATGACCTTAGAGACGATTGATATCTTCGATCTCTTTATCAAGCTCATCGAGGACCAAGGCTTATTAGCTGACGAAAAGGATATCGACTTAGGCGTCGAGGGCAAGGCCAACTACCAGATCGTGACCGACCGGATGCGTCTGATGCGCGTGATGTCGAACTTAGTCTCCAATGCCATCAAGTACACTCCACGCGGCGGCCGCATCAATCTGATGGCCGAGCCGTTAAGCGACGGGCGCTTACGCCTGACAGTGCAAGATGATGGTCCAGGTATCCCTGAAGAGCAAATTGGCCACATCTTAGAGCCATTCTACCGCGTGCACGGCGACCGCTCCGAGATTCAAGGCACGGGCCTGGGCCTGGCTATTGTCAAAGCCAGCTGTGACTCGATCAAGGCCGACTTAAAATTTGCCAATGTCGCCCCGCATGGCCTGAGCGTCACGGTCGACCTGCCTAACTTAGACCCTAAGACTAAGGACGTAGCCGCGCCAACGGCCGGAACCAAGAATGCTAAGACTACCGGAGCTAAGGTCACCGTCGAGCCTAAAGGTACGGCCAAGGCTTAAGGCTTTCGCCCAGGACCCAGCCCAGGAAGCCGTCCAGGAACCGGCCCAGGTTTAAGCTGGCTCAGGCTTTCGCCCAGGAACCGACCTCGGCGGTCGCTCAGGGCACAATTAATGCTCGAAGTGCACGCACTAACTAACACAAATTAGGAGAGCAGGGATGAGTCTAGAAAAGCAATTTGCTGAAGAGCTCTTCGGCTGTAGTCCGATCAATCCGGTCTCATGCAAGAATTGCCGGTATGTGATTGGTCCCTATCGCTCGGCACGCTGTCAAGTCTATCCTCGGAATAAGCCCGATGATATCTACTGCGAAGGTAAGCCCTGTCCTTTTCAGAAGCCGTTAGAAGGCCCGCAAGAGGACTAAGCGCTCAGCTTGCGGCAGCTGGCCCCTAGGGCCGCAGTCTCAGAAGGTGCGGTCTCGCAGGAGCGGCTTAGAGTGCCCTGCCCCTAACGTGCCGCCCAGAGTGTGCGGTCTATCAGTAGATGCTTAGAGAGCGCGCTAGAAGTTGCGGCTCATAACTCAAAGGCTGCGGCTTAGGGCGCCGGAGCTCAGGTCATAGTCGCGTCTAAAGGCGCGGCTCATAACTCAAAGGCTGCGGCTCAGAGCACCAGAGCTCAGGTCACAGTTGCGTCTAAAGGCGCGGCCCAGAGCAGCAAGGCTTAAAGCCCAATGGCTCTAAGGTTGCGGACCCAGCCATGGCCCGGCCCAGGCTTTGGCTTGAGGCCCGGCTCAGGCTTAACTAGGCTTAAGGAATCTCAGGCGCAGGCACTAAGCAACACAAAAGAGGAGAGAGGGGATGCGTGAGAATAGGTGGGCCCAAGAGCGCTTTGGTTGTAATCCGATTAACCCGGCTGCGTGCCAGAATTGTAAGCTCGTGATTGGGTACTATCGATCGGCGCACTGTCAGGTCTATCCAGAACAGGGCAGCCGCCTCAAACCTGATGATGTCTATTACTGGGGCCAGCCCTGCCCGTATCAGCAGCCCTTAGATGAGCCCGAGACGCCTTAAGCGCGGCGCCTCGGGCCCCCAGCTCTTGGATAAACTGTTAGTTAATCAGGCACGCGGTACGGGGTGGCGCTTGAGCCTTGGCGTCTTTAATGGGGCGCTCGGCAGTAGCCCAACGCATTGGGCTGCGCGCAAGTGGTGTAGGAGACACGGGCGCGGTAGAGCTTGATGCGGCCGGGCGCGCATTGATGGGCCGAGCGCGCATTGATGCGGCGAGGCGCGCCCCAACCAGAAAAATAAAAACAGCGTGGCGGCGCGGGGACGCGGTGCGCAGGCTGGTGGTTTTGCTTGGTGGTGAGCGCTTATTTGGTGATATATCTAAGAAAATCTAGTGGCGGCACGTTGGAGCGCGTGCTGCTCGGAGGAGCGCTCAGCATCAGGCGGGGATGAGTCAGGCTAGTTTTTGGGGCTGGACTTGATGCGTTTTTTGTTGAGCGAAAGGTGGGCGCCAAAGGGCTGGTGGTGCGGGCGCGGATGTAATTACGGTAACTCAACAAAAAGTGTGATGAGTTAAATGGGGTGGCTGGCACTAAAAGCGGCATTTTTACTGGGTTGGGCGGTGTTGAGTGAGCTTGCTTTTTGTTGAGCTTGTCAAAAGTTTGATTTAGCTCAACAAAATCTTGACTAACTCACTTTACAATCGCTTTAGTCAAATGAGTGAGCGCCCTACTTTTTGTTTATTTTCAGGCATGCTCATCCTCTCATTTCAGTCGTGCTTTTGTTGAGGAAGTCTTTATGAAAGAGCCAATCACTTCGCCTCAGGCCCCTGCTGCGATCGGTCCGTACAGTGCCGCTATCACCACTGGTTCCCTGATTTTCGTTTCCGGCCAGCTTCCTATTAACCCAGCTACCGGTGAGATGCCTCCTAAAAGTAACAAAAAAGGTGATAAGCTAAGCAGACAATATCAGTAGATTGGCTTATATAAGCCTCAAACAAGGTGTAATTATATAAAATCAACCAATCATCCTAGTAATTTGGGTGGAAGTTGCCATATAGCCAAAGTTTCGCTTACATATGAGCTTTTGGTTCAATGAACACTAGACCATATCACCTTTTTAGTTACTTTTAGGATGCCTGAGGGGATCGCCGCTCAGACTGAGCAGTCGCTGTGCAATTTAAAGGCTCTGTTAGAGGCCGCTGGTTCGTCCGTCGATAAAGTCGTTAAGACCACGGTGTTCTTAGCTGATATCAATGACTTTGCTGCCATGAACGAGGTTTATGGCAAGGTCTTCACCGCACCATTCCCAACCCGCAGTGCTTTTGCGGTAGCCGCTCTGCCTAAGGGTGCTCTGGTTGAGATTGAGTGTATCGCGCTGGCTTAAGACCCTGGTTTAAAGCGCGGGCTTAGGCTTAAGCCGCGCGGCGGCAGCAAGGCATAGCGTTGCGCCTATGGCGCTGAGCTGCCGCCATACTCGGGCTTACTTCTCTTTTCCTATCCCCTTAATCGGAGGCACTCTATGGCTCCTGATGTCTTTATTATCGGCACATTGGTGACCAGCATCTTGCTCATCATCGTGTCGATCGTCAAATTCAAGCTGCACCCGTTCTTGGCCCTGATGCTCGCCAGCTTCTATGTGGGCCTGTTGATGCAGATGAAGCCGAATGATTTGCTGAGCGCGATCGAAAACGGTATCGGTGGCACCTTGGGCTTCTTAGCTGCCATCATTGGTCTGGGCACAATCTTAGGCAAGATGCTTGAGGTTTCGGGCGCGGCGGAAAAAATCGGTATTACCCTGTTGCGCAGCCGCTTCTTAAAGCCTGATGTCATCATGGTCATTGTGGGCTTGATCTGCGGTATCACCCTCTTCGTTGAGGTCGGTGTGGTGCTGCTCATTCCGCTCGCGTTCTCAATTGCCAAGAAGACCAATACCTCGCTCTTAAAGCTTGCCATTCCACTGTGCACGGCCTTAATGGCAGTACACTGCATCGTACCGCCACATCCAGCCGCCTTATTCGTCACCAATCAATTAAAGGCCGATATTGGCACCGTGATTGTCGCGGGCTTAGCTGTAGGCTTAGTTGCTTCCTTAGTGGGCGGTCCATTATTCCTGCGCTTGCTCAAGGACAAGGTGCCATTCAAGAAGGTGCCTGATGAGTTTGCCGATCTGAAGGTCCGTGAGGAAAGCGAGCTGCCAGGCTTAGGCGTCACCTTGTTCTGCATTTTCTTGCCAATCGCCTTAATGCTGATCAAGACCGTGGCCCAGTTTAACGTCGATAACAACTCGAGCTTCTATCTCTTCTTAGAGTTCGTGGGCAATCCAATCACGGCCTTATTCTTGGCGGCCTTCTGTGCCTACTATCTGCTCGGCCTCAAGCGCAAGATGACGATGAGCGAGTTGCTAACTCACACTGAGGGCTGCTTCTCCTCGATTGCCAATATTCTCTTGATCATCGGTGCCGGTGGTGCTTTCAATGGCATCTTAAGCGCCAGCGGTATCAGCGATGGCTTAGCTCAGATCTTAGCTAACCTCGACATGCATCCAATCTTGCTTGCTTGGTTAGTGGCGATCATCCTCCACGCCGCTGTCGGCTCGGCCACGGTAGCGATGATGGGTGCAACTGCCATTGTCCAACCAATGCTCGCGCTGTATCCGCAAATTAGCCCTGAGATTATCACCTTGGCCATCGGTTCGGGCGCTATTGGCTGCACCATTGTCACCGACTCGCTGTTCTGGTTAGTAAAGCAATACTGCGGTGCTACCATGAACGAGATCTTGAAGTACTACACCACTGCCACCTTAATCGCCTCAGTGGTCGCCTTAGGCGGTACCTTTGCCTTGTCTACCGTGATTTAATGTAAGGAGTTAACACTATGAGTCTGACCCAAGATAAGATCGACGCACTCATTGCCTCCCATCCTTTGATCCAAAGCTTGGTCAAGCTGGAGGAAGTCAGCTGGTTTAACCCAGCTATCACGTCGAGCAGCACCGCCGCCGGTATGACCAAGGTCGGCTTAGGCCCTGATGACATCCAAGACGCCTCCGAGCGCTTAACTCGCTTTGCTGCCTATCTGCGCAAGGCCTTCCCTGAGACTGAGGCCTCCGGCGGCATCATTGAGTCGGTGGTTCGTCCGATCCCTAAGATGCAGCAGGCCTTAAACGAGCGCTATGGCTTGAACCTCAAGGGCAAGCTGTGGTTAAAGCAGGATAGCCATCTGCCGATTTCCGGCTCGATCAAGGCCCGTGGCGGTATCTACGAGGTGCTCAAGCACGCTGAAGATTTAGCCATCAAGGCCGGTCTGCTCAAGTACGACGACGATTATGCCAAGCTCTTCTCCGACGAGTTCCGCAAGTTCTTTAGCCAGTACAGCATTGCGGTGGGCTCAACCGGTAACCTCGGTCTGTCGATTGGCATTATGAGCGCCAAGCTGGGCTTTAAGGTTAGCGTCCACATGTCCGCTGATGCCCGCGAGTGGAAGAAGAATAAGCTGCGTCAGTGCGGCGTTAACGTAGTGGAGTATCAAACCGACTACAGTGTGGCCGTAGCTAACGGCCGTGAGCAGGCTAAGAGCGATCCAACTTGCTTCTTCATTGACGATGAGAACTCGCGCACCTTGTTCTTAGGTTACTCGGTCGCCGGTGGTCGTCTTAAGGCGCAATTTGAGGAGTTAGGGGTCAAGGTTGATGAGCAGCACCCTCTATTTGTCTACCTGCCATGCGGCGTCGGTGGTGGTCCTGGTGGCGTCGCCTTTGGCTTAAAGAACGCCTATGGCGATAACGTGCACTGCTTCTTTGCCGAGCCAACCCATTCTCCATGCATGATCTTAGGTGTCTACACCGGCTTGCATGAGGGCATCAGCGTCCAAGATATCGGCATCGATAACTTAACCGCTGCTGACGGTCTGGCAGTCGGCCGCCCATCGGGCTTTGTCGGCCACGCCATGGAGGGCCTGATCGACGGCTATTACACCTTGACCGACGAAGAGATGTACAAGCTCCTGTCCCTGTTAGATCAAACCGAGGGCATTCGCTTAGAGCCATCAGCTTTAGCCGGTATGCCAGGCATTGCCCGCGTCCTGCAAAACGAGGAGTACTTAAAGCGCATGGGCTTTACCCCAGAGCAGCTTGAGAACGCCACTCACTTAGTTTGGGCTACCGGCGGCGGCATGGTACCTCCAGAGGAGATGGAGAAGTACTTAGCCAAGGGCGCCGAGCAAGCCTAAGCTGCACTCGACCTAACGTTGCACCAACATTCCTAGCTTAATTACACTCACGCGCCTTGGTTGCAAGGCGCCCAAGCCCAGTTTCGCCGGAGAGCCAGCACACCACCCCAGCGCAACTGGGCTTTTTAGTTAGCTGCGCCTGAACGCAGCGCACCGCTCCCGCCTCGGGCTTGAGTCAGCGCGCACGCTGAGCGCAGAGCGAACCAAGAGCAAGGTTGGAAAAGAGGCCGGGCAAACCGAGCACGGGGTTGGAGCTGAGTGCCGGGTTGAGGATAGAGAGCTGCGTTTGAGCTGTGCGCGCAATTTGAGCCGAACGCAGGGCTTAAGGGCAGAGCGTGGCGTTTAAGCTGAGCGAGGAGTTGGAACCGAGCGCGGGATTGAGGGTAGAGAGCTGCGTCTGAGCCGAGCGCGGAGTTGGAGCCGAGCGCGGATTTGAGGGTAGATAAGAGGCGTTTAAGCTGAGCGTGAAGTTGGAGCCGAGTGCGGGCTTGAGGGCAAAGATGGGCGTTTAAGCTGAGCGTAGAGTTGGAGCCGAGCGCGGGCTTAAGGGCTGAGAGTGGCGTTTAAGCTGAGCGTAGAGTTGGAGCCCAGTGCGGAATTGAGGATAGAGAGCTGCGTTTGAGCTGAACGCGGAGTTGGAGCCAAGCGCGGTAAGGGCACTGAGTGGGCTGAGCATGGAGTTTGAGCGCGCATGGAGCTGAGCGCGGTGTTGGGCTGGGTGGTGGCGCTTGGAGGAGAGCGCGGGTTATAAGTTCATCTTGAGAGAAAAGCTAAAACAGGCCATACTTGCTATTTTGGTGCAGATATTTTCATCAGCCGGGGCAGCAAGCAGCTGAGCGTTCTGGGTGTTTGGATCTTGGGGCGCGACGGCGGGATGGGAATTGAATTGCAGGAGGGAGAGGATTGAACACGAATGTGCTCAAGGAAGGCTCGGTGAGTTTGAGCCCGCAAGATCGTTTAATTTTAGAGGGCTATAAGCCCTTAGTGGATGCCATCGGGCAGCTCTTTGGGGATTGCTGTGAGGTGGTGCTGCACTCCTTAGAAGATCTCTCTCACTCGGTGATTTGGATTCACAATGGGGCTAAGACCGGGCGCAAAATTGGCTCGCCGGTGACCGACAAGGCGCTCAGCGTCCTGCGCCAGTGCGAGCAGACCGGGAGTAGCTTTAGCAAGCTCTACCTGACCCAAACGGTCAATGGCGCCACGATGCGCTCGACCACGACCGTAATTAAAGGCATTGCTGGTAACCCTATTGGCTTATTCTGCATCAATTTCGATATCTCGATGCCGTTTAACCAGCTGGCGCAAATTCTGGTTGAGCCTAAGACCGAGGGCGAGGCCGGAGGCGAGCATTTTGCGATCGACCTGGACGACCTCTTTCTCACCAAGGTGCGCCAAGTGGAGCAAGAGGTCAAAAACGACCCCAATATTCCAGTACGGCGTAAGACCTACGAAATTATCGTGCGCTTAAGCGACGAGGGAGTCTTCAAAATTCGTAAGGCCGTCCCGCGTATCGCCAAGGTGCTCAATATCTCGCGCGACGTCATCTACATGCACTTACGCAAGCACGAGGAAGCCCTCAAAAGCGCACCACACTAACCGCGCCGTGGGTCTCAACATGCGAGCCCGCGACAATAAGGCCGCAACCTCAGCTCCGCACCATGCGGTAAGCGAGGTGCGGCCCCCGATTGAGGGCGCACCAAGCAACTGCTGCCCTCAGGCTTAACCCAGAGGATCAGGCCGACACCAGGCGCGCTGACGTCCATACCGGGGCAAGAGCCGTGCTGAGCGACCAGCGTCCCAATAACGCTCGTGCGTGGCACTGGCTGAACAAATGGGCTTGCTGTGCCGCAGCGCTTTAAAGCGATACCTGATCTATCGCAGCGGCCCGAACAGTGCTGGCTGGGCGGCATGTGCTGAAATTAAGCGCCGAGCTTAGCAGCATGAGCCTGAACCAAAGCGCCAGGCTGGACCGTAGGGCCGAAACCAAGTGATAGGCGAAACCACATGGGCCGGAATCAAAGCGCTGGGCTGAACCGCGAGGGCCGAAAGCAAAGCGCTGCGCTGGATCGTAGGGGCGAAATCAAGCGCTCAGCTGAGCTGCATGGGACTGACCTAAGGGCCCGGCAGAGCGGCAAGGGCCCGACTCAAATAGCAGGACTAGGCAGCCCGTGCCTGAAATGATTGTTTCGAGGTGGCAAGGGCGCGCCAGTAGGTGCGGGCGCTCAGAGGCCATTACTTCTCGCCGGGAGGAGCGCTTATGGTTTTATGGGCTGCTATTACTTTGCGGCCTTTACTTCAGCGGCGGCCTCGGCAAAAGGCTTTGCGGTTGGTTCGGTGGTTAAGCCATAAGGCCAAGTTAAGACACCGCCGATGTTCATGACGTAGCTAAAACCGTCCTCAGCTAAGGCGTCTAAGACATCACCGGCACGGCCACCGGAGCGGCAATAGACCATAATTGGGATTTGCTGGTCCTTTAAGGCGGTAAGGTCGGCATTGGAGAGCACTGTGTCCTTAGGAATATTGTAGGCCCCTGGGATATGGCCTGCGGCGTACTCGTGTGGCTCACGCACATCCACTACCACCGCGCCCTTTTGCTGCATTAGGGCAAAGGCCACGTCTTGGGCGACTACCTCAGGTTCCTGGCTGTACTTGAAGGAAGCGGCGAGCTGTTGGGCGGTAGCAGCGTCCATGGTGGCTAAAGGCAGGGCCTCGTGGCCTTCTTCCACGTAATTGAAGAGAGCGCTGCTTGCTGCCGGAGCGCTGTTTGCTGCCTTCGCCGCAGTAGCGGTATCAGCGCTATAAGCGGTAGTGCTCAGAGCCATCAGGCTCAAGGCTAAGGCGCTTAAGGTCGAGCCTAAGAGAGTGCGTCGCTTCATAAGAAAACCTCCAATATAGCCTTACCGGGCGGGGCCCGGTTTTGTACTTAGAACTTATCGGCCAAAGGCGTGACGCGGGCCACGGCCTCGGCAAAAGGTAAGGTGGGCTCAGCGGTGGTCAGGCCATACTCCCAGGTCAGCACGCCGCCCATATTCATGAGGTACTTATAGCCCAAGCGCGCTAAGTCATGCATCACTAAGCCCGAACGCCGTCCGGAGCGGCAGTAGAGCAAGACCGGAGTATTGCGGGCCTTGAGCAAGTTCAGCTCTTGGTGGTGATAGACCTCATCTAAGGGCACCAAATAAGCCCCGGCGATATGGCCCTCGTCATATTCCTCACGGGTTCGTACATCGATGACGATTGCGCCGTTTTGCTCCATCAGGGCATGAGCTTGATGCTGATTTAGGTTCATCGGCGCCATCTGATAGTGGAAATTGGCGAGCAAATCAGTGCTCTCAATAGCGGTAAACGACGGAAACACAATAGGACCTCAAGTAAAGCCAGACCAAGTTAAGCCCCTAAGGCTGGAGCATCAGGATATCACCAAAAGTTAACTCAAGTAAGCTGTTGCTAACTAATCGCAACAACGGCTCCAGCTAAGTGCGCCTACGAGCTGTCAGCCTGCACTCAGTTGGTCTTAAAGCAAGAAAATAAAGCGCGCAAGTAGCAGGCAAGATACCCGTGAGCGCAAGTAAGCCCAATGGGGTCAGATGGCTCATGGACGGCAGGCGACCCAAAGGGAACAAGTAGCTAACGTGCCGATAATCCCCATGTCAGGGCGCCACCTGTGGGCAGAAAGTCAGAAGTCCTAGAGTCCTGCGAGCGGTAGATAAGTGAGCGATGAGAGCCTGATTCTTAGGCAATCCGTATAGGGAGGCCTGATGGAGGCTGGAGACTAGTGTTGGGCGGGCACAAGGTCAAAGGAAACTCGCGTTGAGCGGGAGTAAAGCTGTGCTGAGGTGGGATGCTTTAAGACAAAAGATCAGCGCTGAGTAGGGGCGATTGCTGCTATGAAGTCCGGTACCGAGCGAGAGTGCTGGATGCAATGGGCCTATGGTGGCGGGTGCTTCTGTTGTCATGGAAATATACCGGGTAAGAGTGCCGGATCGCAATGAGTCCTGCGGTGGCGAGTGAGTCTAATGGCAAGGGGCCTATAGTGGTGGGTTAATTGGGGAGTATGGAGGTCAATGCTGACAGTGGTCTCAAGGCAATGAGGCTTAGGCGACTGGTCTCCTGAGGTGCAGGCGGGCTGTGAGTTAGCTTGATAGCAAGGCGATCAGAGCGCGGGCGGGGCTAAGGCTCAGAGATTTAGGCTTGAGAGGCGGGATGGAATAAAGGCAGGCTTGGTGAGTGAACCTGCTGGCGTGAAGCGCGTGGCAGATTGAACCATGGCCCAGCAAGTCCGCGTCAGTAGGCGTGCCAGCTGGTAGTCAGTACCGTCGGGCTCTTAGCAGGGCCTTAAAAGACAGCGGCCCAGAGCTCTCGGTGAGAGCTCTGGGCCGGTCAAAGGAGCAAGCTTGGGCTTTAGTCTTGCTGCTCGGTCTCAGTCTCTGGAGTCTCAACTTCAGGAGCTTGAACCTCAGGAGCTACCGTCTCTTCGTCAACAGGGGCGACTGGGGCACCACCGGCGGCAATACGAACCTTAGCCTGGCGCTCCAGGACGCTGACGTAAGCTTGCTTGATTTGCAAGATTTCAGCAACTTCCTTTTGGGTCTTGCCTTCGGCGCGCAGAGCCATAATCTTAGGCTCTAAAATTGCGGCACGGGAACCAGGGCGGTGTGGACGTGGTGGACGGCTGCCCTTCTTAGGGCCACGAGCCTTAGTCTCAGTACCCTTAGCAGCGGCCTTAGCGCCACGGCCTTTAAGCTGAATCGAGATAACACCCTCAGGGGTGGAAAAGGTTAAGACCGAGCCTTGCTTATGGAACTCTAAGCTTGTATCTGCCAGCAAGTCACGGATGGTCAGATTTAAGATTTCTTTTGGGGACAGCATTGCCATATTTACACTCTCCAAGAACACAAAAAAAAACAGTTAGGGGCAATTTTGCAAAATACCAAAATGAGCGACCGTATCAGGGGCAATCCTAATACGGTTCAGCGCATTAAGATAGCTGAGACTTATTCCTGCTGGGCAGCCTCAGTAATCTCACGGTACCTATTTTCCAAGTTGCTGACGTAAGGGGTCGAGATGCCTAAGATTTGACCAATTTCGCGTTGGGTCTTGCCTTGATCACGCAGCTCGATAATCTTTGGGCCTAACGTCATAATGCGCGAGTTAGCGCGTGGGCCCTTTGGACCGCGCTTGCAACCAGTGACGATATCAGTCTGGGCGGCCTTAGCCTTACCGCCCTTTGGTGGCTGAATGGTGATGACCCCATCTGGGGTGGAGAAGATTAAGACCGAGCCCTTCTTATGGAACTCTAAGTTTGGATCGTCCAGCAGCTGACGGACGGTCATTTTCATAATGTCTTTTGGCGATGGAATAGCCATAGTGCAACTCCTAATTAAAATTATAGAACTAATAATTGTTTATAACTGCACTGCTATGATGTTAAATATTGGTTTATGAGGGATGATGAAATATTTACGATATTGTATTCTTGGTGTTGTTGCGCTGCTCATCAAATATAGGTTTATTAAAACAATATATTGCTAGTTTCATGGCCTCAATAAATTTCTTTTCAAAAAAGTCTGGGTTGCCAGTTTTATTTTTATCTTGAATGGTTTTTAATATTTCACGCATAAGCCTTGCTTGGTGACCAAGACCTTTATAATTCATTTTTTCTAAAGTATTTAGGGTTGCAGACCAATTTTCCAATATTTGCTCTTCTTGATATGACTTCTTGGCACGGTTTGGTGAGGAGCAAGCATTCCAAGGTGTAAAAATTCTATCTTTTACGAGCTTTTGATAAATATATGGATATGAGATTTGAGTACATACTATTACAAATAAAAGTGCTTTAAATGTAGTATCAGCAGGCATAACATTAGAAGGATCTGTTTTATAAAGATTTTTATCTTGAGCTTTTTTGATATGTAAAAACAATGATAGTGTGTTGACTAATCTCTTGATAAAACGAGGATTGCAGTTTACTAAACGTGCAGCAAATAAAATTAAATCATATTTGAGATCAAAGTCGTCATGTTGCTCCTCAGTAGTAAAATATTTTATATCTTCTAGTGATTTAATCATTAAGTTAGGTATAGCAGTTGCTTGAGTTGGAAGAGTTATAGTTTGTTGAACAAATTTGTCAAAGTATGCACGAAATGTAGGTTCATTTTCAGGTGTAAGCTCTCCTAATTTTGCTCGAAGTCCTCTAAGAGCAATATTGTTGTCAAGTGCGACAATAAAGATACTGCTGCTGAAATCAAAGATATTTTTTGTAACCTCAAGAATTTCAACTGCAAGTGTTGGATCGATACGATCGAGATTGTCAATAAAAAATACGATTCCTCGCTTTTCTTGAATATTATTATTGATAATCTTAGCAGAATTATGATGGTCTTGTATAGTTTCTTTTGATGCTTGATTGTTATAGGTATTACTGATTTTTGGAGATTTAAACCAATTACATAGACCGCATCTGTTGTTAGTTTGAATGGCGGCTTGTTGTGTATTATCTTGTTGTAATAAAATGTAGTTTTCATCATTGTTTGGGTCTAGAATTTCCTTGATTAGACCGGTAATATCATCATGTAGTTGTTTGATAACTGAAAGATTGCCATCTTGATTATTGGCTTGTTTGTCGTTGGCAGACCAAGAATTGGTAATAACATCTGCAACTTCATCAATCATCTCAGCACTAACGATGCCTGCTGTAGCCACTTTAGCTCCAGACGTTATAAGTTTCTTGGCTGCAAACTTTCCAAGATTTTTCATAATTAATGCAGCTTTTTCGATATATTCTTTTCCTTGTTGTTCTGTGGCAACCACAGGCTTTAAATGACCTATTTGATATACCATAGACTGCAACATATTGATAACAGCAGGAATTGGTGATTGAAGTAATGCGAAATCACAAGCATCAATCCAAATAGGGTAATATAAAGACTCTTTGTTTTTACAAAGTTTAATTTTAAGAAGGTTTAAAAAAGATGTTTTACCAATACCCCATTCACCTTGTACTGCCATGGTGAAAGGCATTTTTGCGGTGTTTAGGAATTCTGTCATGCCGTCCAGAATTTCGCCTAGGCCGATTAGATCTTCTTTTTCTGATTCGATTGAACGATCTAAGACATTTGAAGGAGTAGATCCTCCCATCTCTTGACTTGAGCTAGAGGTTGCTTCTTTTTCCTGTAAGGCGGAAGTATTATTGGCTTCATTTTGAGTATCAATCTGAGCGTTGGTTTCATTAGGAGTCATGGTAGTTCCTTATTTTGCTAAACCGAAAAGTCACTATGACTTACTTTTCGATTGTACCGTAAAAATTACAGCTTATTTGCAATGGTGGTCAAAAATTTTGCAAAAGCTTGATAGTTTGCGTACACTGGGTCGGTCAATGCAAATGCCTTTATTGTGTTGCAAGAATGGCTTAAATATCGCGTTTGGTGAGGTTTTTAAGGTTTGGTGAGTGATGGCAGGCATATGATTGACTTCATCACGAGGGCAGGTGATGATTCTGTTTTTCCTTAATGCTGCTCTTCGCCGTGCGCACGCTTTCCCATTATGCCTACATAATTAGCAGGTCACACTAGATGCAATATTGCTAAGATTAAAGCACGTCAGTGGGGGATAAGATCAGGCGTAATTAGATGGCTTTGATTAGTCCTATCCTCGACGTGCCGGTCCACTACAAGGAAGCAAGGTGAATGTAGAAAGCAAGCTGCTGGGTATTAAGTCTTTTTCTGAGCCACGGCACAGGGGCGCTGCCTAGGTTGATAAGAGATCTTGTGCTTACGTGCTTGCTTCCCGTAGTTGGCTTCAAATCCTGACTCAGGCCTGTGGCATGATGAGGACTCATATCTGGTGCTGCACCTTGATTTACGTGAGCTTAATAGCGGCTGTGACACGATAGCGCAGTTTGAACAGCGTCTGGTGACTGTTCTCGCTTGTTTCTGCCAAGGTAATGGGGGCACGGTGCCGGATGATCGGCCGACCTTTAGGATGCAGCTGCGTGCGTTGCTTATCAGGTTCCAAGCCGTTCTCAGATACTGCTGATCGATTAGGTCGATATGCCTCGAATTTACCATGATGCTGATGAGCAGGTGCTCAAGGCAGGCACGATGCTCTTACGTAGCTTGTTTGCCACAGTCAAACACCATTAGAGCAAATTCCACTCGGTCTTTTTAAGCGGCACTATGCGCTTGTCTGATCTGAATTTGGATGCGGCAGGCAATAGCTTCATTGACGTGTCCGATGACATGGTGCTTGCGGCTGGTTGTGGCTTCACGCGTGTGGAGCTTAAGCACTATTTTGCTGAGCATTTACGCTCTGCAAGGGCAGGCTGCGCCAAGGAAGTGGTGAGTGATGCTCAAGTCGAAGCACTGTTAAACGTCTTGAAGACACGCTGTGGGCTCTATGCCTTTGATAGGAAGCAGCACATTAAGGTTTTTGCTCCCGACGCTGTTCTGCGCTTTTGGGCAGATGAGGTGGCTCGCTCTTAGCTCGATGAGAACACTGCCCGCTGAAGATGCTGTCCGCTTAGAGTTTTGAAAAGGGCTTGATTCCTAAAAGTAACTAAAAAGGTGATATGGTCTAGTGTTCATTGAACCAAAAGCTCATATGTAAGCGAAACTTTGGCTATATGGCAACTTCCACCCAAATTACTAGGATGATTGGTTGATTTTATATAATTACACCTTGTTTGAGGCTTATATAAGCCAATCTACTGATATTGTCTGCTTAGCTTATCACCTTTTTTGTTACTTTTAGGTTGATTGCTGTGACTGACCGTATGGGCTAAGACGCACGTAGAGATCAATTGTGCTCGTGCACGCCGCATTTAGTGGAGCTGGGTAATGGTTGTGTCTTTGAGAATGACAAAGGCGCCAGCGCGCGTTAGAGCGCACGGGCGCCTTTAAAGTCTCAGCGGCGCAGGTGCGGGCGCTGAGTGAAGGGGTAAGCCCCAAGTTGAGCTTTAGGCGTGGCCTTGCGGCTCAACTGGGACTTACCTTATTGCAGGCCTGATTTAGCAGGCTTGCTGCTTCTAAGCTCTGCGCTTACGCGCGGCTCTTAGAAGGTGTAGCGAACCTTAGCCTGAGCTGAGAACTCATTGGTCTCAGAGCTGCCGTGGTAGCCTACACTTACTGATGGGGTAGCTCGTGTTGGGCGGGTCAAAGTATTGGTGATCATGACTTATAACGTAAAAGCGCCGACCTCTATTTGGAGGTAGGCGCTGATTAGATGGGTATAAGCAGCTCAGTGTCTTAACTTATATCATTAGGCAACAACAATAAGACGCGACAGATAGTTCTTGACTGCCATGAGTAAATGAACGGCATGCTCAAAGTCTTGGGAATAGTCCCAAAATTGAGGATCGCTGGCATTACCTTGGTCATCAACCAACTGCTTTTGCACGTTGTCATAGATAGTGCTTAACGCCTCTTCGGTCAGAGGGATAATCTCAATAGAGGCACACAGAACGTTAGGGTCACCTGCGATCAGCTTTGCCATTAACTCATCGACAGCGCTTAAGGCTGGGTAGATTGCTGTGGCCCAAGGATCTGGATTGGTTGGTGTGCTGGAGTCTTGTTGCCGGAACCAACCTAAAACTTCCCGTAAGCTGTTAGGAACTGGGGCAAAGAGAGCGCTTCTCTGTTGCGAGTTGAGCTGATATAGGTTGATTGTACCTTGGTTCAGAGCAGTGAGCGCATTGGTTGCGCGCGCCAAGACCGCACCATTTGGGGTTGGGGTGTCATCCCAAGCGAATGATTGCATGTTTATACCTTAAATGAGATGAGAAAGCGTCAGCGTCCATAGTGGGAGCTGACACCAGTAAGGCTAAAACGGCGCCTTGGAACAGGCGCCGTGGAATAGGGGTAGGTCCCAAGCTGAGCTTTGAGGCTGGGCCTTTAGGCTAAGCTGGGGCTTACCCTGCCTTTGTTATAAGGCTTACGCTTTAGGCGCTGAGTTCTCTTAGAAGGTGAAGCGAGCGTTAGCTTGAGCGCTGAACTCGTCAGTGTTGCTCGAGCCGGTGTAGCCTAAGCCAACACCGAAGCTGAAGCTGTTGCTCTCAGCCTGGACGCCGACCGTTGCACCATAGGTGAAGCTGTCGAAGATCTCAGAGCTTACGTTGGTCGACAGGTTAGTGCCGCTCCAAGCAACCGTGCCCTCGGCCTCGTCATCACCAAACTGGCCGGTGACGTGGAGGTCTAAGGCTGGGGTTACGTTCCAGCTCTCGCCTTCGATGGTCTTAGCGAAGGTTACGCCTACTGGGATGGAGAAGACCGATAAGGTATCACCATCGTAGTTAGCGACATTGCCGTAACCAGCAGCCTCTAAGCTGTAGTCGTCGAGGTCAAGCGAGGTGAAACGCAGACCAGCGTGTGGCGTTACGTCAACAGCAGCAAAGCTGAACTTGTACTGGCCGGTAACACCTAAGCTCCAAGCCGAGGTATCGCTCGAGGCGGTCAGCTTACCAACCTCGTTGCTGCCCTCGAGGTCGTTGTCGACCTGGGTGTAGCTTAAGTCGCCGGTGACAGTCAGAGCACCTGCTTGGTAAGCACCGTACAGAGCAAAGCCGAAGTAATCAAAGTCGTTGGAGGTACCAGCGGCAGCGGCATTGCCTTGGCCGTCTAAGGAACCAGAACCGACGTTGAACATCGCACCTACGGTGATCTCATTCGTGACCTTGTAGTCACCGCCTAAGGCGACGCCATAAAGGTCAAAATCAACACCGTAGTTGAGGCCTTGAGCACCGAAGTCATCGGAATCCGAGCTCTTGTAGATAGGGGCTACCCATAAGGTGCCACCCATGCCGTTCGAGGCCAGATTCAGGCTCTGAGCGTTAGCGCCAATACCAAAGCGGCTCTCTAAGACATCAGAGTTACTGCCAGCTGCGGCTAAGCCAACATGAGCAGCACCACCGTAAACACCTAAGCGGGCAGCTTGCTCAGCTGGAGCACCGTGGGTGTTGACAATGACGCGCTCTAAGAAGGAGCTCTTAGCTGCGGTCTGAGCAGGCTCTTGTGGCTCAACCTCGGTTAAAGGTTGAGTCTCGGTCGTAGCACGAGCTGCGACTTGAGCGTTCTTAGCCTGAGTGTCGGCCTTTGGAGTCTCAATATCGTTTGCTGGGATCGACTCACCGGAGCCCTCAGTACCATTGTCAGTGGTAGTGTCACTACCGGTGACACCAACACCGTAGGCAATTAAGGTCTCAACAACTGGGTCAGAAGCCTCGGACATAATGCCGTAAGCCTCTGGCTTGTTGACCTCGAGGTTGACTTGATAGCCTTGGTTATCACCCTTTAAGGTGGTGTAGAGGAAGCCGTTTAAGGTCTTGACCTTAATCTCACCCTTAACATCGACACCCTCTTGGCCAGCAGCGTCCTTATCTTGGAAGATATTGAGCTTATCGGACAGGTCAAAGTCACCGGCTAAGACAATCTCACCACCTAAGCCATTGACTACAGCATTGGTGCGATTGAAGTAGATAGCAGTGCCAGTCTTCTCACCCTTGTCATCCTCAAAGGCCTGGTTGGTCATGATGATGGCGGTGTTAGCACCTAAGCCTAAAGCGGCATAGCGGTCGATCGTGATCGAGCCGGTTTCTGCGTCCTCTTGGGCTACGTTGTAGATGTTAACGTCCTTGATTTCCGCTTCGCTGGCTACCTTGTCTGAAGAGTTCAGAGCGATATGTGAGCCAGCCTCAACGTCCATTTGGCCGTTTAAGTACAGGATCGAGCCATACTTTTCTGGGTTTAAGGCATTGCCGACCTGGAACTCAGCAATAGCTGCTTGAGTCTCCTCAACCGTAGCACCTAAGCCAAAGGCAGCGTTCTTGCCGATGAGCAGATCACCGTCTAACTGACCCTTGTAATTGTCGTACTTGATGCTGGTACGTTGAGCTTGATCGTGGAACTTACCTACAGCTGCAATCGAGGTTGCCTCAGTGTACTCTGGGTCCACGATTAAGGTACCCTTATTGAGCTCTAAGGTACCAACCTCAAAGTAGCCGGTGCCACCTGCGACAGTGCCGTCCTCTAAGGTCAGATCTTCCTCAGACCACCAAGAGGTATCAATACCTACCTGGATGGAAGCGCCAGCGTGAGCCGTTAAGGTGTCGTTGACCTTAAACCAGCCGTTGTGAGCGACGATGATTTCGTCACCATCCGAGCTTTGGTCAAGGTCATTACGCATATCGGCATCTTGAGCGGTGATGCTGCCACCTAATACGTAGGAGCTACCAAACTGAGCGGTCTCGGTAACCGTAATCGAGCCATTCTCAGTCGAGAGCTCGCCTACTGCAGTGGTGTTCTTGACCTTGACATCAGCGCCGGTGAAGGCATTGACCTCATCAATACCAGTGATGGAGTTGGTGACCTCAGCATCAGCGCGGAAGTTAGCGATCGTGCTGCTATAGACACCGTGATCAGGAGTAGAACCATAGCCCTCAATCGAGTCGATCGTGGTCAGAGCTGGATTGGTATTGTCAGCCGAGGTGGTGATCTCTAAGACGGTATCTTGCTCATAGTGGCCTTCAGCACCGTGTAAGGAGATCTTACCAATCTTACCGCCGTCAACTAAGGACAGGGTACGGTGGCCTTCTACCTTGGCACCTAAAGCAGCTTGGTTATCAGCGGTGCTGATAAAGAAGCCATTATTGCCTGCGGCATAGTTCAGAGTGGTGTGACCATCTAAGGTTACTTGTTCTTTGCTGGAAACGCCATCGGCCATGGAGAGCGAACCCCAAGTACCCTTAACCTTATCATCAACCTTGATACCCGAGACATTGGTCTGGAGGGTCTGATAGTTGGCAACATCAGAGTTGATATCAGAGAACTCCTTTAAGTCAGACCAAGCACCAGTCCAGCCCGATAAGCCCTCACCGGTTTGCTCCTTGAGCTTGCCTTCTAAGTAAGTGAAGGAACCAGAGCCGATGTGGAGGATACCACCGTCCTTTAAGACGCCATTCTCAAAGCTGCCCGAGGTAAATAAGGCATTCTTTAAGGCCTTGACCGACTCGTTATCAAAAGCTATACCCGAAGCAAAGTCGAGCTTTAAGATACCGCCCTGATTGGTGATCTGGCTGTAGTCCTCTTGCAAGGTAATCGAGTTAGCACCAGTAAAGCGAGTAGCTGTAGTGGTGTCTAAGATGGCACCGTCAACTGCGGCCTTACCGAACTCCCGACTTTGACGGTAAGATGTAAGCTAAATGCGATAAATATCGGGCGGAACACATAATTTGCTCCGTCTGATATGG
>CALXOW010000023.1 GCA_944390115.1 uncultured Anaerobiospirillum sp.
CCTAATTTTCAGCTATTGTAGCTAAACACGGTTGTTGTGTCAGTTGCTTTTGTGAAAACTAGGTTAACATCTAACGCTGCCACCTAGGGCAATGAGGTAGTAGCAGATCACTAAAACCATCAATAAGCGGCGCTTATAACGCAAGACCTCCCCGAGGTTGATGCCAATAAAGCGCAATTGCACCGCATTTAAACCGGCGGCATCTAAGGGCAGCTGCGAGCTTTTACGCCAAGCGCGCTGCAAGAAGGCCAAGACAATGAGGGGCATCGCAGGCGGCGCAATTAAGGTCACCGGCACCGCAAGTAAAAACCACACGGGGCACAGGCACCACCACGGCACCTTAGGATGGTAGCCAGTGAGGCCACTTATCAGGCACATCAGCGGTCCGCCAATGCCGGTTGAGCTCAAAGGCTCCCGCCCACTTGAGCTCAAAGGTTCACGATCTGCTGGCACGAATATTCCCCCACTCTCGGACTTTTGGCCGTGATAACTTTGGCCGCTATGATAGCACGCAAAAACACACAGGCCGCACCCCCTAAAAAAGGAGGTACGGCCTGTCAGCTCCGCCGTTAGAGGGCGGCGGATCAAGGGCGCGCGCCGACCATCGAGTCTAGCGCACACCCGCTCTTACATCGCGAGCACGGCGATGATGATCATGACTTGCGGCGACAGAATGCGCAGGAACATCGTTACTGGGTAAACCGTAGCGTAACCTAAGGACGAAGCCTCTGGGTTGGAGTGCAAGCCGTTGGCAAAGGCTAAGGCTGGCGGATCAGTCATCGAGCCTGCGATCATACCGCACAGTACCAGGTAGTTGATCTTGGAGATCTTATAGGCTAAGAAGCCAACTACGAACAGTGGGATAAAGGTGATTAAGACACCACCTAACATCCACTGGATGCCTGGGCCTTCCGTTAAGGTGTACCAGAAGCCGTTAGCACCAGCGCATATACCGACGATCGATAAGAACAGGGTGATACCGATTTCACGCAGAGCCGAGAGGCCTGCAGCTGGCATATACCAGCGAATGCGGTTGCCCGTCCAGGTGCTGCCAAAGCGGGCTAATAAAATGGCCATAACCAGAGGGCCACCGGCAATACCTAACTTCATAGGTGCTGGTACGCCCGAAACTGGGATCGGGATCGAGCCTAAGAGGATACCTAAGATTAAGCCAATGAAGATTGGCAACATAGCAACCTTGTGCAGCTCGGTGTCGGAGTTACCTAAGGTCTTAGCGGCAGCCTGAATGTTCTCTTCGGTACCTAAGACATTTAAGTAATCACCAAATTGCAGGCGCATATCGTGGGTTGGCACGAACTGAACACCAGCACGGATGAGACGCGAGGCGACGATATCAAAGCGCTCTTCTAAGTGCAGATCGCCTAAGTGCTTACCAATCACGTTGTTGTTGGTAACCACAATGCGCTTGACCACCTTGTTGGTACCACGAGTGGTGGTGGTGAAGACGTTCTCAGCCTTAACACCCATACGCTCAATCGCGCGCTCAAGCTGTGGCTCAGCACCGACTAAGTGCAGGACGTCGCCTTCTGCGATCACGGTATCATGATGCGGCACGATAAGGTCGTTGCCACGCTTGATACGGGAGATCACATAGCTCTCATCCTTGATACCCTGTAATTGAGCTAAGGTCTTGCCGAAGTACTCTGGGTGGGTGACAACTACGTTGACCGTCTTGATGGCTGGCTTACCACCGGACTTGGCATCTTGGTACTCTTGACCTGCCTTGGCGATATCAACGCGGAAGATGATACGCAGCAGAATCATAGTTAAGAGAATACCGCACACGCCAAATGGGTAGGCCATAGCGTAAGCCGATGGAACGACGAACTGGTCAAAGCCCTGGTTCTTAGCATCAATACCGTCAGCACTTAAGACCTGCTGCATATCCAAAATCATCTGGTTTGCAGCACCTAAGGCTGGGGTATTGGTGATAGCACCGGAGTACATACCGACCATGGCGTCGATATTGACATAGCCTACGAAGTGCAGAATCAGTGCAATCGAGCAGCCCATTAAGATAATAATGAGGACCCAGCCGACCAGCTTAGCGCCCATCGAACGCAGTGACGAGAAGAAGCTTGGACCAACCTGGACACCGATGGCGTAAACGAACAGGATTAAACCAAACTCTTGGACGTAGCTTAAAATCTCGCCTGCGGCGGTAGCACCCTCAGGGGTACGAATGGTTAAGTCAAACCACTCATGGGCAAAATGTCCGACGAAGATACCTGAGAATAGAACGCCACCGATACCAAGGCCGATACCACGATAGCGCACTTCGCCGAGCAAAATTCCCAGGACCGCAGCAATCGAAATTGCTAAGGTTAAGAAAGGAATTGTAGCCATAATTATCTACCAAATACGGACGCTCACCACCTGCATCCTAGGCCCGGCTAGGCAGCACCTGCACGCAACTGCTGCCTAGTCGCGCCCACGAGCGCAACCACTAATGGAGAGCATCCAACATCACCACGATCACCTAAAGCCAAGGAGCCACATCAACACGATGTTACTAACCAAGGTTTAGCCTAAGTCCATCACCGTAGAGGGTGAGCCTCTAACCACTCTAAGCTTTAACCTTGCCTTAGCTGGTAATCTTCTGAGTACGGAGCAAAGCCCCAGCACTGCCAACCGCTCAAGAGCAAAATCTAGCCCACCAACGACCACAAGAAAGCCTAAGGCGCTGCCTTTTAGGGCAGCACTCAGCTTGAGCACTTGCGACCACCTGCGCCAAGATGATGCAACGCAGTTGCAAAAAATTGGCGTTATTTTCGGCAAAAGCCCTGACAAATGCAAGGCAAAAGCATGGAAAAAAACGCATTTTGTCAGCAATATGACAGCGCCCGCCCCCATAAAGAAAAAGGCACGCGTGCCCTATTCCGTGCACTATTTTGCAACACAAAAAAGGCACGGCAAGAACTAGCATAACCCGCTTATGCTTGCGTTTTGTTGCCGAATTTGACCAAACGTGCGCTGTGTCGCAAAGACACAAAAGTATTGCGATTTCTTGCCCCGCGCGCGCTCAAGCATTGAGCTAGAAGCGATCCTGTCCCACGCCCTCATGCCCCAAAAGAAAGCCTGAGCTCACCACGTCAGCTCAGGCCTTCCCTTCGTACCAATTAAAATCTCAGCTCAATCAAGCCAGCACAACCAAGCCGCGCTCAATCAAACCTCGTCCGGCTGTTGGCCATCATGGGCCTGCCAAGCGCAAGGCAACAAAGCCATGTTGGTGAAGACCGCCGTAAACGAGGAATCTTCCGGGCTGCAGGCATAGACGCCAAAAGATACCGGGCCTTGCGCCGCATGCAGGTGGCACACGCGCATTTGCTTGAAGGTTACGCCGTCCTCCGAGCACTCGATGCGAAAATCGTCGGCGCGGCGGCTTAGGCGATACCACATCGATTTGATGGTGGCCGGAATTTCGGTGGTGGCCCAGTCCGAATAGCCTTGATTGGTCACCACGCTACCCAAGTGAGCAAAGCGCTCGTTCTCGTACTCAATCGACCCTTTAAGCCAATTCTCGCTGTCCAAGTAAAGTACGATGCCGCACTGGTCAAAGCGATGATGGCTCGCGGCAAAGTCCGTCTTAACCACAAAGGAGAAATACTGCGAATCCGTGGTCATCTGGAGCACCGGCGCATTGTCGTTGCGAAAATGGTAATAAGTGCGCTGCCACAAATCGGTGTGCGGCACGGTCTCAATCTCAATGCGCTCAGGCGAAATCACAAAGTGCTGCGGAGCACGGGTCCACACCAGCTTACTGACGTCAAAATCCATAGAAGCCTCCTAATAAAAGCCAGCCCATGATAACAGCTGCCCCAGCACAGTAACTGCACTGGGGCTACTTAGTTATGACCAATTTTGACCCAGGAACCAGTTTGTCCCTACTTGGCCGAGGCTACCTACAGACCAAGGCTATCGCCCTAGCCCCATCGGCCTAAGCTACTGGCTTGGTCTCATCGGCGTCGTAGTCGAAGAAGTCAAAGTCAGCGCAGTGGCGATGCAGGACGCGGTCAGCACAGGTCAGGCCAACAAAGGTACCAGTGAACTCACCGTACTTGCAGTACTCATCCGAGAACTTAGTGGTATCGAAGTCAGGGCCGATGCGCTGCAGCGAGGTCTCATCAACCTTGCCCTTACCTACGCCGTCCTTTGCGTAACCCCACTCAAAGTGGAAGGTCTTGCCGGTGATGACCAGGCGGAAGATCAACTCACGGCTGTCATCCACAGCGGTGCGGGTATCGAGCATCTCGTTCTTGGTACCATTTTCCAAGTGGGTGATGCCAATGGCGCTGCCGCCTAAGGTCTGCGAGTAGTACTTGCGCAGATTGACGTAGTTCATATTATCGTAATAGATAATAAGACCGGCGCTGTGCTGATAAACCTCAGGATGGTAGTCCATGCAGGTGGTGATGGTGGCGTAAACCGAGGTGAGCTTGCGCGCTAAGATCGAGACCTTATTGAGCGAAGTGCGCGACTCTTGACCGCGTAATGTGACATAGCCTGGGCGGGCGCTGGTCGTAGCAAAGCTCTTAGGCAGAATGCGTGGAGCGTAGTACCAATTACCCAGCTTGCCATCAAAGTCATCAAAGCTTGGGACCTCAGGCATTGGAACGGCTGGCAGTTTTGGCTCTGGGACCTCAACCTTTGCTAAGCTCGAGCCATCGGCCATGCGCAGCCAGCCATCTTCGGACCACTTCATCTTTTGAATTGCAGTCTCACGGCCTAAGGTGCAGCGCAGCTCTGGGACAAATGGGCGCGAGGTTAAGTGTACTAAGTAGGTCTCACCATTAGGCAGATCGACGTAGGAACCGTGACCGGACTTTTGCAGGACCGAATCAGGATTGAAGTAGCGTGGCTTTAAGTGATCGTCGTCAGCACGCTCATTGGAGTCGTTGATGACTGAGGTAACAATGGCACCGGCGGGATCAGGCTCATATGGGCCCCAAACATTGGTGCTACGACCTACGGCGACGCAGTGGTTATAGCCGGTGCCGCCTTCAGCGCACATCAGATAGTAGTAGCCATTACGCTTGGTTAAGTGTGGGGCCTCGATGCAGCCACGGTTGGTAGCACCGCGCCAGACACGCTTTGGATAGCCCACAATGGCCTTGGCCTGAGGGTCGTACTCGCACAGGCAGATCACACCTGGCTTCTCGTAACCGGCTCTCGTTTCCCACTCCAGCGAGACCACATACTTACGGCCATCATCGTCGTGGAGCATCGAGGCATCAAAGCCGGCGGAGTGCAGATAAACCGGCTCCGACCATGGGCCACAAATATCCGAGGCCGAGATGACGTAATTGTCGACATCGAAGTAACGGGCGTTCATCGAGTTCATCACGCCATAGACGACGTAGAACTTGTCTTCAGGCTCGCAATAAGTCAGGCATGGAGCCCAAATGCCCTTGGCGCTGGGCAGACGCTGTAAGTTAACTTGGTCGGTTAAGACGTGGGTCAAGAGCTCCCAGTGAACCAAGTCCTTGGAGTGATAAACCGGAATACCAGGCATCCACTCAAAGCTCGACACTGCGCAGTAATAGTCATCGCCCTTGCGGCAGATGCATGGATCAGGATTGAAGCCCTTAAAGATAGGATTGATAATCACAAAACACTCCTTACATCGGCTTGAACCAATTGAAGGCATAGCTGCGCCCGGCGTCCCAAGCATCCCAGCCGCGCCAATTGCTCGAATTGACCGTATCAAACAGAATCTTATAGTTCCAGTAGTATTGGCCCACACCTAAGTGCCAGACCTTCATCTGGGCGCGGTTGAGCTCTTGGTAAATTGCGGTGCGCTCAGCCAAAGATAGGCCCTCAGTCTCAGCCCCGGCGGTTACGCCATTGAGCACGCTCTGGCCGCCCTTGGTGTCGTAGCCGCACGCGAGCGAATTAAAGAGGCACCACTCACCGCAGATTACATCGTGCACTGCGGCCGCCTCTTGGTATTGCGGCATGAGCTGATGCTCTAAGTAATCAAGATAGCTTTCAAGCTTTTGCTCACAACCGCCGATCTCAGCCATCATCAGGTATTGGTGGGTGTCGAGTACCACGTTCGGGTACTTAGCACGGTCGACCATGAAGTCTTGCCAGGCTAAGAGCTCAAAGCCGTCATGGAATACCACCTTCTTGCCTGCTCCCAAGTGTGGCGCGATGCGCGCATAGGCTTCGGTGTAGAAGTCCCGTAAGAAGGACATGCTATTAGGAGCCGAACCCCGTGCTAATTCCGGATCGCGTGGCGGATAGCGTCCCGGCACATTCATGGTCTGCCACAGGCGCTCGGTGATCGGCTCATTTAAGATCTGAATGCCATACAGTGCCGGATGCGAGCCATAACGCTGAGCTAAACGCTCTAAGACGGTCAAGACGTACTCGACTTCGTTCGGCAGCTGGCTAAAGCGGCAGACACCCTGAATACCACCATTATCAAAGCCGTTTTGGCTCATCGGGGCGGTATGCAAGTCAATCAGCACCGAGATGCCGTAATGGGCGCCCCAAGCCAGGGCATTATCTAAATCGGCAATACAGCCAATAAAAGGCTCACGATCGCCAAAGATAAAGTACGGCACTGGGATGCGCACGCTGTTGATGCCCATACCCTTAAGCAGCACAAAATCGCGCTCAGAGATGTACTCAGCACGGTGCTGGGCGATACGCGCAGCATAAGTTGCGGTATCGAGCGTCCGTGGTAAATAGTACTCGTCGTCAGCATCGGAACCGGCAAAAGTCTGCGGACTCATCCACTTTTCCAAGACCAGCCAGTTGCCTAAATTAACACCTTGAATGAAATCTGCCATGAAACTCCCTTTCCTCCCAACAATCGTCTCACGTGCTCGCGCACGCAAGAGACAGACCCCAATGAGCTAGGGCGCAAGAATATCATGCGATTGTAGCGCATACAATCAAGCTTTGCCGCACCTTAACCCATTTTTGTGAAGCCTATCGCACCACTACTTCAATTTACGTGCACGTGCCCGCAAATAAAAAAGAACTTAACCTTAGAACCAAGTAAGCCCGCTTGGCTGTAACCACCGTCAAAACTTGCTAAGATGATAGAACCACCGCAGCGCGGGGCAATGGCAGAAGCAAGCTAAGGCGGCTCAGCAAGCTAAGGCGGCTCAGCAAGCTAAGGCGGCTCAGCAAGTTCAAGCGGCTCAAGCCTGATCAGCAGACTCAAGCTGCTCAGCAAGCTCAGACCTGATCAGCAGACTCAAGCTCTGCGAGCTTAGGCTTGCTCAAATGAAGGAGAGAAGGTAGTGAATCTGGCGCAATTGGCAGCAAAGCTCAACTTATCGACCGCTGCGGTCTCCAAGGCGCTCAACGATAAACCCGATATCTCGGAGGAAACGCGCCAGTTAGTCAAGGAAGCTGCCAAGCGCTACGGCTACTCGCCCAATATCGCCGCACGCCAATTAAAGCGCGGCAAGACTGGCGTAGTGGCGCTCATTATGCCGCCTGATGGGGTCAACGCCTATCACACCTCCTACTTCTTCTACAAAATCAACGTCGGCCTGCACAAGCTGTTAGCCGCGCATGACTATCTCCCCTTTATCTACGCTCCGACCAGTGCTGAGGATGAGCTTAAGCAAATTGAGCGCTTCTTAAGTGAGAAGGTGGTCGACTGCGTCATCTTGACCGACACCCACAATAACGATGAGCGCATCAAGCTCTTGCACAGCAAGGGGCTGCCTTTTGCAGCGATGGGACGCACCGACGACGAGCGCCACCTCCACTGCGTCGACATGGACTATGAGCAAATGACCTATGATGCGGTGCACTATGCCCTCGAACAAGGTTATCAGCGTCTGGCCGTTGTCACCTTTGGCGATGACTGCTCCTTTGGTTGGCGCATCAAGGAGGGCTTTGAACAGGCCATCAGCGCCCACGGCTTAGCTCCTGATGAGCACAGCATCCACGTTATGCCCAAGCATGATGGGGTGGGCGCCCTAGCTCTATCCCAGCTGATAGCCCAACCTACACCCCCTGATTTCGTGCTCTTAGTCAACGACGATGTCCTGTACAGTGCTTTAAGTTATGGCCGTCGCCACAACCTCAAGCTCCCCCAGATGATGTGTCTTAACTCATCCTCGGAGTTCTTTGACTTTGTCAATCCGTGCGACCACGGCTTTGAGGTCCCATTTGATGAACTCGGCGCAGCCTTAGGGGAGGCAGTCTTAAGCGCAATTAAGGATCCCAAGGGCACCAAGCCTTATCACAAGCTAGTCCCCGTCCCGCTCACTCCATTAAAACGCCGCACCCTCTAAGCACCAGCAAACCGACCCCAATACCAGCAGGCGCTCCTTAAGCAAGCGCCCGCCCTTGCTGACGGTCCCAAGTCACACTGGCGACCACCCACGCTCCAGCCGACCGGGGCCGCTGCCCCAAAGTAAAGCCAAGCATGCGCCAATGCTTACGCGAACGCACCAAAATGATCTAAGATTGGGGCCACTAAATACAGCTCAACTGGTGGAGGCCGGAATGCGCAAGCACCTCAAATTGCTCATCGCCCTGTGTATGACGTCGTTTTTGACCTCATTCATGGGCTCTTCGCTTAATATCGCCATGCCGTTCATCGCCCAGGACTATGATTGCTCCCCTGAGAACGTCACCTGGATGATCAACGCTTTTACCGCCAGCTCTGCCGCCTTCTTACTGGCCTCCAGCGCCCTCGCCAATCGCTTTGGCTACCTCAATATCTTCCTCACGGGCGCATTAAGCTCCGGCCTCTTGAGTATTGCTGTGACCTTAGCCCCTGAGCTCATCTCAAGCTCCGTAATACGCGGTCTGCAAGGTGTGGCCCTGTCCTTGGTATTCTGTACCGCGATGGCGCTTATCTCCCAGCGCGTCGAGTGCGAATATCGCTCCTTTGCCATTGCCTACAACGTTGCCTCGGTGTATGCAGGCCTGACCCTATCCCCGCTTATCTCAGGACTGATCGTCGATACCTTAGGCTGGCGCACTATGTTCTATATCACCGCCGTCGGCCTCATCATTTCCTTCTACCTGACTTACCGTGAGCCTAAGGATAAGCCTCTTGCCACCAAGCTACCCCTAGGACGCATGTGCGCCTCTTTTGCTATAGGACTCACCATCTTAATTGCGCTCTCAGGCTACACCAGCTACGACTTTTTGGTCTACCTCCTGATAGTTGGCATCGTGGCCTTAGGCGTGTATTTAGGTGTGGAGTACCGCTCCAAGGAGCCCCTGCTCCCGCTCAAATTCATCTGGGGCAATAACGTCCTCAAATACGCCCTCTTTGCCTCGACCTTCCACTACCTGGCAAGCTTCGTCTTTACCCTGCTCATTGCGATGCACTTGCAGCTGATCCTAGGTTATGCTGCGGCAACCACCGGCCTTATCCTCATGGTGCAGCCTTTCTTGATGGTGCTCTTTTCCTCGCTCTCGGGCAAGTTAAGCCACTCCATCGGTCCGCAATACCTCACCATCACCGGCATGACCCTTTGCCTGACCGGTGTCGTCGTGCTCTTTTGGCTCACCCCAGAAAGCAGCTTAGCCCTGATCTTCACCGCCCAAGTGCTCCTAGGCATTGGCTTTGGTCTGTTCTCAGCGCCGAACACGGTAATTGTGATGAGCTCAGTGGCACCTCAACAATATGCCATGGCATCTGCAGTCCAATCAATTTCAAGAACAGTGGGCCAAGCCACCTCGATGGCAATCCTCACGGCCCTCTTGCACTACACCATTACGGCCACCACTGGCACCAGCGCCTACATCAGTGAGCTCAGCGGCGCCATTCACCTCTCCCTGACGATTTCTTCGCTCTCCTACGGCGTCGGCCTGGTCTTCTGCTTACTCTGCCTTAAAAACCGCATTGCCGTGGTTCGCGCCCGCCGCGCCGCTGAAGCTACCGACTAACCCACCGATTCACCAACAACAACCAGCGCTCACGTTGAGGTTAAACCGTGCTTATTCGCAAAACGCTCCCTGAAGATCTTCCCCTGCTTGACGCCATTTTTGATCAATGCCGCGCTTATATGGCCAAGGAAGGCAACCCAACTCAATGGGATGAGAAGTACCCGACCAGCATCGTGGTCGCAGACGACATCAAGCAAGGTCACGGCTACGTTTGTCTCAATGATGAGGGCCAGGTAGTCGCAAGCTTTGCGCTAGGCGACTACGAGCCCGAGTACGACCGCTTGCGTGACGGCGCTTGGCACAGCGCTAAGCCCTACATCGTAGTCCACCGCATGGGGGCGCTGCCCAATCACGGTGCCGGGCAGTTTATCTTTGCCTGGCTCATGGCACGCTATCCACATATTCGCATCGACACCCACGAAGCAAATAAGACCATGCGCCACATCTTAGACAAGCTCGGTTTCCAATACACTGGCGTGGTCAGCTACGAGGGCTATGGCGACCGCATCTGCTTTGATTACATTGCCCCCGCACGCAAGCACGCCCCAGCGCTACTCAACATCCGAAAAGCTCAAGCATCAGACTTAGAGCGCTTAGATGAGATCTTTGAAGGCGCCCGGCAGTTCATGTACGCCCACCACAACTTCAATCAGTGGATGAACGGCTTCCCGAACCAAAACGACGTCAAGCCCGCCTTAGACGCCGGAGAGCTCTACGTCGTGATCGACGAAGACCACCACGATGAAATCGTGGGCACCTTTGTCCTATCGGACTACGAGCCGGTCTATGATGAGCTCCAAGATGGTCAATGGCAAAGCGACCAGCCGTACAAGGTCATTCATCGCATGGCCACGATCCAAGGCCGAGGCGTGGGCACCTTTATCTTCAAAATGCTAATGGCTCAATACCCATACCTACGCATCGACACCCACGCCGACAACCAGCCGATGCATGAGCTTGCGACCAAGCTGGGCTTCAAGCGTGTGGGCAAGGTCTTCTACAACAGCCGCAACGCCGGTTGGCGCGAGTGCTACGACTACCTGCGGCCGAGCACCAAGTAAAGCCATCAAGTAAAACCATGGGGCGCTTCAGCAAGCATTGAGCACCAGCACAGAAATCGATCAACAGCGCCCGCTCTCCGAGACCAGCCATAACTCCAGCCTCAACATTCTGAGAGTGCGCAATGCCTTGGATAGGCTGGGACTTAATGCTCCGCCTAAAGCGCGGAACTTTGAGCGCCTTCAAAAGCGCAATATTGGGGGCTGCCATAAGCTTTAGCCTTGAAGTGGCGCGAGAGCCTTGCCCAGGCAGCGCGCCCTAAAGCTCAGGCGGTTAGTGCGACCAAAAGATTAGGCCGTGGGGCACTTTCAGAGCTCGAGTCGTGACCGCGACTGGGCAGCAATTTTTCCTGAATTATCGTCCCCTTAAAAATGGCGTTTTTAAGGGGATTAACAAGCAATATGGTTGTGCGGAGTAAGAAGATTAAGCCACATCAGTCCATATGAATCACGCGCGCAATTAGATCATTGGTAACATCTGTTCACTTGCGTCTGATTTTACCTTATGATTGAAGTCAATTCTGGCGTCAGCAGTAGGGATCGCGTGAAAAATGCCAATTTAATCGATGATCGCAGCTAAAGACAGGCTGCTTGCAGGCATAGGAATCAGGATGTAGTCCGCATTATCCCCTTATTGTTAGTTAGCATATGCTAACTAACGTCAAATAATGAGGGGACGCTAATTCAGAAAAAATTGCTGCCCAGTCACGGTCGTGAGGCGCGCCGTCAAAATCTTGCGGTTTTCATAAATGACAAAAGCCAGCACGCCGCGCCGGATTTCCGGTTCAACGTGCTGGCTTTTCTATAACCAAAAAGGCCTGCACTGGGCGCTGCTCGAGGCAACGCCCAATGTAGACCTTGGGGGCGACCGCTCGTGCCCTAGGGCACTAATCGCGATCGCCTAATCGTCTAACTGAATCGTTAAACTAGTGGTTGACTATTACCACCAGGCCTCAGCCTGAACACCGAAGTTCCACTCGGAGTCATCAGAGCTTTTACCGTAAGCGCCGTTTAAGGCAGCATTATTGGTGTTCCAACCTAAGTCATCGCCATTGATGTCAATGTAGGAAGCATAAACACGCAGCTCAGGACGTGCCATTAAGCCCTTGCCTGCCGCAATAGCGTAGGCTAAGGTGTACTTCTGACCATCCTGCGAGCGATCTGGGCCATCAACGTAATCAACATCTTCCCAGTACGAACCAACTTCAGCTAACAAACGGGTGTAAGTGGTGAGTTGGTAACCGGCACGGGCGACTGCGCGGATAATGGAGTGATTATCCTCAGAGCCCATATCCGTGGCATAGCCGTAGTGCAGAACGTGAGCTAACGAGAAGTTATCAGTGATGTTGAGCTCACCGGTATTGATGATACCAAAGCCCTTAGCATCTTCATTATCATTCCAAGCATCGTACCAACCGCCACCGATATCGATAACGTTGTGAGCTAAAGCCTTGTTAGCGTACTGCAGCACAGTCTTGTTATAACCTAAGCTGAAGTTTTGGCTAAATTCAATGGTGCCCATGAAGCTGGTATCTTGGTTGCTGTCACCATCTACATCAGAAACAGAACCGTTTACATCACCCCAAGATTGATTCGTTGCATCCCAGTACTTGGTGTTACCACCATCCACATCAGATGGGATAGCTACAGTTGCAGTGAACTGAGTCCAAGCACCCTGCCAAGGCGCCCAACCGGCATAACGTAAATCTAAGTAGTTAACGTTAACTGGAGAGAAATACGACTTATCATAGCCGTTGGCATCCTTGTACATGTACTCGACGTCTTCACGATCGGTACGAATCCATGCAAAGGAGAAGGTGCCTGGGCCAGCCTGTAAGTACTCAATACCAGCACCCGAGCCCGAGATGTTGAGATACTTGGAGTCAATGATGTGGATATCAGCACGTTGGTAGTAGCGCTTACCAGCCCAAATTACGGCATTTGGCTGATTAGGGATTAAGCCCTTAACTTGGAGGTTGAACTGACGTAAAGCGACGTTGAAATCATCATCGGATAAGCCTTCACCGTCCTCAGAACCATCCGAGCTTAACTGCAACATCGAGTCGATGTAGAAGCTTACGTCGTTGACGCGGTAAACCTCAGTACCAAACTCGAGCTCAGAATAGGTATCGGACTCGTTGCCTAAACGGCCAACCTTGTTAACGTTCCAACCACCGTTAGCGCCCTGGCTCGACTTACCAACACCGGCACGGAAGTAGCCGTGGAAGTCAAAGGATGGCTTCCAACCTACATCAACCTTGGCAGCCTTACCATCTGCAACTTGATCAACGATAGCCTTAGCACGGGCGCTCTCGGCCTCAGCCTTAGCTTGGGCAGCCTCAGCAGCACGCTTGGCCTCAACAGCGGCAGCCTCAGCGCGCTGAGCGGCAGCAACTGCCTCACGAGCAGCGGCTAATGCAGCATCGATATCGGCCTGACCTGCAGCAGCAGCGTTGGTGCTGTACAGAGTCATGCTTGCAGCTAAAACGGCGGCGGCAAGGGTTGAAAACTTAATTGCCCCTTTCATAAATATTACCTATACGACTTGCAAAAGACACATCGAGTTTGCTCAAGCTACGTTGGGATAGCAGTATCAGCGCAAGCTCGGGCTTTGTCCCCACAACAAAGCCTTTTGCTTGATGGTACTAAGTAAGGAGGAGCAAACCACCTTGGGATAGAACTTTAAGCTTCAACTACCGTCTAACGCTCAAACCAGCCCCCAAAGACCGAGGCTAAACCTGTTACAGGTTTGGCCCTGCCCCGCGCTGATTTGAGCACCAAGCCTTGCTGCATCTAATTACTTTTGCGCTCAATGGGATAGAAATAGAGAAAAAGCAACTAGGTGCTGGCTGACTTGTCTTAGTTAGACCGTATTTGAAACCTCACTTTTGGGGATAAAGGAACCTTTGGGCTTAAGCCCTTTTCTTGCTTGATTGTAGGCTAGATACAAGCTTGGTTACACAATTGCAACACAATCTTGTGATTTTGCCCACAATCTTGAGCGATGGCGCATCTTACAGCCGCGCCCGAGCCTTTTCTAACAACTTGCTGGCAAACGTATGTAAACGTTTTTCACCAGCGTGCTTTGTGCACCACAAAGGTGCCACTTACTTGAACCTGCATCTTTGGGGGCAGCTCCGTGGGAGCTGCCGTGTTGCAACCTACAACGCTTGAACTGCTTAGGCGGCTACATCCTCGTCACGCTTGGTCTTGGTCTCAGGCCAAGGCAGCTTGTCCTCTTCACGGGCGTAGATGCGCTCACCAGCCTCGTTGAATAAGAGGCAGTTCTTGGCTAAGCAGTTGAGCTCGACCTCACGGCCGGTGTGGACTTGGACATCGCCTGGGATGATGATCTTGAAGTTGTCCTGACCGCAGCTGGTGCCATAGAGGTAGGTGTTGTTGCCTAAACGCTCAACCACGTCCGACTTGAACTTGAGGCTTACCGCCTTGTCACCACCAAAGCGCTCTAAGGCAGCTTGGGCGTTACCGATCGAGAGGTACTCAGGGCGAATACCGACCGTGACCTTATCGCCGACCTTTAAGCCCTGGGTTAAAGCCGGAACCTGTTCCATGTTGCCGCCTAAGTCGACCGTGACTTCGTTGTCACCGATCGCCTTGATCTCGGTTGGTAAGAAGTTCATCTTTGGCGAACCAATGAAGCCTGCGACGAACTTGTTGCAAGGGTTGTAATAGAGCTCCAGAGGCTTGCCCACCTGCTCAATCTTGCCGAAGTTCATAACCACAATCTTGTCAGCTAAGGTCATAGCCTCAACCTGATCGTGGGTTACGTAAACCATGGTGGTGCCCATCTCTTGGTGCATACGGGCAATGTGCAGACGCATCTCGACACGCAGCTCGGCGTCCAAGTTCGATAAAGGCTCGTCGAAGGTGAAGACCTTAGGGTTGCGCACAATGGCACGGCCGATGGCCACACGCTGACGTTGACCACCTGACAACTGCTTTGGCTTGCGATCTAAGAGGTGATCAAGCTGTAAGGCCTTGGCCACCTCGGTAACCTGACGGCGAATCTCGTCCTTAGGTACCTTGTTGATCTTAAGGCTGTAGCCCATGTTCTCGGCCACCGACATATGTGGGTACAAGGCATAGGACTGGAACACCATGGCCACGCCACGATCGGCAGGAGAGACGTCGTTCACTACTTCATCATCAATTAACAGCTCACCTGCGCTAATGCTCTCAAGACCTGCAATCATACGCAGCATGGTCGACTTACCACAGCCTGAAGGGCCTACGAAGACGCACAGCTGGCCATCCTCGATTCTCAGGTTGATGTTAGACAAGGTGACGACCTTGCCATAGGCTTTGACGACGTTCTTGAACTCAATGCTTGCCATGAATGACTCCCACTATGCTCCTACCACACATGAATCCTCGGAATGGAGCTGTCTGGACTTTGGCTGCAACCTTCCTTTTGCAGCGGCTTAGCTCAAGCTCCCTTAGGCGCATCGCATGTTTTAATTTTAACACAATTGTATGAGTTTAAACACAACCAATGCGCTTTCACTTGGTCAAACTATACAAAACGAGAGTCGTTTTGACAAAACAAAAGCCAAAATTTGTTTGCCAGATCACGCTTTTTTGCGCCAAAACATCGATGCTGTCACAGTTGGAGCACTGACCAAACGCAGCGCTGGAGCCTAGTTTTACGGCCTTGGGCACGAGCACGCACTTGATAACTTTTAGACAAAAGACATCAAAGCCGTATTTGTAAGGACTTGGCGCCATTTTCGTGCTTTAACCCGCAAAGTTCATGTTATCCGTTCACAATTTTGTGAGGTAAATCATATCCTGAGCGATTCACCTTTGCGCTCACCACGGCAATTGATTAAGGTAAGCATGTTCACAGCGCCGCCATCATTACGCTATGCGTTTTTGGCCGGAGCGCTGCTATTTTGTCTTGAGTGAGGGGAAGCGATGAAAGCTCTGAATCGTCTGACTGTTGCTGTTTGTGCCGCCGCTGCTGCTCTGGCTGCTGTGCCAGCTGCCTACGCTGCTGACTGCGAACTGTTAGTTTGGGAAGATATCCAAAAGTCCAAGGGCATCACTGATGCGATTGCCGCCTTCGAGCAAGAGACCAAGTGCAAGGTCTCGCTCCAAGAGATGCCTTACATCCAGCAGATCGAGAAGTTACGTCTTGATGGCCCGGCCGGTATCGGTCCTGATGTCCTGTTAATCCCATCTGACCAATTAGGTGCTTCGGTGGTCCAAGGCTTAATTGCTCCGCTGGCCTCGACCCCAGAGCAATTATCTGACTACACCGAGTCAGCTTTAGCCGCCTTTACCACTGACGGCCAAGTCTATGGTCTGCCTAAGGTGGTTGAGACCTTGGTCATGTACTACAACAAGGACCTGCTCCCAACCCCATTTGACACCTTAGATGAGTACAAAAAGTTCTCGCAAGAGCGTCACGCTGCCAATGCCTCTGAGTACGGCTTAATCGCTAAGTTCGACCAAATCTACTACGCTTATGGTGCCGTCGCCCCATACGGAGGCTACATCTTTGCCCGTGATGACAAGGGCAATTTCGATGTCACCGATATTGGCCTGAGCAACGCCGGTGCCGTTGAAGCTGCTACCTACCTGCGCTCCTTCTACGAGGATGGTACCTTCCCAGCTGGTATCTTAGGTGAGAATGGCTTAAACGCGATCGACTCCCTCTTCACCGAGAAGAAGGCTGCTGCTGTAATCAATGGCCCATGGGCTTACGAGCCATACACCAAGGCCGGGGTCAACTTCGGTGTCACCCCTCTGCCTAAGTTACCAAATGGCAAGGACATGAGCTCCTTATTAGGTGTTAAGGGCTACGCTGTTTCCTCTTGGAGTAAAGATCCAGAGATGGCTGAGAAGTTCATCCAGTTCATCAATAAGCCAGAGTGGGCTAAGAAGCGCTTTGAGATCACCAATGAGATCCCTGCTTCTAAGACCGTCATGAACGATCCAGTCATCAGCGACAACGAGTTTGCTAAGGCGGTTGCGATCCAGTCGACCCGTGCTGAAGCTATGCCATCGATCCCTGAGATGAGCCAAGTATGGACCCCAATTGATTCGGCCCTGCAATTAGTCGTTTCGGGCAAGCAAGACCCAGCTGAAGCCTTAAAGGGCGCTACCGATCAGATCAACAATCAGATCGAAGCCTTCCGCTCCGGCTTCTAAGCCCTGCCCCTTTAGGGTTTAAATCTCTTTCTTTTACGAGCACACCGCGCACGACGCGGTGCGCTCTTAACCCATTTATCGCGAGTTCACAGGCTCGAAGTCACGCTCAAGTCACAAGCTGTGACGGGAGCCTGTGGGCTTGCTTTATGGCACGTATCTGATAGGCGTTTTCAGAAGAGGTTTCCATGAGCGAAACTACTAAGCCCCAAACCCACCACGGTTTGACCGCCTTAGTCTTAGGCATCTTCCCTGGTGGTGGCCAGTACTATAACGGCCAATGGCAAAAAGGCCTGATTTTCACCATCATCTTACTGAGCTTCTTCTTCTGCGGCAAAGACATGATCTCCCACGGTCTGTGGGGCCTTGTCACCTTAGGTGAGACCGTGCGTAAAGACAACTCGGTCTTCTTGCTCGCTGAAGGTATCATCACGGTCCTCATCTTAGCTTTTGCTTTCACCCTGTGGTATGTCGCCATCCGCGATGGCTATAAGAATGGCTGCCGCCGCGATCAAGGTCTGCCGGTCAACTCGATTGTTAAGCAGTACCACAACCTGTTAGATGCGGGCTTCCCATACCTCATGATCACCCCAGGCTTTATCATCCTGGTCTTCGTGGTGATCTTCCCGATTATCTTCGGCTTCTCCATTGCCTTCACCAACTACAACCTCTACAACGCCCCACCAGCCAAATTAGTTGATTGGGTTGGTCTTAAGACCTTCACCAACATCTTCAGCCTCAAGCTGTGGCGTGACACCTTTATGGAGGTCTTGCAATGGACCGTCGTTTGGACCGTAGTCGCCACCACCTTGCAGTGCACCGTGGGCGTGCTTTTGGCCATCTTGGTTAACCAAAAGGACCTCTACGGCAAGGCCATTGTCCGCACCATCTTCATTTTGCCATGGGCTGTTCCTGGTTTCGTTACCATCCTCGTGTTCTCAGGCATGTTCAACGATTCCTTTGGTGTCATCAACAACACGATTCTGCCCTTCTTTGGTATCGAGCCTAAGGCTTGGCTCACCGATCCATTCTGGACCAAGACCGCCCTCATCATGATTCAGATCTGGTGCGGCTTCCCATTCGTGTTTGCTATGACCACGGGCGTGCTGCAAGCTATTCCAGACGACCTCTACGAGGCTGCCACCATGGATGGTGCAAGCTCCTTTACCAAGCTTAAGACCATTACCTTACCACTGGTCTTAACCTCGATTGCCCCAATCATCATCACCCAGTACACCTTCAACTTCAACAACTTCAACATCATTTACCTGTTCAACAATGGTGGCCCAGCTGTTCCAGGTTCGAACGCCGGTGGTACTGACATCTTGGTATCGTGGATTTATAAGTTGACCATGTCCGCTTCGCAATACTCGATCGCCGCTGCCATTACCATTCTGCTGTCGATCTTCGTGGTTGGCGTTGCTCTGTGGCAATTCCGCTCCTCCAAGTCCTTTAAGAACGACGAAATGGCCTAAGGTCTTTAAGGCCTCACCCCGTCCGCTGCGCCCAGCGCAGAGCGCATAGTGTAAAACGTACAACGTAAAGCGCACAGTGCAGCGGTCGCAAGCTTTAGCAGGTACTGAATATGAGTCAAACTCACAAAAAGAGTATCAAGCAGCAGCGCGCTATCCGCCTGACCTTGAGCTATCTGGTGATCGGTATCGTCACCGTCTTAATTATCTACCCTCTGATTTGGACCGTTGGTGCTTCGCTCAACCCAGGTAACTCCCTGATGAGCTCGTCGATGATCCCAGAGAATGTGTCCTTTGAGCACTATCAAGATCTGTTCAACGGCACCACCGACTACGTAGCTTGGTACTGGAACTCGATCAAGATCTCGGTGGCCACTATGGTCTTAACCTTGATCTTCGTTTCCTTTACCGCCTACTCGTTCTCGCGTTTCCGCTTCGTCGGCCGTAAGAATGGCTTAATGCTCTTCTTACTCCTGCAGATGATTCCACAGTTCTCGGCCTTAATCGCGATCTTCGTCTTAGCTCAGATGTTAGGCATGGTTAACAGCCACTTAGCCCTGATCTTAATCTACGTTGGTGGCATGATCCCGATGAACACCTACCTCATGAAGGGCTACCTCGACAACATCCCACGCGACTTAGATGAGTCGGCCCGTATGGATGGCGCCGGTCACTTCCGCATCTTCATTGAGATCATCATGCCGCTCAGTAAGCCAATCATTGCGGTTATCGCATTGTTTGCCTTCACTGGCCCATTAGGCGACTTCATTCTGTCCTCGACCATCTTAAGAACCCCAGACCAATACACTCTGCCAATTGGTCTTTACAACCTGGTCGCACAGAAGATGGGCGCCAGCTATACCACCTATGCCGCAGGTGCTGTGCTCATTGCCGTTCCAGTTGCGCTCTTATTCTTCTCCTTACAGCGCTTCTTCGTTTCCGGCTTAACCGCTGGCGGCACCAAGGGTTAATCACAAGGCAAGGGCGCGCAATCAGGCATGGCTTAGTCCAAAGACCAAGATTACTCTTTAGACCAAGCTTAGGTCCTGGACTAAGGTTAGGACCTCTAACCTCAAGATTGCTACTCAGGCCCGCTTTGCAGGGCCTGCCCCCGATTTCTTGACACTACACGTAACCAAAACTGCTAAAGGGTGCCCCTTGGGCACCCTTTTTAGCAGCGGAGAATGATTATGAAAGGATGCAAAAAGCTATTTTTAGCTGTACTGATGGCCAGCGCAGGTGTGGTCGCCGGTTGCTCGAGCACCGAGGAGGCTGTTAACGCTACCCCTGATGCTTTTGCTAAGGCTCAAGTCAAGCCAGGCTTTATCAAGGGTGCTGACGTCTCCACCTTAAAGGAGATGGAAGATGCCGGTTACGTGTTTAAGGGCTTAGACGGTCAGCCCGGTGATGCTATGGCTCTGCTCCATGAGCAAGGCTTTAACTACATCCGTCTGCGCATCTGGGTTGATCCATATGATGCCAATGGCAACACCTATGGTGGTGGTACCAACGATCTGCCTACTACCTTGTACTTAGCGCAAAAGGCCAAGGACAATGGTATGAAGTTCCTCTTGGACTTCCACTACTCCGACTTCTGGACCGATCCAGGCAAGCAGTTCAAGCCTAAGGCTTGGGCCGACCTGAGCTTTGAGGACTTAAAGAAGGCCGTCTATGAGTACTCGCGCGACACCATCAAGGCCTTTGGCGATAAAGGCTTAATGCCTGATATGGTGCAGATTGGCAACGAGTTAAACGGCGGTATGCTCTGGCCTGATGGCAAGAGCTGGGGCCAAGACGGCAAGGAATTTGACCGCTTAGCCGAGCTGTTAAAGGCTGGTATCCAAGGCGTACGTGATGGCGGCGGCACCGATTGCCAGATCATGCTCCACTTAGCCGAGGGCCCAAAGAAGGACACCTTCAAGTGGTGGTTTGATGAGATCACCAAGCGCGATGTACCTTTTGACATCATCGGTATGTCGATGTACACCTGGTGGCACGGCACGATCCCACAGCTCAAGGAGAGCATGCAGTTCTGCGCTGATACCTACAATAAGGACATCATCGTTGTCGAGACGGCTTACGCCTACACCTTAGAGAACTTAGATGGCGTTGAGAACACCTTCACCGCCAACGAAGAGAAGGTCTCGGGCTATCCTGCTACCCCAGAGGGCCAAGCCGCCTACTTACGCGACACTATGGAAGCTACCTCGCAGGTCGATCGTGGTATCGGCGTCTTCTATTGGGAGCCTGCTTGGAAGAGCGCACCTGGCATTACCTGGTCGACCAAGGCCGGTATGGATTACACCGATGACCACTGGAAGGAAGGCAACTCCCGTGAGAACCAGGCCTTGTTTGACGACAATGGTCAGCTCTTACCATCGGTTAAGGTCTTCAACGATTAACCAACAGCAAGCCTAACGGCTTGTCACATCCGTACTACTCTCTAACTAAGGCCGCGCACCGCAAGGTGTTCGGCCTTTTTTCTCAGCGCCCGCCCCTAAACAGAGCCCGACATGCCCTGACGGTGTATTCACGAGGCCTCAACTAACCGCGCAGCAAATCATCAGCCGTTGGGCCCACATTGTCAGCTGCAACCACCCGGGGTGGGTTATTAAGGTTGATCGGCTCAGCTGCACCACTGCCCAGATCTTGGTTGGTCGTGAAGTGGCGCCAGTAGCAAACTTGACGATCTGCCTCAGAGATGATCAATACCACCCCATAGCACTTTTCAACGATTCTGGAGAAAGAGCCTGAGCCATAGCGTCTGCCAATCATTTGCTCTAAGGCCTTTGCGGAAAGGCTAATTTGGCGGGCAAGACTTACCGGATTGTTCTCTATAAGAGTGTTTGTGCTCTTAGTATCTGGTGTGTTGGTCGCGCCCTGAGCTGAGTTTTGTGCGGGCTCAGTTGGGGCTGGCTCGGCGTTAGCTGCTACGTTTGCTGCTGCGTTAGCTGCTACGTCAGCAGCTTCGTTAGCGGCAGCTTGTTCCTGTTTTTTGGTGCGGGGCTTATTGTGAAGCAACTTTAGCTCAAAAACAAACAAATCATTGCCTAACAAAGCTTCGATATCGCTGCGACCGACATTATTAGGCACCTCTTGTCGGATCAAGCGAGGATTCGCCTCAATTTGCAGGAAAAAGGCAATAAGCAAGCGATAGAGCGCTTCGCGATCCTTGCCTTGCCACAACTCATAGTGAATCATGCTGAGCATGGTGTTGATGGCATTAACCGCAGTCGGCATGTCATGGGCTCTCAGAGCTGAGACCAACATAGCTGCATAGTCTTTGACCGACTCGTCGACTAGAGCGCCCTTGCTGCCGGTTAAATAAGATAGAATGACTTCGGCATATAATTCCTCCACTTCGATATTGGTGAAGTTGCACCGGTAGCTGCGGAAATTCGGCTTATCCTGGTTAGGCGGCAACTTCTCTTTGATGGTCAAATAGCCCGTATTGATCATCAAGCGTAAAAAAGGCATGTCATCGAAGGTGTTAGTCGCCTTAATGAATGACTCTGAAAGCTTGATTCCAGTCGACTTAACTTGTTCGAGGAAGGTGAGATTAGGCTGATGCAATTTGAGATAAGTGCGGATCGCGCTGGGAGCATTAGCATTATCCATCCAAAAGCTATCAAAGCTCGGGATGCAATCGGGATATAGTTCCACTTGGCTAAAGAAGCAGTTGATCGACCAAGGGCTGTAAACCTTGACTAATCCATCTCGGTCAAAGCAAAAGCCATCATAGTAGAGCTTGATTTGCTCTAGCATCTCCTCTTGACTAATGTGTTTGAGCCAAGCGCAGCGGACAATATAGGGCGCAAAATATCGCTCCAGCTCTTCTTGGGTGTACCCTACTAAAGCGGCAAAGTAGGGTTCCATGCTGATGTCAGTGATAAACTCCCCGGTAAAGAAGGAGGTGTTTTGGTAGCGGCCAATCCCGGTAACCAAAACGAACCAAAATGCATTTGACTCTCGGATCCACGTATAGAAATGGCGCAATAAGACTGTGATTTTTTCGAAATTATCACGCTGGTTAAGATTGGACGAAAGCGGATCATCCCACTCATCGATCAACAAAACGACTTGCTGTCCTTTGAGCACTTGGCGCACCAAGCGTCCGGATAGCACCTTGAAATTGTTGCACTCTGGGATAAAGTCATAGACCTCGTGAAAGCCTGCTTCGTAGAAGGCATCACGTAAAGCAGTGCACAAGTCCGCCTCAAAGGTATCGGGATTGTTCTTGTCCAAGAAGGACAGAGTGAGCACAGGATAGGTCTTTTCGCACCAAAGGTCGTGAATATCTAAGCCTTCGAAGTTCTTGGTGCCATGCTCAAACAATTCCTTAAGCATGGAAATGAGCAGGCTTTTGCCAAAACGGCGGGGCCGGGATAAAAAGACAAACTTTTGGTCCACCAGCTTTTGGAGCAAAGCCGTCTTGTCCACAAACAAAGCATGGTTGGCCGCAAAGTCGGTAAATTTTGAGAGCCACTTGACGATATGAGGTAACTGCTCAGGCTTTGGTACCACAAGCTGCAGCTCAGATCCTGGCTGTGAATTTGTTTCAGACATGGACAACTCCTTAAGCAAATAAGGCTGCTCTCAGTATAGCACTGAGGTGTTAGGTCGCTATCGTGGAACTAAACCGCATTTGCGCTCGAAGCGTCCTAAAAGTACCTATACATGATTCCTGTCCTGCGGTGAGTGAGCAACGCTCTTATGATTTTAGGCTGCCTGTTTATGCTGATTCACGAGCATAAAAGCCTGACTTTGCATAGCAGCAAACCAGCACCGCCGTGTCAAGGACAGGAATCCTTGATAGTTACGCCTAAAACAGGCGCGTTAAGGCACAGCTGATGGGGCCTTGATTTTGGGCTCACGCGCAAGTGGAGCCCAATCAAGCGCTGTCATTACCTAACCGGCAATGTTCAAGGTTGTAGCCGCACCATGCGCTCTGAGCGGACTTATCTACTGAGTTACGCGGGCCTAACGGCTTGGGATATGTTCGAGCTTGCGCGCAATTTCATGAAGCGATGCGGCCATATCGCTCAAGCTGTACTGATCATGGGTGACCCGCGCGCAGGAATGGCGCGTGATTAAGGCCGTGGGCAACACCGACGAAACACTATCAGCTTGGCCACTGATTAACTTTTCGACCGCAACCCGGCATTGCAAATCACGATTGAGGTCAACTGTGGTTAAGGGCGGGTTGAAATAGGCACTGTCCTTGGTGTTGTCGTAGCCCACCACTGAAATATCTTGAGGCACCTTCAGGCCACACACGTTTAACGCGCTCATGGCGCCAAGGGCCATTTGATCATTTCCGACCAAAACCGCGCTAAACTCGCGCGTTTGGTGGAGGATCTTCATCATCGCGTCATAGCCGCTCTTGGCGGTCCAATCACCGTGCACGCACGCCACTGCGCTCATGCCGTGGCTCTTTAAGCCATCAAGCCAAGAGTTGCGCCTGAGCTCTGAGGACACAATATTCTCAGGTCCTGGAATCAAGGCGACCTTGCTGTGACCTAAATCGGAGAGATGGGCAATGGAGGCAATGGTGCCATCATAGGGATTAAAACAGACGTTGAGCACCGGGCAAAAGGGGTCGACGTCCAAGAAGACCAAGGTGCAATCGGGATTATCACGCACAAGCTTAGAAGCTACATCATTGTTCAAGGGCACATTGATGAGGAGCTTGTCGACCATCTGGGCTTTAAGGCGCGTAACCGCATGCTCCATTTGCTCGAGGGTATTTTCCTCAATCAGCGTGATTAACAGCTCGTAATTGTGGCGCAGAGCATAATCACGCACCAGATTGACCACATCACCAGGGGCACTTAAGTTGTAGGTGACATTAACCAGGCCAATGAGCATGCGCTCGTGCTTACTCAACTGTTGGGCGAGCAAATTGGGCACATATTTGAGGTCAGCAATCGCCTTCTCAATCTTCTCGCGCGTTGCCTGCGAGACGTTGCATGAATTATTGAGCACGCGCGAGACCGTCTGATAGGAGACGCCCGCGCGCTCGGCCACATCATGCATCGTAATTTTTTTTAACTTGGTAGGCATTACAGCTCCAACTGAGGCAGGCTCGATTTCCTAAAGCCTTTCCTACTTAACACACCTCAATGTCCCTTAGCTCAAGCGCGATAAAGCTACTATCCGCACCGCTACCACCACTATAGCGGGCACGCACACGTAACGAAAGGGCGCAAGTAAATAGACACCAAACGCCCCAGCACGCTCTCACAAGAATGAGCGCGTTGCTAATAACACATCATTGAAACGTATGCCTCAACACCACTCTAACTTGCTGCTATCAGCTCAATGCAAGGCACCGAGGGAAAAATAAAGTTAAACTTAAACGATTTCTCTAGCTTGCGCCATTTTAGCGCATAGCGCAAGCAATGGAGCCGCAATCTGTGGCGCATTCCGCATAAAATCAGGTATTTGGGGCACTAAGCCTAGTCACAACCCAAATTAGGTGCATTAATGCCCACAATTGTAGCTAGCAAAGGCTGAAGTCCTGTCACCTGTGAGCAGTAACGATTCAGCTGCGGGCGCGCCACGCATAGCTTCGATTTGGCACTGAGCCTAATCATTAAGAGCTTGGTCAGAGACCTACTCCCCATGCAACAAGGTGCTCTTGCAACCTGCAAGAGCGTCATGCAAGAGCGTCCTGCAAACACTGTTGACGTCTTACAAACAACAAGGGCGTCATACGACGCCCCGGCTGTTGGTAAGTTAGACTTAGCTCAAAGCTTGGCTTGGCTAAGATGAGCTCACCACGATTATCTGGCAATTGGAGCTGTGATCAACAGCTTCCAATTGAGCTTAGCGCACCTCGGAGAGATTCTCGTTGGTGACCTTGACGTAAGGTACATCAATGACATGGCCATTGGTGGTATAGCCTAAGATGTCATCGGTGATTTGCTCGCCGTTTAAGTAAGCCTCGGTGATGCGCATCATGACATCAGCTACCGCGCCATAATCATTGAAGACAGTACCGATCATGGTGCCACGCTCTACTGCATCTAAAGCTTGAGGCAGAGCGTCAATACCAACTACTGGGATGTACTTGCTGTGGTCCCCAGCAGGAGTATTAGGGATATTGTAGCCCTCAGCTTGCAGCGCGTTGATTGCGCCTAAGGCCATTGCGTCATTGTTGCAGACAATAAGCTCAATCTGAGCTAATTGACCGCGATCAGCTAAGGTCGAAACCTCGTTTTGGGCGCGGTTTTGCGACCAGTTGGCGTTAATCGAAGCAATTGGCTTTAACTTGACGCCATCCTCCAGCAGAGTGCGCACAAAGGTGTTGGAGCGCAGAGCGGTGTCTTGGTGGCTTGGCTCGCCCTTTAACATGACATAGCTGATCACGCCATCCTTATTGCGATCAGCCTCTGGGTGGGCCTTGAAGTAATCACGGACAATCTCGGCTTGGTAGAAGCCCGAGTTGGATGGATTGCTGCCCACGTACCAAGCATCCTCATAGGAGGCTAAGGCCTCGTCTGAAGGCTTGCGGTTAAAGAAGATAATCGGCACCTTGTTTTGGCGAGCAGAGCGTAAGGCGGCGATACCGTTTTGGGTGTCAACTGGGTTGACTAAGATTGGGGCGCCGTCCTTGTTGATCACTAAGGCCGACTGAATCTGCGAGATCTGACGCATTAAGTCGTCACTGGCATCGTATTGGCGCAGCTTGATGCCGTTAGCCAAGGCCCGATCTTGCAGGGCAGCGCTGAGCTGATTGATAAAGAGATCGTTCAGCGAGTAGTAGAACACACTAATCGAGTTGCTGTTAGCGTCAGTAGCTGCTGGAGCAGCCTGAGATGGAACTACTGCAGCACAAGCTAAAGTTGCGGCAGCAGCGACTGCCGTAAAGAGCTTGGAGACACGCGACATAAAATACCTCAACTCTGAGACCAAATAGTCTCGTAAAAGGCCCAAGGCCTCACACACAACTTGCAAAGTTTGGTGCAAACGAGCCCAACGCCCATTTCTCACCACTGCCATTCTAGCACCGGTGCTGGGCAAATTAAACGCAATTGCGATTAAGACGCAGCAAGAAAACTGATATTTGCGCCGCTGCGCTATGCCAAATCATTCCGTAAACGCTTACGGAAAGCCCATACCCATAGCTGGTGCAGGCAAAGGAGCCAAGGCGCGACAAAGGGCTGGAGGCGACTCTATCGTATTTAGGGTGCACCGTACATATTTAAGGCGCGCCGCTCTGCAAGCTGCGGCATCCTGGCGGCGCAAGCATGCGCCCCTGCATTGTGGCGGCACTGCAATATAAGTGGCGGCTCTGCAATATGACGTCCCTGCAATCTTGCGGCGCTATTGCGGTGCTGAGCTCCGATACGATGCTGGGCGAGCTTGCGGTGGAACACGCTGATGTGCGCCTCAAGGATGCTGTCCCCGTCCGGGACAGCATCCTGTTGCGCCCGCTTGCGCCCCAAAGGTTGGTTTTAGGCCTCGTCGGCGATAGCAGCGACGGCAGCCTTTTCGGCGGCTAAACCAGCCTTGTAGCGCGCGATGAACTTCTCATAACCGGCGACATTAGCTGAGATTGGCTCTAAGGTCGAACTCTGCGCCCCGGCAAAGACCTTGTTAGATAAGAAATCAGAGAGCGACTCATTAGCTTCTTTGTCCACTAAGTAGGCAGCTAACACGGCCTGACCCCATGGGCCGCCTTCGCCTGCGGTGGCCATAACCGAGACTGGGACATCGATGGCATCGGCCATGAACTGCTGGCCGACCCCAGCGGTCTTGAAGAGACCACCGTGACCTAACAGACTGTCGATCTTGACCTTTTCGTCCTTGACCAAGATGTCCATGCCGATCTTTAAGGCACCTAAGGAAGCAAAGAGGTGGGTGCGCATGAAGTTAGCCAGGGTGAACTTGCTGTGTGGGGTGCGCACAAACATTGGACGGCCTTCGTCTAAGCCGGTGATGAACTCGCCGGAGAGATAGCCGTAGCTGGTGAGCCCACCGCAGTCAGCGTCGCCCTCTAAGGCATGACGATAGAGCAGGCCATAGAGATCATTGCCGCTTAACTTGTGGCCGGAGAGCTCTGCAAACTCACCAAAGAGGTTAACCCAAGCATTTAAGTCCGAGGTGCAGTTGTTGGCGTGAACCATGGCGACCGGCATACCATCTGGGGTGGTAACCATATCGATCTCACGGTGCAGCTGCTTTAAGGATTGCTCTAAAACGATCATGCCGAAGATCGAGGTGCCAGCCGAAACGTTACCGGTGCGTACCTTAACGGCATTGGTGGCGACCATACCGGTGCCCGCATCGCCCTCAGGTGGGCACAATGGAATACCAGCCTGTAAGGTGCCGCTTGGGTCTAAGAGCTTGGCGCCTTCAGCGGTTAACTTACCGGCGTCTTGACCTGCCAAGAGCACCTTAGGCAGCAGCTCACGGATATGCCAAGGGAAGCCCTTAGGCGCGACCAAGGCCTCAAACTTATCGAGCATGGCCTGATCGTAGTCCATCTTGGTCGAGTCAATTGGGAACATACCGGCAGCATCGCCAATACCCAGCACCTTCTCACCAGTCAGCGCGGTGTGGATATAGCCTGCTAAGGTGGTGAAGAAAGCGACATCCTTGACGTGAGGCTCGTCATTTAAGATGCACTGATAGAGATGCGAAATCGACCAGCGCTCTGGGATATTGAACTGTAAGTACTCGGTGAGCTTCTCGGAAGCATCATGGGTATTGGAGTTACGCCAAGTACGGAATGGCACTAAGAGCTTGCCCTCACGGTCAAAGGCGAGGTAGCCGTGCATCATAGCCGAGAAGCCAATTGCCTTTAAGGTCGTGATGGCCAGGCCATACTTTTCCTTGACGTCACGCTGCAAGTCAGCATAGCAGTCATGCAGGCCGTTCCAGATATCGTCCTGAGAGTAAGTCCACAGGCCGTTCTCTAAGCGATTTTCCCACTCATGGGCACCGGTGGCGACCACCGCGAAGTGCTCGTCGATGAGCACAGCCTTGATGCGGGTCGAGCCAAATTCAATACCCAAGGAACACTTAGCTAAATCAATGGACATTTTGTACACCTTATGAAGGGGTCACCGAGCGCTCCAGCGGCGCGCAACTACGGCACGCAATGCGGAGTGCAAATGCGCACGCCCGCCTTGGTGCATGCTGCTATGTACCCACGCTAAAGTTAGCGTGTGCCGCAACTGCGCACGCAGTGCATGCCATATGCGCACGCTTCCACTATGGGGCGCTGGGCTGTACCCACACCAACACTTAATGCCCTCAATTAAGCTAACTTAACTTCAGGCGTTTACCTGAGTTCTCACTCATGGTTGAGCTTTCACTCATGGCTGCGATCTCAAAGATCATTGGGGCAAGGCAACTTGCAAATGGCCTTGCCCCAAGGGTCTTCATGTCCCTACCCTACTTAGTGGGGCTTAAGGCCCCAACTCACAAGGTGGCACCATGTTCGTTGGGGACCTGAGCCCCGGCTGGGCTTAAAGTAAAACCCAGCTGGGGTGTCCCCAGAGGACTGGGGACTTATGGGCAAAGGGGCTTACTTAGCGGCCTTTTGCTTATTCTTCTTGTTGAGGGACTCAGCACTCAAGCTCATCAAGCGCTCCTTGTGGGCGTTGACTAAGGCCTGCATCACGATGAAGAGGCAGAGCAGAATGCCGACCACAATCTTGGTCCACCAAGCCGAGAGCGTACCTTGGAAGTTGATGATGGTGAGGATGGTGCCTTGAATCATCACACCGATTAAGGTGCCAGGGATAAAGCCCACACCACCCATCAGCTGGGTACCGCCGATAACCGACGAGGCGATGGCGTCCATCTCCATACCCATACCGTGGAAGGTATTGCCCGAGAGCATAATCCAGGAGAAGACGATACCACCTAAGGAAGCGCAGAAGCCCGAGATCACGTAGACCTTAACGCGGATGAGGTCAACCTTTAAGCCCATTAAGCGCGCCGATTGCTCATTACCACCAACCGCATAGACGCTGCGGCCAAAGGCGGTGTAGCGTAACACGAAGGTTGCAATGATTACTACGATGATCGCCAAGATGGCGCCAATCGAAATGAAGCAATCGCCGATCTCTAAGGACCAGAAGGAGAGCTCACCGTACCACTCGTTGTTGATAGCAACCGACTCACGCGAAATGGCAGCGGTTAAACCACGGCATAAGAACATGGTACCTAAGGTGACGATGAACGGCTGTAACTTGAAGAAGGTGATAAAGAAGCCGTTGATGAGACCAATGACCACGCCAATGCACAAGCCAATTAACATGCACAGTACTGGGTGAATCGAAGTATCGCGCATGAGATAGGCTAAGGTCATGCAGGTTAACGATAAGACGGCACCAACCGACAGATCGATACCACCGCCGCCGGACAAGATCGCGAAGGTAATACCTACCGTGATAATGATCAGGTGAGCATTATCGATAAAGAGGTTTAAGAACACCTGCCAGCTGAAGAAATTGTCAAACCAGATTGAGCCTAAGCCAAAGAGGATGACAAAGAGCAGCGAGGTGACATAGAACGAGAAGCGGGGCGAAGCGATCAGATCACTAAAGAACTTAGCCATTTGCGACCTCCTTCTTATTAGAAGCTGCATCGAGCTTCTTTAGACGCCAGTTGCGATACATCTGACGGAAGGTTTCGGACTGGATGGTAATAATGAGTAAGATGACCACGGCCTTAATGGCTGGCAGAATGTCCGAAGGCACGCCCACAGCGTACATGGTGGTGGTCAGGGTCTGGATGGTGATTGCACCAATGATGGTGCCGCCGATGTAGTAGCGACCACCCACCATCAAGGTACCACCTAAGGTTACCGCCAAGATGGCGTCCATCTCCATATTGAGACCAGCGTTGTTAGCGTCAGCAGCACGAATCAGGGACGACTCGATTAAGCCGGCGGTACCAGCGCAGAAGCCCGAAAAGATGTACACGGCAAAGAGCACAGCCGTAACTTTAACACCAGCGTAGCGCGAAGCGGTTGGGTTGATACCAACCGATTGGATCATAAGACCTAGCGAGGTCTTGCGATCTAAGACCAGCACGATGACGACCATGAGGAAGGCGATCAGCATCGCAGTTGGCAGCATGAAGCCTGGGATAACACCACCGATGTAGCTAAATGGGCGATAGTACACGGTGATAATCTGGCCGTCAGTTAACAGCTGGGCAATACCACGACCGGAGGTCATTAAGATTAAGGTCGCAACCATCGCCTGGATCTTAAACTTCGCAACCAGCGTACCGTTCCAGATACCTGCAAGCACACCGGCAAAGAGCGAAGCGATAATCGCAATCGCAAATGGATAGTGCGGCACACCGCTGATATCGCCACCTAAGAGCAAGCAGCAGGTGGCAGCGGAAATGGCCACTACCGCGCCGACCGAAATATCAACACCGCCGGTGGCAATAACGAAGGTCATGCCTAAAGACAGGATGATTAAGGACGAAGCACGATAGAGAATATCGATTGGACGACCGTAGAGGTTGCCGTTATCCATCATCTGAATCGAGAAGAAGTCATCGACGAAGATGGCATTAAAGAGCAACAGCAGAGCTAGAGCGGCCAAAGGCAGCGCCAGCGAGCTTGAGGTGAACTTCTTAATTGCGTCCATGGTAATCTCCTGCAATAGCCTGCATGATATGGGCGGTGGAGATTTCATCGCCGTTTAACTCAGTGATCTTTTCGTGGTCACGAATGACCATGACGCGCGAGCAGGTACGCACCATTTCGCCCATCTCACCGGAGATAAAGACCACTGACATGCCCTCTTCCTTGGCTAAGCGTACCGCCAAGGCCTCGATTTCACTCTTGGTACCAACGTCGATACCACGGGTTGGCTCGTCTAAGATCAAGAGGTTAGGCTTGGTCGCCAGCCAGCGGGCGATAATCACCTTTTGCTGGTTACCACCAGAGAGATTCTTAATGAGCTGCTCACGGTCAGAAACCTTGATGCGCAAGAGTTCAATGTACTTGTCGGCCAGCTCGCGTTGCTTGGACATTGGCATGTGCTTGAACATACCGTCCTTAGCTTGCATCGCTAAGATAATGTTCTCACGTACCGACAGGTCACCGATAATGCCTGCAACCTTACGATCCTCAGGGCAGAAGGCGATGCGGTTCATCATCTGGTCCATTGGGGCCTTGACCTTAACCGTGACGCCATCGACCTTGATCTCACCGCTATTAGGTGGGGTGATACCAAAGAGCATCTCGGCAATTTCGGTGCGGCCCGAGCCTAACAGGCCTGCAAAGCCCACGACCTCGCCCTTCTTGATATTCATGGAGAGGTCCTTGACCTTACCATCAACTACCGCGTGCGTAGTCTCAACGATATTCTCATCCTTAGGGATGGACTTATCGACATTGCTCTCGATCTGGTTTTCGTTGACTTCCTTACCCATCATCTTGGAGATGAGTTGGATACGCTCGAGCTGTGGAATGTCGTACTCACCCACATACTCACCATCACGCAGCACGGTGATGCGATCGCAGATGGTGTAAATCTGCTCTAAGAAGTGGGAAATGAAGATAATGGCGATGCCCTGAGCCTTGAGCTTGCGCATAATCGCAAACAGGCGCTCAGTTTCACGATCAGACAGCGACGAGGTTGGCTCATCTAAGATCAGAATCTTGCACTTGGTGTCGATGGCACGCGCAATCGCAATCATCTGCTGGATGGCGACCGGGTAGAAGTTGAGGACGCGGTTGACGTCCAGGTCAAGGCCTAACTCTTCGTGTAAGAGCTTCTTGGCGTTGGCATTCATGGTGGCCCAATCGATTTGGCCCCACTTGCCACGTGGCTCACGGCCGATGTAGATATTCTCGGCGACGGTTAAGTTAGCGCAGAGGTTAACCTCTTGGTACACCGTCGAGATGCCGATTTGCTGGCTGCGCAGTGGCGACTCAGGCTCGATCTGTTGACCGTCGAAGATCACCGTGCCGTTCGTCTTGTGATAAACGCCGGTCAGAACCTTAACCAAGGTCGACTTACCGGCGCCGTTTTCACCCATGAGCGAGTGAATTTCACCGCGCTTTAAATTGAATTTCGCATGTTTTAAGGCTTTGACCCCAGGGAAAAACATGTCTATATCCCTCATTTGAAGGATATAGTCTCCATTTTGTTCCATGAGCACCCCCTCTTGACACCGACCAAGCAAGGCCGCCCGCGCGGCGTTCCTACTTCAAGCGCGCGGTGTTCTTACTTAAATCGCAAAACCATCAAAGTGTGACTAATGCTAAGGTCAGCTTGCTAGTAGTTAAGCGCTTAGGCTCCTGCTGCCAAGAGCTTAACGGCTAACAGTGGCGCTTGGTTCTCTCCTCAGATGTATAGGCACACGCCCCCTTAGCCCTGATCACCATATATCCCATCTTAATGGGCGTGAACGTAATTTTGGGGTAAAAATCCCAAAGATATGCACTACGTCACAATTTTTCCGTAAACGGTTACGAAAAATTTGCGCTCTATCCCACTAGGAAAAATCAAGGCTTCAGCGTAGTGCACGTAAGCGCTTACGGAAATTGGTTGCAAGACCAACGCAAGCTATCCGCACCAGCCCCTCACGCTTACCAATCAGCAGTTACGAAAGTAGAGCCATAGGTAGTTCTGCCAGGCACTCTGCCAGCATTTCCGCTCCGCTCACTTGGTTGCAGCGCCCTGTTGCAGGCACACGCCTAGTCGCATGCTTAGTGAACGCCCTGGGGCAGCACCCTGAGTTAAGTGCCACTGATGTTGAGCGGGCACGACGCAACTTAGGAGACACCATTAAGCAGGCACGAAGCAATGTAAGCTGCACTATCAGCATAAACTGCGCATCAGCACGTGAACGGCCGTCGCTGACGGCACGCAGGAGGGATCCTATTTTTTCTTGTTGCCTGGGATGGAGCAATCAACTGAGACAAAAAGAGCCCACATTCTACGATGGGGTAGAAGGTGAGCTCCTTTTAATGCTATGCAAGGCCCAGCACTTGCGCACTGGGCATCAGGTCATGCGACCTGAACAAATTAGTACTTGCGGGTTGGGAATACCTCAGCAGCGTTGGAAGCGTCGTAAACACCTTCCTCAACATAAACGCTCTTCGGTACCTCTTCACCGGCTAAGATCTTCTTGCAGGTCTCGAAGAAGAGATCACCTTGCAGAGGGTTGCACTCGATAGTAGCGTTAGCCTTGCCGTCGATCATGGCTTGGAACATGCCCTTAACAGCATCAGCACCTACGATGATGATGTCCTGAGCTGGCTTTAAGCCGGCAGCCTCGATCGCCTGAATTGCACCTAAGGCCATGTCGTCGTTCTGAGCGAACAGAATATCGATGTCATCGCGATAGGACTTTAAGAAGGACTCCATAACCTCTTGGCCCTTTTGACGGGTGAAGTCACCGGTCTGGGAAGCTAAGATGTTGTACTTGCCCTTGTTAGGCGAGGCATTGAAGGCCTCGTTGAAGCCCTTGGAACGGCCAACAGCAGCCGATGCACCAACGGTACCCTCTAAGATAACGATGTTGAGCTTGTCGCCACCGTTACGTGGGGTGCGCTCGGTCTTGGTAACGTACTCATCGATCCAACGGAAAGCGCGGCGGCCTTCTTCAACCGAGTCAGTACCAATCTTGGCAGTGTATAAGCTAGGGTCGGTCTTTAAGTCACGATCCATGATAACTACAGGGATCTTGGCACGCTTTGCTTCACGTAATACGTTGTCCCAGCCAGTCTCGACGATAGGTACAAAGCCAATGATGTCAACTTTCTGCGAAATAAAGGAGCGAATGGCCTTAATTTGGTTCTCTTGCTTTTGTTGAGCGTCAGAGAACTTGAGCTCAACGCCAGCACGCTCAGCGGCGGCCATGACGTCATTGGTGTTAGCAGTACGCCACTCAGACTCAGCGCCGATCTGAGAGAAACCAACTACGATCTTGTCTTCAGCTTGAGCATAGGAAGTAGCAGCAATGGCAGCACCGACAGCTAAAGCAATCAAAGACTTAGAAAACTTCATCCGTGTAACTCCTCATAGTTAAACTCCTGTCCACAGCACACCTAATCTCAGGCCCCTTGACGGTTTCCTCATCGGCCGCCAAGTCATCAAGCGATTAGGTACCAAGAAAGTCAGAGCAAGTGGCTTTCCTAGCCTGCACTGGGGCAGTTGCAGTGCTTTAGTTAAGGACTGCCAAGCAAATCGGAGGGCAAGCAAGGCTCAAATAAGCACAGCTCAAACAAGCCAACTCGACCCCGCCGTGGGACCGGCACGCGTAGTGTGGTTTACGCAACCTTACTAAAACGCTTACGTTGGTTTTACTGTACCGCGTGAACGCCAAAGCACAAACTGATAAAAGGTGATTTTGTGACATCGTGCAACTATTTTGCGCGCACGCCCGCAAAAATAAGATGCAGCTCAAACTTTCGCTACTTTCACGCCCCATGCCCCTTGCGCACCATCACTTAAGCTTACAGAGCGATCAGATAACAGCGGGCAGCGCTTGCCCCATTTGCATAATAATGTCCTCACAAGCTTAGGACGAACCGACCTTTTACCTCATGGTCAGCACAAATTCCGCAAACGTTTACGGAATTTACAGCCCGCTTTTGCTCCGCTCACTTCACCCCCAGTTTTTTCCCGCTAACCGCGCACAGGAAACTCGCGATCTCAGACTTATCTTGCCCCTCACCTGGCCCCAGCTCAGATAGCTCCTACCCCCAAACTCCTGTAACTATGCGATACCACAATTAGCTTGATGCGCCCGCACCATCCTTTAGCGCTTACGCTCACACAACACCTTATAATATAGATCTAGGATTGGAGATGGAGGAGTCATGGAAGAAGAGTTGAGGGAATATCAGGTTGCGCTCCTAGGTATCCCGGCACTGACAGTACGCTACACCAGCTTAAACGGCGGGAACAAACGCTACTTTGTCTTTGAGACCAAAGAAACTTCTGGGGTTAAATTAGAGAATCTGATCACCAACTCTAATCGCAGTGTCGCGGTTATCGCGGGCAACAGCGAATTTGGCCCTTTAATCTTCAGAAAGCCTTTCCTCGAGCGCTACCCGCTCTTGCGTGATGTCACGGTACTGCGCAAGCCCAATAAGAAGTTTGTCTTCATCAAGCAGCCCTACGAGCACCAGGGCGCAGCCCCGATAACCCCCGTACCCACTCCAACGCTACACGCCTTAACTGAGGACACTACCATCAATACCGCCCCTACTAAACCAACGCCCCCAAGCCCTACTCCTTGCGAGTACTATATTGGCCTCATGTCTGGTACTAGCATCGATAGCCTCGATGGCGTCTTAGTCAGCATCACCCCGGAGGTTCAAGGGGTGCACCTCAAGACACTCGCGACCACCACCCTTGATTGGAAACCTGAGGCCAAACAGCTCCTCAATAGCCTGTGTAATAAGGAGGGCAAGGTCATCGATTTAGCCTTAGGGCGCCAACTCTTAGCCGCTCAAGCCAGCATCGTGGTACAACACCTGCTCAATAAGGCCCAGCTCAAAGCCAAGAACGTCACCGCGATTGGCTCTCACGGCCAAACCATTTGGCACGCCCCCGAGCAAGTGAGCCCCCTGACTGAGCGTTTAAAGCAATGCCTGCCCCCAGTGCCCGAGGTTAACGCGCTGCACCTGGGCTTGAGCCTGCAAATCGACAATGGCCCTCTCATTGCCAATAGCACCGAGATCGATACTGTCAGCGATTTTCGCTCAGCCGATTTAGCCCAAGGCGGCCAAGGTGCACCTCTGACTCAGGCCTTCCACCAAATGATCTTTGGCCAGCAAGGCAAGATGCGCTTGGTCCTAAACTTAGGCGGCATCGCCAACCTCACGGTCTTAGGGCACGACGGTCAGCTCATCACGGCTTATGACACGGGACCTGCCAACACCTTAATTGACCTGTACTGCCGTCACGTCGTGGGCTGCCCTTACGATCAAAGCGGCGACTTTGCCCGCGCCGGTAAGGTCGATAACGCGCGCTTAAAAGCGCTCTTAGACTGTGAGTACTTTGCCCGCCCTGCCCCTAAGTCCACGGGACGCGAGCTCTTTAACGCGCTCTACCTGCAAGAGAAGTTGGGCCTGACCTTGCCGCCGGTTAAGAGCTTAAAACTGCCCTCCAAATGCACCCCGACCCAAGAGCAGTGCGATCTGATTGCCACCCTCACCGAATTTACCGCGCGCACGATTCGCACTCAGATCTGCCAGCAAACCATCAAGGCCCAGCGCGTGGCCGCTGATGAGCATGTCGATCTCATTGTCTGTGGCGGCGGCGCCTTCAACAGCTACCTCTTGCTGCGCATCAAGCAATTGTGCGCTAAGCAAGGTCTGAGCTTAGATCTGCACCACAGCGCTGACTTTGGAGTTGATCCCAAGTTTATCGAGGCCCAAGCCTTTGCCTACTTTGCTTATTGCGCGGTGCACGCCCTGCCCCTCAATCTTGGCAACTCCACCGGCGCGATGGCCCCTAGCATCCTAGGCAGCTTAAGCCCCGCCCCGCACGGCCACTACCAGCATAATGTCAGGCGCTTAGTGCGGATTATTAATCGCTCGAGCAACTGACAACCAGCAAGGATCTGTCAAAGACCGCCATAAGGGCCGTGCTATACTGGCGCCTTGTGCCTAATCAGTGCCCCCGCACTGATGGGAGCACCGAAGCTGAGCCGCACTTAGTTTAGGCCCAGTACCCGCGTACAGCGAGCACGGTCCAGTGCCCCGGCACGGCCTTAATTTTGCTCACAATATTCTGCCCTCACGGGCCTTAACTGGACATCAGGCGCCAACCAAAGTTTAAAGGACGACCTAACCACAAATTAAGCAGAGCGCTGAGCCGCAGCAGCAGGATTTTGCTGCGTTTCAGCAGTCATTTTCGGATTGGATAGGCTTAAGATGAGCACATTATCCCTTACCACCATGGTGGTCATTGCCATTGTCTTGGTTTTCTTCGTCCTGCCGCTACGGATGTCGTGGCGCTCCAAGAGCCTCATTGCGCTCATCACGATCGTGGCGCCGTGCAAAAGCTATTTGCACCTCTTAGTCGGCGGCGATGCCTTTGATCCAAATATCCCCTACAACCTCTCCTTTGTTTTTGACATCGCCCGCACCACGGTTATCTTCTTGGCACTCTTGACCTTAGTGCGCTTGGTCATCAATGTGCTCTATCGCATCGTCCACCTCAAGTGGAGCCTCGACTTACTGCCGACCAGCTCGATCTTCCACGCACAGCTTATGATGCTGTTGTCCTTTGCCCTGGCCTGCTACGGCACCTCCTGCGCCTACGGTACCCCCGAGCTCAAGCGCTATGACTTCACCCTCGAGCGCTTAGATCCGCGCCTTGAGGGGATGAAGATCGTGATGCTCTCGGATATCCACATCTCAGCTCCGACCGATGCCAATGTCATCTACCAGCTGGTCAACGACGTCAATGCCCTAAAGCCAGACCTCATCTTGCTTCCCGGCGACTTGATGGATGGCTCACTCAATAAGCGCCGTCCGATTTCCAATCTGTTATTTGACCTTAAGGCCAAATTTGGCGTTTTTATCAGCACCGGCAACCACGAGTACTATTCGGGCTATGAGGAATGGCGGCACTACTTTGAGCAAGGCGGCTTTATCAGCCTCGATAACAAGGTCGTAGCCTTAAAAGACGATCAAGGCAAGACTCTGCTCAATTTAGGCGGTATCACCGACCCGCGCGCCGAGCGCTATAACCTGCCTACCCCTGATGTCAGGGGCGTCACCACCGCTTTAGATGACAGCGCGCCGAGCATCATTTTGTCCCATCGCCCGCAATATGCGCTCGACTTTGCCCTGGCAGCAAGTCAAATCAATGCTGAGCGCGTCGCGCAGAGCAAGGAGCAAAAAACCGATTTTGTGCCTAAGCAGGTGGACTTAGTGCTCTCAGGTCACACCCATGGCGGCTTAGCCTATGGCCTGCGCAAGCTGGTCGCCAACGCCAACGGCGGCTTTGTCTCGGGCCACTACCGAGTCGATAAAACCGATCTCGTGGTTGGCAATGGCACCATGGTCTGGATGGGCTTTCCCCTGCGCTTAGGCGTGCCGGGCCAAATTGTTGAGCTCACCTTACACAGCAAGCTGCCTCAAGGCCAAGTGGCGCTGCCGCTCGCGCAGCGCTTAACCGCCGCCGCCGAAGTTCGGCGCAGTGCCGCGCTCAAGGAGCAAGCCCAAAAGGAGCAAGAGCTGCTCAAGCAGCGTATCGCCACCCATGGCGTCGCCGCCTCCGTGCCGACTACTCCGGCGCCTGTTCCTGAGTTTGATACCAGCAGTGATCACACGGTTAACAGCTACAGTCTCGCCCCAAGCGATGACGTCAAGCCAAGCGGCAGTGTCACGCACGTGCCGCGTGAGCTCTCCAACTTAGAGTTAATCCTGCCGATGGTCGATGCCGAGACCGGTGCCGTCTCCAGCGCTGTGACTAAGCTGGCGCTGCTGCCTGAGCGCATCACGCACGACCAATTGCGGCGCATCAACGAGATCTTGGCCGAGCGCCCAGTCAGCGCCGCTGAGCAAAAAGAGCAAGCAGCAGCTGAAGCGCACCAAGAGCAAGGCTTAAGCTCCGATCCTAAGAGCGGCGTCACCGTCGTCTTGCTCAAGGACGCCCCGATCACCAAGCCGCAAGCTCAGCCTGCCAGCAAAGAAGCTGCAAATAAGGAAGCTGCAAGCAACGAGGCGGCAAGCAACACTGACTCAAGCGCGACAGCACCGCAAAGTAAGCAGGATGGCAACCAAGCGGCTCAAGGTGAGAAAACTCCCGACACAAGCGCACAGAGCCCAGCTGACGAGCGAGCCAGCACCTCAGCCCTATCAGCTGATGACACAGCCAACCCGCCACGCGGTCAGCTCCATTTGACGGCTACGCCGACTGCGGCCACGCCCTCTGAGCCCGCACCAGATGCCGCTGCTGAGGAAACAGCTCTGAGTGCTGAGGAGCATGCCGATCAAATGACGGCCGCTGAGGACAATGCACTGCTCAATTTGGGTCCAGTCTCAGAGGCCACTTCCTACACTCTCGAGCTGCAAACGGAGTACGCGATCTCGCTTGATCCTAACAACCAAGACCGCCCTGATAGCACGGTCTCAGACCTGCTGAATACGCCTGATGGCGCCGCTGAGGCCAAGCCGGAAGCCGCAGCTGAGGCCACTTCGGCTCAGCCTTAGTACTTAACGCACCATCTTTCATGGTAACGGCCCCAGCTTGGGGCCGTTACCACTACGGCTTTGAAGTTAGAGGACAAAGAGCAGTCTTACATCGGGCTGATAGTCGAGGTGATCTCTTCACACTCTTCAGGCGTAAGACCGTATTTAGCAAAGAGCTGCTGATCGAGCTTATCTACCGGCAGTGTCCAGCAAGGTCTGAGTTCGCGCTAAAGTCTTGCATTGGCACAAAGACGAAGCGGTTGCGAGTGATATGGATTGAGCTCAATGCTTGTAGGAGCAGATAACGCACAAAAGACGTGCTCAGATAGCGTGCTCAGATAGGTATGGAGGGCCTTGCCTCGCTCTTATGCTCAAAGCAACCAATCACAAGGTAAGAATCAGTGCACACCTCATAATGCTCCAATACCTTGATACTGGAGGGAGCTGTTACAAATTTTCATTAGCAACGACCTTTGTCACGCCGAGATTAACCTAAACGCTTACGCGCCCCGAGCTACTATCTGGACTCGGTCTCGTGATGATATCAGCTAACTCCACGCGCGCAAGACGGCGTTGCGATTTCTCACCACAAAACACAAGGGCAAAGCGAGCTAGCTTAGGTTCACTATGCGCGTTATGGGCATAGTCACGGTCTTTAACCTGTTTGAGCGCCTCATTAAGCTTGGTATCTAAGGCCTCAGATGAGGCACTTTGCTCATATTTATACTCAAAAACGATTGTCAGCTTATGCTGCTTAAGATCAATGAGCGCATCAGAACGGCCTCTACTTTCGCTTTGCTCACAGCAAGTCATTAAGCCTGCGCCCATCAGAAAAGAGTGGATCACTGCCGCCACCATGCTTTCACTGCGGACAGGGTAATTTTGATAAGGGAAAGCTGCAAAGAGCTCGTTGAAATGAGCTTGGATACGCTGTGGATCAAGGCTTGCTAAAACATCGACTGTCCTTAAGGCATAGTCAGCCGTGTAAAGAAAGTTCTTACGGAACAGGCGAGTGGCGACTAAATTGGCCAGAGCAATACTGATTTCTCTGTTGGGAGGGGCGAGATGCATCACACCATTGCTCAAAAAAGCACGGTTTAGGGTCAGATAGCCTGCTTGGTAAAGTAAAGCATAGGGATTGGCTTCTGGATTAGTCACAGCAGATTGAAGAAAGCGCAAATGCTCCGTTTGAATATTCCCCTTTGAGATATCGTTGAGCAGCTTGCTCAGATCCATGCGCTCCATGGTTTTCTTCAAAAGCTGGGGCAAACCAAGCCCTTCTTCTGTTGCCCAGTATGGCGTTAAGGTAGCATCTGCGTCACTAAAAAACCTCAGAACAGACCAAGTGGAGAAAACCTTAGACCTATCGTGTTGATCAAAGCAGAAACCGTCATACCATTCCGCCATCTCGTCGAGCAGCGCATCGATCTGAGACTCAGTAATCTCCTCAGCACGACAACCTAATCTTACTGCAGCGGCATAGCGCAAATGCTCAGCAAAGGTCTCACGGATTTCTTCACGCGTATAGCCGCAGCACGCACCAAAGGACGACTGGAGGGAAATGTCGGTAAAACTGTTGCCTGCTGTTCCTAACCCTAAATCCTGAAAGCGGGTAATTCCGGTGAAGAAGACGCAACGAAATTTTTCCGTATAGTCTTTTACCAGACCAAACAGAGCCTCCAGCAATTCTTGATAAGCTTTTAGCTCCGCTTCATCATTGAGATGGCGCACCAATGGCGCGTCATATTCATCGACCAGAAGCACTAAGGAACCATAGCTAAGCTGCTCAAGCAGTGCCTCTAGATACATGCTAAAATCCAGCAATTTCTCAGGAAGCACAAACTGTTGCTTCTGGCAAAAATCAGAAATACGCAAAATCAGTTTCTGTTCAAACTGTGCCGCAGTCTTACATTGACGGTTGATATTCTGGAAATTCAAGCGCAACACCAGATACTGGTTTTGGTCGTGCCACTTGTCCTCAATGGCCAGTCCCTTAAAGTAAGAGTCATGCCCATCATAAGGCTCCACGCCATGTAGGAACAGCTCCTCTAAGGTAGAGAGCAATGTGCTCTTACCAAAGCGACGGGGACGGGTCAAAATGAGCGGCTGATTATCTAGGGCCAGTTGGTAAATATACTCTGTTTTGTCGACATAACACTTCCCATTTTTGCGCAGGAACCCGAAGTCGGAATTAGCAAGCGGCAGTTTCTGTTTGAGTTCAAAAAAATTAAGCATTACGATCGACCTCCACTGCGTCAAAAGGACATAGCTTGATTGGCAGCAGTGTCCTAAAATTACGCACTAGCTTAGCAAATTTGGCGCAAATTGCTTAGAACATGTCCACAAAGCGGACAATTTTGCCTAATTCCACGCTTAGCGTTTGATGCCGTAGGCATTGCGCGCTTGATAGTTGGCGTAATGCTGGCGCTGAGGCTCCGGGGCCGCCAAGCCCGCTTGGAGCTGATTTAAGGTATCAAGCTGCTCTTGGGTCAGCGGGGCCACCGAGTTTAAGCCATTGTTGACCACTTCGTTGAGCACAGCGGTAGGGTCATCGTCCTCATAGCCCATGCCCCCAGTAAAAGGCCCGTCAATGGTGCCCATACCCAGCGGCGCGCCGAGCATATCGGCCATGCCAGGGTTCATCGCGGTACCAGCCGAGAAGTTAAGGCCCGGATTCATGCTGGCACGTGCCAAATCCTTAGCCTTAAAGCCCCCAGCAGCACCGCGCCCTGCCACCTGACCCATTTGCGCCAAGGCCTGCGAGAGCTTGCTATCTACCGGTGCGCCCATCGGGTCTGCGCCCATATTAGGGTTAGGGCTCAGCATGGCATTAAGACCACGCCCTGAGCTCTGCGGACCACGCGCGAGCAAGGCCGCCGCACTTGGGGCCGCGCCGTAATATTCAGGCTCGGCCATCCCCATAGCTGTTCCTGACGGAGCGGCCATGCCTGGTGCCGCCATGCCTGGTGCCGCCATACCAGGAGCGGCCATGCCGGGAGCAGCCATGCCAGGAGCGGCCATAGCTGGTGCCCCTGCCGCGTTAGCCGATGGCCGCACCGCCGGACCGCCCAGCGGACGCATTGGCGCCGTTGGCACCGCCCCAAAGCCCTCGGGCACATCCGGCACCGGCGCGATGCTCTCAGCGCCGTAAGAACCTACGGCCTCAACCCCGCCGATCGGGGCTGGGTTCAGGGCCGCTTGCGCCGCCTGACGCCGCGCGCCGCGACGACGCAGTGGCATCATCGGTGCCCGAGGCGCCCCACTTGGCGTCGTATTCTGGGCAATAGCTTGGGTTGGACTGGAGTAAGCTGGGGTCGCGACCGCCTCAGTTTGCAGCGAGCGCAAGTCAACTTGGTCATCTTGCGTTTGCTCGGCTAAGGCCGCCGCAATATCGCGTGCTAAGTCTTGCTGGTAGGCAGAGTCGTTCTTAAGCTGCTCCTTCTCCTCCGCACTTAAAGCCGAGACAATGGCTTGCGCCACAGAGGCGACATTAGCCTTATTGTCCGCTAAAGGCACGGCGGCCACGCGCTCCGTTTCCGCAATCAAAGCAGCGCTCAGGGCATCAAGCTCTGCGTCCCCTGTGGACGGCTGCTTCGGTTCCTGCGCCTTAGCGCGACGTCCGGCGATAATGCTGCTGGCAAGGCGCGCGGCCTCAGAGTCGTCAGCATTAGGCTGAGACTCCACAGTAGTTTGAGTGCTAAGCTCGGCAGGAGCCTGCGAGCTTGGCTCAACTTGTGGCTCGGTGCGTTGCGGCTTTTCACTGTTACGCTGCGCCCGACCAGCTTTGAGCTTGCGTACGAGCGCGCTGCGCTCATCTTCTTCGTCCGCGTTTGATTCCGCACTTGGTGCTGATGCTGAGGCTTGGGCCTTGCGCTTGCGCAGCTCTGCCTTGTTTTGCTCCAGCTTTTGCACCAAGGCTTCCTTCTCATCAAGCTCGTCGCTCTCATCACTGGCCGCACTCGGCACAGCCTCAGGTGCGGCCTCAGGCGCCGTGACATGAGCAAACGGATCAGGTTGATCGGCCATCATGGTCTCAATGGTGGAGCGCTCAGCTTGGTCCAGGGCTTCCTCAGGGGTGCGGGGCGCGCTGGCTTTTGGTTGATCACCACTTACGCTGTGCTCGGACAAGGCCAAGGAACCGGCCGCATCTTGGGCCTGCACCGCATCAAGGCTCGCCCCTGACGGCTCACCTAAGCTTTCCCGCCATGAGACGACCTCAGGCTCAGCAAACGACAGCTGAGCCTTTTTACTGTGGGCACTTAATTCCTCGTCGCTTAAACCGGCGGCACCTTCCACATCTAAGCCACCGTTTTGGGTGAAGTCGACTGACTCCTTGATCTTGCCGTCAGGCGCCACGTCATAGAGCAGACGCAGCTCTTCTTCACTCAAGCCGGTCTTAGCTGAGAGCTCGCTTAAGGAAATGCCTGCGGCGATATATTCGTGGGCTTTATTTAAGGTCTCGACATTGATGCCATAAGGCTTCTCGGCCTGACGTTTGCGCACGTAGTCCGGGTCATAAATCATATCGACGACCGGGGCAGTACCCTCACGGCTCTGAGCAGGCTTACGCTGGGCGCGCTGCCCTGAGACCGTGATCTTAAGATCGGCACCGGAGTCATCAGCGCCCGCACCAAAATCGATGGTCAAAGCCGGGGCAGCAGGCTGCGCACCCGACTGCGACTTAGGCTGCGCTTGCTTATCTGATTGCTGCTCGGCTTGCTTCATGGCATAGCGCGCAGTTAAGGTCGAGAGCGCATCAAAGCGCAGCTCGTCGCTGGCTTCCTCAAACTCTTCGCCAGTTGGGGCTTGCGCTTGAGCCTCACGCGTAAACTCTTCGAGATCGCTGCCATCAGGCATGTAGATGCCGCTATCGGGCACGTCGGCCGAGAGCGCACCTAAATCTAGGTCACTGGTAAAGTCAGCGTCGTCGGCCAGCTTAGCCGTAGCCTCAGGCTGATCAAAGCTCGAAGCCAAGGCGGCATCGCTAAACGGATTGCTAAACTCAACCCCCAGCTCGTAGTCGTGCATTGGCCCGCTGTGCTCTTCCGTGAGCGGCACTAAATCGTCATCAGAGAGCTCATCGGATAACACCTCAGAGCCGACCTCGTTGACGGCTTGTGCTACCGCTGCATCGGCGGCCTCTGTTGCGACCGCATCGGCGATTTGCTCGGCGGCATCGTCACCTAAATCGACGAGCTCAGCCAGATCAGACAGGTCTTCAGGAGCAGCAAGGTCCGCTGGGGCCGCAAGCGCATCAGGCTCGAGCAGGTCAGTCTCGCCCGCTACGAGCGGGTCTGCTTCTAGCGTGGCCGATTGTGAAACTGCTGATACGGCGACACCGGTTGGGTCCGAATCGTAGGACGCTGGGGCTGACGCTTGCGCTGATTGAGCGGCGCTGGACGCCCCGGACGCACCTGCTGCTTCGGGCGATTGCTCGGCCCTAGCGGATTGCTCTGACCCAGCGGATTGTTCATCGTCCGGCCTGGGAAAGCTCCGAGCTGCGGCGGCACTTTCAGGTGCCCCCATACCCAACGGATTCATCGGGTCACGGCCCATGGCCACCGGTTCAGGCGCAGGGGCGCTTTGCGCGGCCAGCGAGCGCGTGAGCGAAGAGAGCCCCGAGCTGATGTCATCGTGCGATAAGGTGACCGGCGTATCTTCGTCGATGTAATCGACCCCAGAGTCGTTCTGGTATTGTGGGGCGGCGCTGTGCTTTTTCTGCGGGGCGGCGCCGTTACCTAACATCTCTTTGATTTGGGTCAGCGACTCTTGCAGGTTTTGCTGCTCGGCAATGATGCTGGCGTAAGCCTTTTCTTGCTCTTCTGAGCTCTCGCCTACTTTGTAGTAAAGCTCGGAGATCGCGTCCCCTAAGGTCGTGGTGGTGCCGTCGGCCTTTTTGATTTCGGTGGCGAGCGTCTCTTCCTCACCTTGAGGCAAGTTGAGTTCACCGCGCTTACGGCGGCCGTAGAGATCGTCTAAGGACTTGGCGGTATCGTCTAATTGGGCATTGGCGCGCGTGAGCTGGGCTTGGAGCTCATCTAAGGTGTTCTCAAGGCGGGAGGCTCGACGGGCATTGAGCACAAAGGACACTAAGAGCAAGACGAGGACGGCAACCAGGCCCCCGATAAAATAGATTAAACGCAGATCGAGACCGCTATCCACAGCTATTCCCCACACCAGAGCCAAGGTCCGTGGGGCTCCAGCACATTAAGTGAAAAAACCTGTTATCAGTCTGTCCTTACGGACAATTAGCCTGACACTAAAGGCATTCAGTATAGCACGAACGCCATTTTCTCAGGCGGGCCCCTCCAGGTTTGTCTCATCTTAATTAGCGTCGCTAATGCCGTACAATACTTGTGACAGGAGTTCCTTGCTTTTAACGACC
>CALXOW010000024.1 GCA_944390115.1 uncultured Anaerobiospirillum sp.
GGCATCAGGCAGCGGTGAACTGGTGGCGGACAGCTGAGCGCGAGAATGCGCGCTGGTACCAGGCAGAGTGGAGCGAGCAACAGTCTGCGCGTTGGCATCAGGCAGCGTGTGGGCAGCAGGCAGCGGTGAACTGGTGGCGGACAGCTGAGCGCGCTCTTGGGCTTTAAGGCGGCAGCGCAGCAGATACTCACCGCCAAACATGAGGCCCATTGCGCCATAGGACAAGAGGCCATTCCACCAGGTCCAGAGCTTGAGGTCACCGATGATGGCAGTCACTGCGGCGATCGCGCCATTGAGCACAAAGAAGACACACCAGGCCTTGGTCACGTTGCGGGTGTAGCGCACGCCGCGCGGGCTAAGCTCAGGATCTTGCAGGCGCGCTAGCCGCTCGACAATGCTCTGCTCCCCACGTAGCGAGCTTGCAAAGACCGCAAGCATAATGAGGTTAACCGCTACCGGGTAGTAGAACATAAAGCCGATCGCGCTAAAGGCCAGCGAGAGCAAGCACAAGCCGAGCGCTAAGGTCGCCAGCACCAAGCCCACCCGCACTAAGGGGCCCGCTGCGCGTGCCTTGAGGGTGGTGATGAGCTTAAGCCCCATCACCCCGGCGAGTACGGGCAGCACGTAACGCCACACGTCGGCCATGACCGCTGCAAAGATAATGAGCGGCCACAGGGCGGTGACGAGAGCGGTGAGAACCTTGAACGCGACGGACACGGCTAGGCGTGGGTAATCTGATAGACCACTTCGACTACGTCGTTGATGGTACGTACCGTCTTGAACTGCTCGGGCGAGAACTTCTTGCCCGTCTTCTTTTGCAGATAGACCACCATATCAATGGCGTCGATGCTGTCTAAATCAAGGTCGGTGAAGAGGTTGGCCTCAAGGGTAATTTGCTCAGGCTCAAGCTCGAATTGCTTGACCAGCATGGCCTTGATTTCAGCAAAAATCTCATCTTTTTCCATAAAAACCTCGGACTTCACTCTTAGCGCTGGGGAAAAGAGGGCTTAAAGGGAGCGCTTGGAGCGCTGTAATTACTGCATTGAGCGGATAAAGTCAGCTAAGGTCTGAACCGAGTAAAAATGGGCGCGCATTTCTTCATTCTCGGCCGACAGTGTGACCCCAAAGGTGTTCTTGACCGCAAGCCCCAGCTCTAAGGCATCGATCGAGTCAAGGCCCACTCCATCTGGGCTAAACAAGGCGGCCTCAGTTGGGATATCGTCTGGGGTCATACCCTCGAGGTTTAAGGTATCAATGATCAGCTGCTTGAGCTGGTTCTCAAGTTCCATATTTAAAACTTCCGTTACTTGCGTGTTTCAGAATTTCGGTTAAACGGCGATTGAGGCGCCGAGTGCGCAGCGATAAAGCCTCAGGCTCAGCCGTGTCCTCAGAGCCACACTCAGCGCCCTGGGCACCGTTCAGAGCACAGCCTTCAGGCGTCACCGGTAATCCTGCGGCATGAACTTCAGGCAATTCCTCGGCAGGGCTGGCAGTAGGCACATCACTTAAGCTTGGTTCTGGGAGCTCGTCCGGACTTAACTTCTCACCTACGCTGAGCACATATTCGGGGCAGGTGCGTGGTACATGGTACCAGCGTTTTTCCTTGGACAAAAACTCGGTGCTTAAGGTAATGGTGATGACTTGCAGGGGCCGTCCTGAGTGTACGGCTAAGGCTGCCGCACCTCGGCGCAAGCGAAACTCGCGTGAGCGCGAGGTTCTGGTGCCCTCAGGAAAGATGAGCAAGTCCTCGCCTTGGGCTAAGCACGCGCTGCCCAGCTGTAAAAAGGCTTCAGGATCGTCATTGGCCAGATAGCCGGTGGCCTTAACGATGCCCTTTAAGAAGAAATTGTGGCGCAAGGCTTCTTTGACCACGCAATTGATGTGCTCCAGGCGTGAGGCAATCAGCACGTAATCAATCAAGCTCGGGTGATTGGCTACCAAGATGACACCGGGGCGCGAACCTTCGGATGATAGGCGCTCGAAGTGCTCAAAGCGCACCTTGATCAGGCGCAGCACGCACAGCATCTTGATAAAGAAGCGAAAGGAGAGGCTGACACTGAGGCGGGCGTAGTACTGTCTGCGCTGAGGATTGTGCACCACCAAGTTTAATAGGTGAAACCAGATAAGCGAGAGCACCAAGGCCCCACCATTAAAGATGATGAAGCACAGCGGGGTGAGCAGGGCGCGATAGAGCAGGTACATAATCAGGCCCAGGTGACAGCGCCATTAAGACGCAGCTGTAAATGCTGGCCTGGTAGCGTGAGCTCACACGCACCAGCACCTTGGCTCAAGATACGCCAAGCAGCCAGTGAAGCCGGAAGCTCCACCATACCCGCACTGTCATTCGTGGCAGTGCAGCTGACCTCAAGGCTCGACCCTCGGCGTAACAGCCAAGCAGAAGCAAAAGGCAGGGTGAACTCACCTGCCGTAAGATGCTGGTGATAGAACTCAGGAACCGCGCCATCGCAATCGACCACCAGCACTTCCTCATACTGATCTTGCAGCATCAGGTAGGCTTCGGTTAAGGCCGCGCCAAAGGAGGCGTGCGAGGCGGAAATCGCGCTGACCGTGAGCGGGCGCTTGGTCATGATAGTGAGATTGCCCGGTGCGCTGTTATTGACTGACAAGGTGAAGTCGGTGGGCGAAACATCGCGCTGTTCAGCGAGTGCACTTAAGATGCGGTGATTGCGCTCGAGCTCCGAGTGGTGGCTGGCGTAGACCAAGGCTTGGGTCTTATCACTGAGCAAGCTTAAGGCACAATCTAGGGCCATGCGCTCGCCCACCGTTAAACGGCGCGCCATCATCATGGGGATACGCGTGCTCTTCGGGGCGGCCCAGCTGGCATCAACCTGCCCCGTAGTCAAAAACGCCGAACGGGTTGCCTCATCTGCAAAACCCAAGGTTTGGGCGGTCGTGGCCACCAAGTCTAAAGAAAAGGTATTGCTCATGACCTAGGCCTTTTTGAGAAGAAGTAGGGTGTGGCCTAAGCCAATATCATCGGTGCGGGCGCTGAGCTTAAAGCCAGCTTGCTCGATGAAGCCGATAAAGTCGGTAGCGCGATAGAAACGGCTATTGCCATTAGCGATGGCGCTGAAGTAGAGCGAGGTGGCGTTCAAAGCCAGAGCCGCTGCCTCAAAGCGCTGCGCATCAGGGAAGAGCTCTAAGATGTACACGGTGCCGTTATCTGGCAGCGCGGCGTGTACCCGGCGCAGAATCGCCACAATTTCTTCAGGGGCAAAGCAATCGAGGAATTGGCTCATCCACCAGACGTCCGCGCCTGTAGGGAAAGGCTTATCCTCCAAGACATTAACTGGGGCAAAGGCAATACGGTCGGCATTAGGCAGCCCCGCAAGCTTATCCTGGGCTAGAGCAATCTGCTCGGGCAGATCGAGAATCGTGACCGAGACTGAAGGCAGGGTATTAACACACACCGTAGCAAAGCGACCGGTGTTGCCGCCGACATCGAAAATCTGAGTAGGGTTAAGCGCGGCAATCTGCTTTAAAGCCGGAGCAAAAGCAGCATCAGAGTAGAAGTGGTCGTAGGTAAACCAGCTGGTGCGGGCTGGCTCCGGTAACGACGATAAATGCGGGTAGAGGATGCCGTCATCGTAGCCAAAGACCTTTAAGCCCTCGGCACGTCCCAGCTTTAACGAAGCCTCAAGGTGTTCTAAGGCTTGGTAGCAGACATCTTCGGTGAAATCGAGGTTGATGGCGCACATGCGGTCATCAAGCAAGAATTGGCCGGTCTTGGTTAGACGAAAGCGTCCCTCTGCATCCTCAATCACGATCCGCCCGGATAGGCCCATATCAAGGAGCACGCCTAAGGCATAGGAGGAGAGCCCAAGCTGAGAAGCCAGCTCGTCTTTGGTCAGGCCCTGGGCCCGTTCCTCTTTGAGCGCAGCGAGCACGCCTAAGCGCTTTAACAGCACAGCGGTCTTAAAGAGCATCGGGGCAAAGCAGATGGTTTGCGCCCAGGAAATGGCATCCAAGGCACTGGCGGAGTCTTTGTCGTAACCAAACATGGAAGTAACTACATAGGCCAAAAATGAATAAAGCCAGCACCACTGGGCACGTAACCCGGTGGTGCGGGCGTAATTGTCTCACTAACCAGAACCAAGCTGCCAAGCGCGCTCCACGCTCAAGGGAGCAAGAGCGAAACATTGGCTTTCAACTCGGGCTTGGTAAGCGCAACTTGAGCGCTGGCAGCTCGAACCACGATCAGGTTTGCTGCGATGCCAGCCCGATCGGGAATGAAAACCCATCTTCAAAGCTGAGCGCAATCATCTGAAGCTGAGCTCAAGTGTAATGGTCTTGGTTCTTGGGTTAGTGGCAAGGAGGCTCGCTTAATTAGCGGGCTTCAGCTTGCAGCAGGCCTAAGTCGATGTCGTGCTTGAGGTTGTTGACCCAGCGGTTGTAGTTGCGGTGGATCGTGCCCTCAGCTGCGTTGTACTCCATACCGGTGGAGTTGAGATAGGTGATGTCGTAGCTGTCCTTATCGTAGGTCAGCTTGACCTTGATGGAGTGGCCGCGTGCGACGTAGGTAGCCTCATAAGTGCGATTGCCTAAGTCTTTGATAATCCAATCGCGCTTAGCACCGGCATCCTTAATGACCTGCTTGACCTCAGCGGTGGAGACACCGGCTGGGATCGTGCCACTGAAACTCATCATCTCGGTGGTGGTGAAGGTAGCGCAGGAAGTTACGCTGAGCATGAAAGCGCCAGCGCATAAAGCGGTGAGTAAAGACTTCTTCATGAGCATCAAAGCACAGCTTAGGACAAGCTAAGCGGTGCTATCTCCTTACGGTTAATGAAAGAAAAACAAATCCTTGGTTAAAACTTTGGGCGCAGCTTCAATGCAGCAGTCATGCCATAGCTACAATCAGCTTAAACATCGCAGTTGACGCATGTTACATCCATTTTAGTCAAAACTGTATGCGGCACCAAGTTCACGCTGCGTCACGCCATAAAATAGGGCAAAAAAGCAGGATAAATCCGGCTTTTGGAATTGAAACAGCCCCTTAGCAGCGAAGTGCTATTACTGGTTAGAGCAGGTGCCTGGGATAGCCTGCTGATAGGACTGAATCATTTGCTTGCCATCAGCTTCGGTGACTTGGCGGATATCAGCGCCATAGACAAATACGCCCCATGTCACAAACTGCTCGAAGAAGTAGTTCTTACCTGCCTCAGTGAAGATTTTGAGCTCGTTGGTACCAAACTCAGATTCGGTAGCAAAGGTGTGTTCCTTATCGCCTTCGACTTCGGTGTAAAAGAAGACACCTGGGGCGGTCTCACCTAAGCACACGCCATCGACGTAGAGATCTTTATAGAGGCCTGCGCCCAAGATGAGATTATCTTCACGATAAATGTAAACACCGGCTTTACCAGGAGCAGGATCCTCAAATGACTTAGCTTGGGTGCTAGCACTTGGAGCTTGCACCGGTACTTGGGCGGCACAACCTGTTAAGAGCGCTAAACTTAAGGCTGCACCTGCCAAGAACAAAGTGTGAGTGAAATGTTTTGACATGAATTAACTCCGTACTAAATATGGTCGTAGGAGAACGATAATAAAGCGCTACTGGTTGGAGCAGGTGCCAGGAATGGCCTGTTGACAGATACTGACTTGCGCCTTACCCACTTGTTCATCAACTTGTTTAACATCAGCACCACCGACAAATACACCCCATTTGATGTATTGCTCAAAGAAGTAGTGCTTACCAGCTTCGGTATAGACCTTGGTTTGGTTTGGCGATAACTCCGACTCAGTGGCTATAACGTGATTTTGGTTGCCATCGACTTCGGTGTAGAAGAAGACGCCTGGGGCGGTTTCGCCTAGGCACACGCCATCAACGTAAATATCCTTGTACAGAGCAGAGCCTACCAGCTCATCGTCCCTAAAAACGTAGATGCCTGCCTTTCCTTCAGATGGAGGTGCAAACTGCTGAGTATGGTTGGTAACTTCAGTAGGTTGCAGTGGTACTGAGGCAGTACAGCCGGTCATGATAGTCAAACTCAAGATGGCGCTTATCAGGATAGCTGTACGTGTTAGAAGCTTGAACATAGAAGCATTCCTTAATTAGTATTTAAAGCGAAAACGACCAAGATTTATAGTATGCATCTAATGTTTTATTGCACGAAAAATAATTTGACCTTCAAGCTCTTTGCTATGAAGATATCTGAGATATAAAATCTATTTATTATCTAATTCGCAGCTTTTCTGAAGATAATAAAATGATGTAGATAAATCTATACCAATGTCGTCATTATATTCATATAAGACTGACAAACTATAGCACGATGTGTTATCACCGAGGTTGCAGGCTCTTTGATTAAATTGAACTGCTTTGTTTAAATCTATATAAGATTCTTTGCTATCATGGAAAAAAATACCTTTATATATACCAGCTAATGACGCACAACCTCTCGACGATCCAAGGTCACATGCTTTCTGATAAGATGAGATTGCACGTTCTAAATCGTGGTCTTCTAATATTCTTGCTAAAGATAGGCATCCGTTAACTTGCCCCAAATCGCATGCAGCTTGACTGAGTTGAATTGCATTATTAAAGTCGTCATAAGATAAACGATCGCATGCTGTGCCATCGATCGAACAGGCCTTAGAATAAAGTGATGTTGACATTTGCTTTAATTTATCTCGATCAATGTCAATATTGAATGTATACATTAATTCAAGGCCACTAAATTCAAGTTTACGAGCTAATATATAGCAGCCGTAACTATCATTTAGATCGCATGCCTTAGTACCAAAGTGCAATCCTTCTTTCAAGTTATAAGTATCTTTACTACTCTTATCTAGATATATTGTTGCTAAACCAGTACAAGCTGACGCATAATTTATATCACATAATTTCTTTCTAATTTGAATAGTTTTTTGTATATCTTTATTGACGCCTATACCTTTATAATACAAGATATCTAAACCAAGGCAATTATAAGGATCGCCAAAACTGCATGTTGTGTAACGTGCTTCAATAACTCTATTTAGGTCACGATCAGTATCGTAGACATTTGTATTATGGCGAATAGACTTCAAATTTGAACATCCTACTCTATTTAAATAAAGTGAATATCTATATCTATCTTCATGAGATGCGTCTAGTAGATTAAATGCTAGTTCTAAATTTTTATCAATTACAATACCTTGTGAATATATATTAGCTAACAGCAAACAGCTTAAACTGTTGTTGAGCTCGCATCCTTTTTTATAAAAATCGATAGCTTGATATATATCCTTGGTAATATGAGAGCCATTTTCGTTCATGACCGCTAAATTACGGCAGCTAGATCCTACATTAAGATCGCAAGCCTTTTCATGAAATTTAATAGCAAGTTGTATATTATCGCTATTTTTATATATTTCACCCAAAATGCCGCAACTTATTCCTATATCTAATTCGCAAGCTTTTTTGTATAAATCTGATGCTTTATTTAAATTTTTGACAACCGATCCGTCTCCTGAATAATAAATATCAGCTAATTCGTGACATCCTTCTCCAACTGCTAGATCACAAGCTCTTCCAAAATAATATAATGTATCATCTATATTATCTATATCACCATTGTATTGGTTGGCTAAATAATAACAGCTTTTTCCATTGTCAAAAAAGCAACCGATATGGTTAGTTGCTTTTTTTAGATAATAATAACAGTAATCTGAAAAAACTGGAAAAATTGGTTCAGCATTAGCATTATTGGTTGAAATTACAATTAATGACATTAACAATAAAATTGGTTTTAAAGTGATATTGATAGTAAATTTGACAAGAAAGATGACGATGTGATCAATATATTTCATAAACAATTGTCTTTTTGTTAAATTTTTATGATGTTGTACATGCAAAGCCAATTTGTTATTGCATACATAAATATTATAGACATAACAAAGAGAAGGTCAATTAATAATAAGATGCCAGTATCATGTGTTGAGTTATCACTAGTTTTATTCTTCTGGCTGGTTATTTTGTTTAGTGACTCGTAATTTATTTTGATAATTATTTGAACTTGGTGGAATGAGCCATAAGATTAGCAAGAAGATAGGAAATATAAATGGCAGTGGAATTAATGTTACCAGCCACAAGCCAGAACTATTGCAATCATGTAGACGGCGAATACAAATAAGAATCAGGCTGTAAAGGCAGAGTAGTGTCGTTACAGCTATGATGCATGCCAGAAAAACCACGAGCGCTATATTAGTAAAGAGTTGATTATCAAATCTCCAAGTACGTGGATATGCTCTACCATTTGACTCGAAATCTGACAATGGAATTTCACATTTAAATGATTGTGAAAATTGAGATTGAATGACTCTATCACATTCAAACTCAGCAATTTCCGGTAATTCTGTAGTAACTCCAGTTTCAAAAGTGAAGTTTTGGTCTATGTTGGTTATTAATAAGCTCCAAAAAATTGTTGCAATAATCCAAATTGCAAGAATAAACCATGAAAACAAAAATAGCTCACACCGAGATGAACGGCCATGGTAATCAAAACTTGCGCAATAATGTAATGATCTAGATAGGATGTTCATTTTTTTTTTTATAAAGGAAATAATTTATAGAATTAAGTTTTGCCATCTATGCTGTATTTTTTTTTTAGCTTAATAGCAAAAATCCCAATCGTCTTTTATTTTCCAGGTTCTGCCACCTTGATCTTTAGTTGTTTCTTCAAACATTGGAGGTTCATCTGAGAATCCAAGTTCTAAGGCTGAATAGCCACCTTCGTCCCAAGGGATTACATAGTAGTTCTTTGAATATTCATAATTGCTTGAATGACCATATTGTTGGGCAATTTGATTTAGTTTTTGTCCTTCAATTATAAAACCACGAACTTTGTACTTTTTTGACCAACTATAGTCAGCACGCTGATATGCGACGCAGGCTTGGTAGGTACCGGTTGTAGGATCATAATCAGCGTATGCAACAGTAGTGCATGCAAGGCACAAAAGGAGTAGGTGCTTTAATTTGAAAATCATAATTGCAGTGGTTTTGGTTTGTTATTGCTTTGTGAGTTCTATGCTTTAAACGCCACAGCACTTTAGTTTGATTTATGCTATGGCGCTAGAAAGATGCTGTGCTATTGATTAAGGTGCAGACTGCTACAGTGCTAAATTAGTAGTAGTTGGCATCGTTGGCATTGACGTGGCCGTCTTTGGTGTAATAACCACCACCGCCGTCGGACATCATGCGATCGCCATCTGGAGTGTAGTAGCCACCCATGCCATCGGAAGAGTAGTGACCATCGTCGCTGTAGTAACCACCCATGCCATCTGGTAGGGCTGGAGCTGCGCATATGGCAGTGCTTAAGGCGCTAGCTGCTAGTGCGGCAGCAAGTGCTAAGGTCAGTCGACGTAACTTCATCTCGAACTCCTGATCATCGTTTGCGCTTTTTGCAGCTTTGCCTGCTTGGTCCGAGCGCACTTACGTATCCCAAGTTCTGGTGTCTTCTCACTGGTGACCGTTGCTGCGCTATGGGCTTTAATGCGGGATCATTTCAGCCTGATACTGCAGCGCTGATTTGAGCAAATTCGGTCAGAGACACAGCTGCACTGTCAGTTATAGTGATGTAGCTATTGTTAAAATAAGCTTTTTTTTTTTTGCACCCATTTAGATAAGGATGTTTATTAGTGTAATGTAACTGCTTGAAGCCTGTGGTCGGGCCTACGCTTCTGGCGGATTGAGTCGTGCGCGGACTTGCTCGATAGTTTGAGTGCTGTTTGCATACGCCGGGCAGAGCAAATCCAGTGCTGCGAGCAGATGGGAGAGAGCTGTTGGGGCCGCCCCCAGAAAGATGGTGCGTGCTTGTTTTCTTTCTTTGGGGTTGGGTGGGATAAGGGCGCTTTGGTGCGCTTGGGTTTGTGCGGGCGGGTGGTCAAAGTTTGAAGTTTGTCCCAGATAGCTTGAGGCGGTGCGCGTAAGATCGGGTTAGGTGCGTGTGCGTTGTTTTTGGGGGCACTAAGCTTGCCTCAAGGTAGCACCGCTATAATGAGCTAAACCAATGGGCTCAGCTCAATGTTCCGTTGTGACTTACGGAACCTTGTGGTGATCCTGTGGTGGATCCCGTTGTGATTTCGATGTCATGAGCCTAGGGTTATTACCCAGTGCTAAGGAGTGCGCGGTGGAGCTTCATTTCAGAGATCCCTATCTTGATCTGTCCCATACTGAGATTATGGGCACCTTGGATTTAGATCCGACTGTGCACTTGAGCGCAGATGAGATCGTGGCGCGCGCGAGCGACTTTGCTGAAAGTGGCGCGACCTTTATTGAGTTCAGTGTGGGTAAGTTTGCCCCTAATCCGGTGTCCGATGAAGTCGCAAGCAACATCGTGTGCGACGCAATCGCGGCGCTGGGCTCTGATCCCGAGCTGCCGATTCCGGCGGTCTATACCTCCTCGCCTGCCGTGATGAAGGCGGCAGTGGAGGCTGGAGCTAAGATCGTGGTCGATCCACTGGCGCTGCGGGCACCAGGTGCCTTGGAGATGGCTGCCTCGCTTGATTGCGCTATTTGCCTGCTTTACGACCAAAACGTGCAGTTTGCCGAAAACGATGGCACCGATCCGTGCGGTACGGTGTCTGAGTTCTTTTACGAGCGTATCGATGCCTGCCTCAATGCCAAGATTGAACGTCGGCGCTTGATCTTAGATCCCATGATCAGCGTTAACACCTCGATGGAATATCGCCTTAAGATGATGGGCCGCTTTAAGTCGCTCACAAGCTTCGGCTTACCGTTGAGCTGCGAGCTGCCACGGGCGGTGGTTTCCAATAATGATGCTGATACCATCGAAGGTGCCAACCGCAATTTGAGCCAAGAACCAGCGATCGTTACTACGGTGGCCTTGTTCTTAGAGCAGCAGGGCGTACGCCTGATTCGTACTAAGTGCGTATATGACCTGGCCTTAGGTCTTGATACTTGGCACGCCTTAAACCGCAGTGCCCGTCCATTCAAGCTCACGCGCGCGATCGGCAAGACGATTCGTCGCTTGGCTAAGAAGAAGGGTCTCAAAGCTAAGGATTAGCCTTGCACTGGAGGGCGTACCGCTCGAGCTGCACTTACGCGAGTCGCGTTTTATCGAGGGCGGCCTATTGCTGAACAGCTAAGATCGGCGCTTGCAGGCAGCTCTCCTTTAGCTATGAGCTGCGCTTAGGTCGGTGGGGCCACTCCTTTTATTTTGTTTTTCTTTTCTGTTTTGCTGGACGGAGCCTGATCGCTGTGCCGATCGGGCTTTGTCGTTTTTGGGCGCTGGGTTTTGCCTGGGCTTTGTGGTGTAAAATTCTGGCAGGTTTTCGTGCAGCGTGCTTTATGTGCTGTCTGTGTTAGTAAGGTGTGGTATGCAAGCTTCGATTAAGCGCAAGTATTTTGGTACTGATGGTGTCCGTGGTCGCGTCGGTCAGTTTCCAATCTCTCCTGATTTCGCGATGCGTCTGGGTATGGCCGCTGGTAAGGTGCTGTTAAAGCATGACCAAGGCCGCGTCATCATCGGCAAGGATACCCGCCTGTCGGGCTATATGTTAGAGGCGGCCTTAGAGGCAGGCTTTAGCGCTGCTGGTGTCTCCACCGTGCTGTTAGGCCCAATGCCAACCCCAGCTGTGTCTTACCTCACCAAGGCCTTCCGCGCTGATTTAGGCGTGGTGATCTCGGCCTCGCACAATCCTTACTACGATAACGGCATCAAGTTCTTTTCGCGCGAGGGTACTAAGCTGCCTGATGAGGTTGAGTTAGCGATCGAAGAGGCCCTTGAGCATGAGATCTCCTGTGTCGAGCCATCACTCTTTGGCCGTGCTTTCCGTCAAAACGATGCCCCTGGTCGCTACGTCGAGTTCTGCAAGTCGACCTTCGATACCCATATGAGTCTGGAAGGCCTTTCTGTGGTGCTCGATTGCGCTCATGGCGCAACTTACCACGTGGCTCCGCTCGTATTCCGTGAGCTCGGCGCTAACGTTACCTGCATCGGTACGGCTCCTAATGGCATTAACATCAACGATGGCGTCGGTTCGACCCATCCTGAGGCCTTGGTTGAGCGTGTGCTCGCCTCTAAGGCCGACTTGGGTATCGCCTTTGATGGCGACGGTGATCGCGTCATGATGGTCGATCGCCATGGCCATATTCTGGACGGTGATGCCGTGCTCTATATCATTGCCTGCGATCGCATGGAGCGCGGCCGTTTAGGCGGTGGCGTGGTCGGTACCCTGATGTCCAACTTAGGCTTTGAGCTGGCCTTAAAGCGCAAGGGTATTGAGTTCTGCCGCTCGGCGGTGGGCGATCGCTATGTGATGGAAGAGCTGTTAAAGCGCAATTGGCGTTTAGGCGGCGAGAACAGTGGCCACGTCATTTGCCTTGATTACACCTCCACCGGTGATGGCATTATCTCGGCGCTGCAGGTATTAAAGGCTTCCTTGCGCCAGGGCAAGAATTTAACTGAGCTCGTGTCCGATCTGGAGATGTTCCCACAAGAGCTGGTCAATGTCCGCGTCAACGCCGGTTTCGATGCTTTGAGCGATGAAAAGGTTAAGCAAGAGATCCGTGCGGTCGAAGCTGAGTTAGGTGAGACCGGCCGTGTCTTAATCCGCAAGAGCGGTACCGAGCCATTAATCCGCGTAATGGTAGAAGGCCAAGAGCGCAGTGTGGTCCGTCAGTATGCCGCACGTCTGGCCGACTGCATTCGCCAGCAAGCTGAAGAAGCCTAAACACAAAGCTTCCAGTAAGCTCAAGTAAGGAGCCGGGTGTTTGCGCGCTAGGCTGAAGCTGCGTCAGTAGTGACTGCAATGGTCGGCACGCTGCAGTGACGTGCAGCAGCGGACTGAGCGGCCTGCTTGCTGTAGCGGCCTGCCCACCGCTTAGGTGCTGAGCTTCAATAGCTAAAACCGCGTAATTGTGCTTTTTCGCCCCGGAGGGGCGAGCCTTCTGAGCCCTGACAGAGCCTCTGTTGGGGCTTTGTCTTTTGGGCCTGATCTCCGAATTAATTCCGTGACGCAGCGCACAGGGCTTGCTTATTGGGCCGGGGGTGGGTATCATTGCACAGCTAAAATTGTCCGTCTTGGGTTTTGGTTTTCGCTATGTACGAGATTGTCATTGTTTTACTGCTGTTAGTTTCTATTGCTATCGTAGCTTTGATCCTAGTGCAACAAGGTAAGGGTGCTGGTATGGGCGCCTCCTTTGGTGCGGGCGCTTCGGCTACCGTCTTCGGTGCGGTTGGCTCTGGTAACTTCTTAACGCGCTCCACTTGGACCTTAGCCTTAGTCTTCTTTGGTCTGTGCCTCTTTATCGGCTACTTACAAAAGCAGACCCCAAATGAGACCAGTGGCTTTACTAACATTGGTGCCGCTGAGGAGCAAAGCGTATCGCAACCAGCTCCTGAGGATGTTCCAAGCTTAGACAGTGACGTTCCGGTATTAAACACCACCTCGGAGGTTCCAGCCTTAGAGAGCACCTCGACTGAGGCTGCTTCGGATGTTCCTGCTTTAGAATCCACTGATGTTCCAGCTGTAACTGATGAAGCTGCTACTGATGAAGTTGTTGCCGCTGATGAGAGCGCAACCGCTGCTGAGGGCAGCGATGAGACTGCTGATGAGGCTGCTGCTGACGAGGCTGTAGCTGCTGAGGACGCCGCTGCCGACGAGGCTAGTGCTGATGCCGCAGCTGATGAAGCAAGTGCTGATGAGGTTGCAGCTGAGGATTCGGCTGTAGCTGAGGACGCTGCCGCTGAGGAAGGTGCAGCTGACACTGAGTCGGCTGAGTAACTCAGTTCCACTCGACATAGCAGCAAGCGGCACGTCAGTGCCGCTGTGCTTAGGTCACATGAGGAGCCATTGGCTCCTTTTGTCGTTTATGGGGCTTAATGTTTGCTTTTCTCGGTGAAGTGGTAGTGCTGGGTCGGGGTGATGATCTCATCTAAGGGCACATCCCAGTCCTTGCTCTCAATCTCATCATTGCGCTGAAAGTCGTAGGCAAGTCCGAGCTTCAGGCAGTTCGGGCTGATCTGCTTTAAGATGCGATCGTAATAGCCCCCGCCCATACCAAGGCGCGCGCCCTTGCCGGTAAAGCCCACTAAGGGCACCACCACTAGCTCAAGCTCATGTGGGGGTACTAGGCTTTCTTGGCTGGGGAGAGGCTCGGGGATGTTGAATTTGTTGGGTCTGAGCTCAGCTAAGCTGTGGTAGCGGTGAAAGTCCATGATGCCGCGCTCAGTAGGCGAGATCACCGGTAAGCACAGTTGGTGCTCGTGGGCTTGGAGCCTGGTGTTGAGGGTGATAGTGTCAAGCTCGCCCGAGCAGCTTAGGTACGAGGCAATCAGACGGGGCTGCTGCAAATAGGGATGGTTTAAGACGCGGTCTAACACCAGCTGCGAGAGCGCTTGCACTTCTTCTTGGGTCAGGGCCTTACGCTGTTGCAAAATGGCTTGGCGCTGCGCCGCGCGCCGGATTTTGTACTCTTTGACTGGCTGCTCCATAACTTTACCCTCACTTTTAGTGGGGGCCATTATAGCGTGAGTGCTAACTGAGAGCAGAGCCGTCCTTAGTTGGCTGCGGCGCTGTTGTTGATCTTAGTTGTTGAGCTTAGTAGTCGAGGCTGTTGAGGTTGCGCTTGATGCGGTGAATCAGCTGCAGGGCCTGCTCTTGGAACGGCGTTGAGGTGTCTAAATAGCGCTGGAGCTGGCTTTGACTTTCAATCGCGGCAATGATGGCCGCTTGCTGTGGGGTCAGGCTTGGGTTGTCACGTAAAATCTTGGAGGTGATCTCTTGGATCTTGCCTACAGCACGCTGCAGCGAATCAGCCTGACTCTTGTGACAGCGCAGAGTAAAGCTTTCGCCTAAGAGCGAAACAGTTACTGTCTTGATCTCGTCGTTATCCATGAGAATCCCTTATCCCCAGCCATCCGTGGCATGAGACCGGTCAGTCTTGTCTTGAGCTGACATGATCTAACCATTGCTCCTTTTTGTCCTTGCCCTTAGTGCTGTGGTTATTGTACCTGATATTTTTTTGTTGGCGCACATTTTGACAAAGGGGCTATGGCATAATGAGAACTTGCAAAACTGTTCCCATATCTATGCGGAAATTTCCGGCACTATGCCGCCGTGATCTAACTCATTGCTCTGTGAGTTCAAATGCCCTGAGCTTAAGCTAAGCTGGGTGCGCTAAACTCGAAGCGAGCTTGAGTTTTTTTGTTTTCTTCTTTGTTTTCTGGGCGTAGGGCAGAGCCTAGTCTTTGCTGTTGAGTTACGCCACGCTTACGCGCTGCCTAGGATGGTCCTGGGGCGTTTTGAGACAACCGTGAGGTTGCCGCCGCGTAAGTGGAACTTTTTGGCCGAAAAGGATTTCTTGTTAATGCAAAACAAGGCAAGTAAGGGACGTTGGGGCAAGGCTGAGAAGCCTAGCAAGACGTTAAAAGCACGCTCTGAGCGCGCAGACTCTGGGCGTGGTAAGCCTGAGCGCAACCGTAAAGGCGGCGAGAGTGCCCGTTGGCGTGAGGCTTCGTCATCACGTCCACGGCGCGGTGAGGAGCGCCGTCCCGGGCGTAAGCCACAGGCCCGCCCTCCACGCCGTGAGAGCGTCGGCGGAGCTTTGCCTCCTGGTTACACCGTAGAGCGTGCCCTCGCTGAGCAAAAGACCAAGGCACGTGCTGACGCCGCTAAGCGCAATGAGCGTGCTAAGGTCGAAGCTGCCATCAACGGTACGGCCGCCGAGCCGCACGTCAGTGGCGTTAAGCTGCACAAATTACTTGCCAACGCCGGTGTCGGTTCCCGTCGTTCCTTAGAGACCTTGATTGAAGCAGGGCGCGTTGAGGTTAATGGCCGCGTGGTCAACCTAGGCTTCCGCACGGACGATGATCAGATTACGGTCAAGATCGACGGCCGTACTGTCTACTCGCCGCAAAGCCGCCGCCTCGAGAATCGCTGCCTCATGTACTACAAGCCTGAGGGCGAGATTTCGTCGCTGTCCGACCCATGCAATCGTCCAACTGTCTTTGACCACTTACCACGCCTTGAGATCGGCAAGTGGATCAATGTGGGCCGTCTTGACCTCAATACCTCGGGCCTGCTCTTATTCACCACTGACGGTGATTTAGCCCATGCCTTAATGCACCCACGTTTTGGCATTGAGCGTGTCTACGCCGTGCGCGTCTACGGTGACGTGACCGAAGAGCAGCTGGAGCAGCTGCGTACCGGCGTGATGCTCGATGATGGCATCGGCAAGTTTGACTCGATTGAGTATCGTGGTGGTGATAACCGCAACCACTGGTTCCATGTCTCGCTGCGCGAGGGCCGTAATCGTGAGGTTCGTCGCCTGTGGGAGGCCGTGGGCTTGCAGGTGAGCCGCCTGATTCGTATTTCTTACGCCGGCTTTGATCTCGATCCTAAGATGAGCGCCGGTCAGTTCCGTGAGCTGACGCTTGCTGAGGTCAACAGACTGCGCTCCAAGGCTCAGCTCCCAGCCTTAAAGCCTGAAGAGTATGCCACCACACCACTTCGCGTCAGTGCTAGCTTAAATAAGAAGCGCCGCATTAAAGGTCGTCCAGAGCGCTCTTCGAACGATCGCGCTGAGATGCGCGCTAATAAGCGTGGGCGTGGCGGCAGCAACGACGAAAAGGTCACGCCAGTAGGTAAGTCCTATGGTCGTAAGAGCGGCTTTAAGCTTTCGTACTCAAGTAAGGGCGAAGGAGGCCGCGAGGGCGGTCGTGAGGGGGGCCGCAATGGTTCGTCCTCAAACCGTGGCGCACGTGGTCGCAGCAGCCGCAGGGGCAAGAAGTAGGCGCCGTTAATTGCTTTTGGAGGCCGTGCTCAGGCGTGCGGCTAGGGCCGTACGTTTCGGTGTGCGGTTAGGGCCGTGCGTTTCGGCGTGCGGCTGGGGCCGTACGTTTCGGTGTGCGGTTAGGGCCGTGCGTTTCGGCGTGTGGCTAGGGCCGTACGTTTCGGTGTGCGGTTAGGGCCGTGCGTTTCGGCGTACGGCTGGGGGCCGTAGGTCTTGGCGTACGGCTTGGCTTTTGTTTTTGGTTTGGACATATTTTTTTTTTGCGATGGTGCTGAGGGGAGAGCGTAACTTAGGTTCTAGCGCTTCACCTTATGGTGAGGCGGGAGCTGTGGTGGGCGCAGCCGCTTGGTGCTAAGCACAGTGTAAGGTAAGACGTATGGATCCCACGGCGGTGCATCAGGTAATGTTCGATATGGCATGGGTGTCAGATCCCACTGCCTGGCTCGGCCTTTTGACCTTGGTGCTCATTGAGATTGTCTTAGGCATCGATAACTTGGTCTTTATCGCGATTTTAACGGCCAAGTTACCGGAGAAGCAGCGTGACAAGGCCCGTTATATCGGTCTTGCCGGTGCGTTGGCGATTCGTCTGCTCTTACTTGCAGGTATCTCGCTGATCGTGAACATGATCGAGCCGCTCTTCTATATCGGCTCGAAAGGGGTCACGGGACGCGATATCATCCTCATGATCGGTGGTATCTTCCTTTTGTATAAGGCCACCCATGAGTTGCATTCCAAACTCGAAGGCTTTGACGAAGAGCTCTCGGTCTCTAAGGCCGCAGGCTCGGCCATGTACCTCGTAATCTTGCAGATCATGGTGCTCGATGCCGTGTTCTCGCTGGATTCGATTATCACGGCCGTGGGCATGATCGACCATGTCTTCATTATGATGTTCGCGGTCATTATCGCGATGTCAGTGATGACAATGGCCTCGCGCTTTATCACCGAGTTCGTAAGCCACCACCCAACCCTAGTTATCCTATGCTTGGGCTTCCTCTTGTTGATCGGCTTTAGCCTGATTATCGAGGCAATTGGCTTCCATGTTCCTAAGGGTTACCTCTACGCCGCAATCGGCTTCTCGATCTTGATGGAGATCTTCAACCAGATTGCACGCAAGAACACCTTAAACTTGGGCAATCCTAAGGGCAAGGTGGCGCTGCAAAGCCGTGAAATTGCCGCCAACTTAGTACTGCGTTTATTGGGCTCGAACCAAAATCAGGTTCAAACCTTAAAAGAGGCGATTGTCTCGCGTACTGGTTCCCAGGTGTTTGATAACACCGAAAAGGAAATGGTCTCGCGCGTACTGCAGTTAAACTCGCTGCCCGTCCGGGCCGTGATGACGGCGCGCACCGACTGCAACCAAGTTGATATCTCCCGTGATATCGACTCGATCTTAGAGGATATCAGCCACAATCGCTCCTCGCGCTTGGTGGCCTACAATGAAGAGCGTGAAGTCCCGCTGGGCTATTTAAAGCGCGATGAGATTATCGCGATCAAGCTGATGCTGACCCAAGGGGTCAACTTACCTCAGAACGAGCAGGGCCAGGTACTCTCGACCGAGGAAATCTTAAAGAGCAAGGTACGCACGCCGCTGTACTTGCCTGAGACGGTCTCGGTAATCAAGGCCTTAGAGGAATTTCGCAAGAGCAAGAAGAATTTTGCCTTCGTCTTTGACGAGTTTGGCAACTTCGAGGGTATTGTGACCTTGCACGACATTATGGAAGAGATCGCTGGCGAGTTGCCGGATCAAACCGATGTCCCAGAGCTGATCCGTTTAAGCCCAGGCGTGTTCCGCATCGAAGGTGGGGCGATCTTAAAGGATGTGACCCGCTTAACTGGCTTTGTCGTGCCCTTGAGCGACACCTACCACACCATCGCGGGCTTTATCCTAGATTATCTCCAGCGCATCCCCGAGGTGGGCGAGGTTATCTCCACCAACAAGTGGAAGCTTGAGATCACCAAGGTTAAGGACAATTCCATCGATGAGGTGGTCTTAACCAACCTGGTCAAGGCTAAGGCCTCAGAAAAGAACGCCGCCAAAGAGCAGGCAGCTGCTAAGAGCGAGAGCGCTTAAAGCGCTCGCAGGAGCGCCTGTGGTGCTCCGCTCTCAGAAGCAAAAAGGCCGCGCACCGAGTATCGGGCGCGGCCTTTTTCAATTAACAGAGAGCGGCCTTGGGCGTTTGGGGGCTAGCCGTTGCAGTCTCTTTAGAGGCAAACTGCGCGTGGACAACGAGTTAACTGCTCCAATCATAACGACCTCATGCTCTATAAGCTTACTGAAGCTCGGCTAATTGGCTGTCAGTGAGATCGGTGTACTTCTTGATCTTCTCAGTGTCCATGCCATCTGCCAGCATGAGCTTGGCCGTAGCAAGAGCATTTTTCCGCATGCCTTGAGCAAATTCTTGGGCAAATTCTATGGCAAAGCCTTGCGAGTATCCTTTAGCCAAGGCCGCAGCGAGCCCTTTGGTAAATTCTTTAGCAAGGTCTCCAGCCAATGCTGAGTTAAGTTCACTTTCTATGATTGCGCTCAGGGCGCGAACATCCTGTTGCTCGTTATTATCGTGGGACATTGCTTCAACCTCCATCGTTGCAGCAATGATTTTACCTTGAACCACAATCTCTGTAATCGTTACAGCAATTTGTTTTAGCCTTAGTAGCTTTCTTGTTGGTCACACATTCATAAACAACTTTAATTGCTGTCTAAATCATTAAATAATTAGGGCGAGTTGAGTAACTCGCCCTAATAATAAAATCTTAACGGCCCATTATTCTATGAGATTACATGATTTCTGCTAATTGGCTGTCAGTGAGTTTAGTGACTTCTTTGATAGTTTCACGGTTCAAACCAGCTGCAATCATGCGCTTAGCCATAGCAATAGTATTTTTAATTGCACCTTTGGCTTCACCTCTGGCCTCACCGATAGCAATGCCTTCAGCAATGCCTTCAGCTTTGCCTTCGGCTTTGCCTTCAGCCCATGCGGAGTCGATCTCCATGTCTACCATTTCGCGCAGGGCGTAATCATCCATTTGCTTGGTATCGTCGCGGAACACTTCTTCTGCCTCCATAACTTCAGCGATGATCTTATCTTTTGCAGCAATCTCTTCAATCACTCTATCTGAAGGATTACCAAGATAGTTCATCCAGCGAGTTAAACGGCTCTTGTCTTTGTCACCAAGCTTGAGGCATTTCTTAATTTCAATGAAAATTAAGGTTTCCTTTTTATTTTCCAAAAGCTCGTTAGTTTGATCGTCGTGCATCGAAAAAGATCTAACGTACTCGCTAGGACGATTAGGAAAATAAATTTGCTTAGGACAATTAGGAAAATATAATTCCTCGGGACGTCCCGAAAAATAAATTTCCTTGGGACGATTAGGAAAATAATTTTCCTTGAGCAGGCTGATAACTATAACAGGCTTGAGTTTGTCATAAGGCTCCCCTTTAATTGGTTGGGATCCAAAGACCTTGCTAAAATAATACAAGCTGCGATCAAGGATCGTCTTGTCTAATTTGCATTGAACTTCGATATCAATGATTTGACCTTGATCGGTCTTGGCTCTGATATCGAGGCGGCTACCCTTTTCATAAATATGAAAGGATGGCAGTTCGCGATCTTCGTAGAAAACGTCAGTAATCTCGCCATTAACACAGGGAGGAGGACACTCTTTGAAGACAGCATTGAGTAAATCAATCAAGAACTTTTTGTTATTTTTAGTCGCAAAGATAAATTTAACAAATATATCATTTAAGCGATTGAAAGGTAAATTGCTCTTGACTCTAGCAGGTAAGGCTGTAGCATTCACCCACTTCACCTTGATGTTGTGTTTTACAATAGTTAAGCACTATGTTAAACCATAGACAATGTTAAACAACATTGCCTTAGAATCAGTATAGCACAGGTGGGCCTAGCTTGAGTACGGCGGCGCTGGGACATGCTTGAGCACCTGTCGTGGGATCTGATGCAAAAGGCTCTGCACCGAGTGGTCTCGGGCAGAGCCTTGGTCAACGTGCCTCTAGCGCCAGTCTTGAGCTGGCGCTAGAGTGGAACTGAGCGCTTAGACGTTGAAGTTGAAGTAGCGGTTGGTGTTGTTGAAGGAGATGTCCTCAACAATCTGACCTAAGAACTCCATGTCGTGTGGATACATGCCGCGCTCGACCCAGCCGCCGATCAGATTGCACATAATGCGACGGAAGTACTCGTGGCGGGTGTAGGACAGGAAGGAGCGCGAATCGGTCAGCATGCCCACGAAGTTGCCTAAAACCGAGAGGTTGGCCAGCGAGGTCATCTGGTCGATCATGCCTTGGTAGGTGTCGTTGAACCACCAAGCCGAACCCTGCTGGATCTTGCCTTGAGCCTCTGGGCCTTGGAAGGCGCCGATGGCGGTGGCGATGGCAGCATTGTCAGCTGGGTTTAAGGAGTACCAGATCATCTTAGGCAGGCAGTCACGCTCATTTAAAGCGTTCATGAGCTGGGAAATGCCCTCAGCGCAAGCGCGGTTGCCGATGACGTCGTAGCCGGTGTCAGCACCTAAGATCTTGAACATCTTGGAGTTAGGGTCGCGGATGGCGCCGTAGTGCATCTGCATGACCCAGCCGTACTTGGCGTAGCCCTTGGCCATGTGAATCAGTACCATGGTCTTGTAGGCTTCGTTGTCGGCCTCGCTGATCTCTTCGTTCTTTAAGCCCTTCTGGAAGATTTCCTCGAGCTTGGCTTGGTCGATAATGCGGCAGTAAGCGTAGTCAACGCCGTGATCGGAAGCCTTGCAGCCCATCTCGTTGAAGAATGCCATGCGCTCGTCTAAAGCGGCAAAGAACTCTTCGCAGGTGTTGATGGTGTGGCCGGTTAAGGTGGCGATGTGCTGGACATAGTCCTTGAAGTCTGGCTTCTCGATCTTCATGGCCTTGTCAGGACGCCAAGCTGGAACGACCTTGCAGCCGGAGTTATTGTCCTGGGCTAACTTCTTGTGCCACTCTAAGCTATCACCTGGATCATCGGTGGTAGCGACTAACTTAACGTTGGAGCGCTTGATAATGCTCTGAACGCGGAACTCGTCGGTGGCGAGCTTGGCATTGCACTCGTCCCAGATCTCCTTGCAGGTCTTCTCGGACAGAGTCTTGGTGATGCCGAAGTAACGTTGGAGCTCTAAGTGAGTCCAGTGGTAGAGTGGGTTGCCAATAGCGCGTGGCAGCGACTTGGCAAATTGCTCAAACTTCTCGTAGTCGGTGCTGTCGCCGGTGATTAAGCGCTCTGGTACGCCATTGGAGCGAATCATACGCCACTTGTAGTGATCACCGCCGAGCCAGGCCTCAGTGATGTTCTTGAACTGGTGGTTCTGCGCAATCTGAGCTGGATTGATGTGGCAGTGATAATCGATGATTGGCATCTTGGCCGCATGCTCGTGAAATAATTCCTTAGCGGTATCAGTCTCGAGCAAAAAGTCCTTGTCCATAAAGGCTCGCATGGAAAATCCTCCTCAAGGCGCAATAGCAAGACCGACTCCACACACCGTGAGCTGCTACTGCGGCAAACCAGAAACTTGAACCAAAGTTAACAAACAGCTGCGGCCTTGCGTGGTCAGGTAGGGGGTGCGACCTGATGTAAGGCGGCAGGTGTTTGTTAGCTATAAAGGCTCGCAGCTAAGCTGCGAACCTTAAATTAGGGCTGGGGCCTGGGCCCCAGCCTGCCGTGGGCTAAACGCCTGGGCTTAATGCCTCAGGGCTTAGCCGTAATGAAGCTATTTTAGGGTGGCTTCGTAACCTGCTAACTCTGGAATGAAGCTTGAGACTGCTGGGAAGTAGGTGCAGATCATCAATACTGCAATAATGACCAGGTAGTATGGGAGTAATGGCTTGATGACCTTTTCGATTGAGGTCTTGGCAACCTTTACGCCCACGAACAGAATGTTACCAACTGGAGGTGTGATGGTGCCGATGCAGAGGTTGTAGGTAATAACGATACCGAACTCAACTGGCGACAGACCACACTGAATGGCAATTGGTAAGAAGATTGGGGTGAAGATTAAGATCGCTGGGGTGGTATCTAAGAAGGTACCAACGAAGAGCAAGAAGATATTGATGATGAGTAAGATCACAATCTTATTGCTCGAGATGCCGTTTAACATATCGCCGACTGCATCTGGGATATTAACGAAGGAAATAACCCAGGACATAATCGAGGAGACGCCGATTAACAGCACGATAATGCCGGTCATCGCAGCGGACTCAGCGTAGATGCGCTTTAAATCCTTCCAAGTGATGGAGCGATAGATGATCGACAAGATCAGGGAATAAACCACAGCTACGACTGCACCTTCGGTCGCGGTGAAGGCACCGGCCACGATACCACCGATAACGATGAGAATCAGGAGCAGCGAAGGCAGAGCGTCAACCGTGATCTTAGTGGCTAAGGCTAAGGTGATCTTTTGGCTGTCACCCTTATAGCCTAAGCGCAGCGCAGTGAAGTAACCTACGACCATGCAGCCTAAGCCCCACATGATACCTGGGATATAGCCTGCTAAGAACAGAGCGGCAACCGAGGTACCACCGGAGACTAAGGAGTAGGTAATTAAAACGTTCGATGGTGGAATCAACAAGCCGGTAGGAGCGGTGGCGATGTTGATTACGGCCATATAGTTCTTGGAGTAGCCTTCCTTCTCAGCAATTGGGCCAATGATCGAGCCCATAGCCGAAGCGGCAGCTACACCTGAGCCCGAAATCGCACCGAACATCATGTTAGCCATGGAGTTGGTGTGGGCAAAGGAACCAGGAACCTTACCTACTAACAGGCGGGCAAAATTCATGAGTCTTAGCGCAATACCGCCTTGGTTCATGATATTACCGGCCAGAATGAAGAATGGAATCGCGATTAAGGTGAAAACCGAGATACCCGAGAAGGTACGCTGAGCGCCCGTCTGGAGCATCATGTTAAAGTCCAGTGCTTGGGCACCGGCGATAACCGAGGAAATAGCAATCGAGATGCAGATCGGCACGCCCAAAAGGAGCAAGGCGATCAGCACTAGGGCCATAGTTAAACCAACAGTTGCAGTCATTTAAGTGCCCTCCTACTTTGCTTCTTCTTCGGTCTCAACACCATAGGAGGCCAGATTTGGATCCTTAAACTTAGCGAACATCTCAGCTAAATTTAACAGGCCATAAATGGTGATGATAATACCCGACAGTGGCAGTACGGCGTACATAATGCCCATATTGACGCCTAAGGAGGCGGTCAGCTGGGACATATTCTCAGCGGCCATAATGTAACCACCGTAAACCAATAAGAGCAGGGCGGTAGCGACAACTAAGACTTCCGAGAGGATATCTAAGCATACACGCTTGGCGCCGGTGAACTTGTTGTACACGAAAGCCATGCACAGGTGACCACGCGAGCCGAACACATAAGCAGCCGATAAAATTGACAGCCAAGTGAAGCTGTAGGTGATAATTTCCTCAGAAATAGTCGAAGGCGAGTTAAAAAAGTAACGCGTGACGATCTGATAGGTGCCTACTACGGTCATCATCATAAAGAGAAACACGCAGAAAGCCATGATCGCCTTATCAAGAATTTTGCGTAATCCTTGCATACGGGTCTCCACAATATCCCACAGGAGCGACCTTGGATCAGCTTATTGAAGTAGCTCATGAGAGCTAAGACACACCAAGGACACGGTAGCGCCTAAAAGCACCGCAGTTTGCCTGATATTTGGTGAGCGTGTGGGCTTAAGCTGAGCCGGGGCGGAGCTTGGATTGGCCAAGCGCTCCTTTACACCTAGGTTATGGTTTGCCCTTAAGGCCTATTGGGTCAAAGTCCTATTGAGCCACAGAACCATCGAGCCAAGAACTCGTTGAGCCATAGTCCCATAGAGCCAAGAGCTCGTTGAGCTAAAGTCCCGTTGGTCCTAACAACTGTTGAGTCACAGACTTTGAGGGCAAACCGGCCACTTTAAGTGGCGAGGCCATCGAGTGGAACTACACTGTGGCTGAGCCATGGCTAAGACGTGCTCTTAGCAGAGGTTAGTGCTTACTATGGCTAAGCCGCAGTACAGGTCCCAGGTGGCCTTTAAGTTCAAGTGCTTAAATTTAGGGCTCGGCCCTAAGGTAAGTTTGAACTTAGGACACCAGGCCTGGGGCCTGGTGCTCCTGTCTGAGCCTAAAAGCTCATAACAGAGATTTTGGGTGCGCTTTAGACTGCGTTGTTAGCAGCGGAAGCAGCGTCGTATAAAGGCTTGAGAGCTGGGGTGTCGCCGATGATCTGCTCGTGTAATGGCAGAACCTTGTTACGGAACTCGTTGACATCAACATTGATGAACTGAACGCCCATCTCAGTGGCCTTTTGCTTAGCAGCGTCGATCGAGCCCTTCCAAGCCTCGAACTCTACCTTCTGAGCCTCAGCCGCAGCCTCGTCGAAGATCTTGCGCTCTTCTGGGGTTAACTTGCTTAAGAAGGCGTTGGAAGCAACTAATAAGTCAGGGCACATCTGGTGCATATCGTAGGTGAAGTACTTGCAGATTTCACCGTGCTTCTGGTCAGTTAAGGCCAGCTCGTTGTTCTCAGCACCGTCGATAACCGACTGTTGCAGAGCCGAGTAAACTTCACCGAAGGACATTGGGGTAGCAGCAGCACCGAAGGCTTGCATCATAGCTACGTTAACAGGGCCAGCCTGAACACGGAACTTCTTGCCTTGCAGGTCAGCAACGCTGTTGATTGGCTTCTTAGCGTAGAAGTTGCGGGTACCAGCGGTGAAGGCGGCAACTGGCTCAAAGCCGTTGGTCTTAGCGTTAACGCCTAATTGCTTTAAGATGGCAGGATCGGTGATGAACTTCTCGTAGGCAGCCTCAGAGGTGAAGAGGTATGGAATCGAGAACAGGGAGTACATCTTGTCAAAGGACTCGAGGTTAGCAGTGGAGACTACTAAGTACTGAACCGAACCCTGCTTGATTAACTCCAGCACCTTCTCATTAGCACCTAAGGTGGCGTTAGGGTAGATGCTAACCTCAAACTTGTCGCCTAACTTGCTCTCAACATAGTTCTTGAAAGCAACAGCACCTAAGTGATCGGGGTGGGTGTCAATCTGCGAGTGGGAGATACGAACGATTTGCTTTTCCTCACCACCGCAGCCAGTGAGAACTAAGGAAGCAACAGCAACAGCCAGAGCAGAGGCTAAAATTTTCTTCATAGGCTAAGCGTCTTGCTTCTACCTGAGATTTCAGGTACGTGCAAGACATCCTCCATCCATTTGATCAAACACAACCTAAGTGGTAGGGGCTCTCAGCGGGCAGCACCACTTACAACTATCACGAGTAGGTCAGCTTCCTAAAAATCCCTTGCCACACCTAAAACAAGCTTCACTAAGCTTGAGCGCCCCCACGGCACAGGGTACGCCTTGCAACAAGATTGATGGTAACTGACTTTATACGCCAGCTCAGTTTGCGCCCCCAGCATGAGGCTTTGACTTACTGACATACAAGTTTTGGCGCCGGTGCTAGCAACTTACAATAAGCCTAGGGCGGTGCAAAACTGATGTTATTGTAAGGGGAATAAAGTGCCCGTGGCAGAGCATGTTTTAAAATCGTAAGCAATATCACAAAACTTGATGTAGTGGCGCTTGACGGCCAACTTGGATACTAGCACATTAGTTAGAGCTGACTTTTCACAACCAAGTGCTCTCATCCGGCGCCAGCCCTTGCGCGGAGGGCAGTTTCATTTCTTATGCTACAAATAGGTGCATGCGCCAAAAATTGGCGGTTTCTTGTATCTATGGAAACGTTTCCACCCGTGGTGTTATCACTTGTTTACTACCATACCAGTATCATAAATGTGAGCCCACTCGCACCATAAAATACCATAAATGCGAAATGTATCTACCCAAATTAGGGCGGAGCACTGGTTAAGGTGAGTTCCCTCATCGGGGCGCTGAGCGCATTGATAAGAGGCGCGCTCTAGATGCCGCCGTAGAATAGAGCCTAGCGGGACCATAGGTCAGGCTAAAGCCGGTGCACCGTCCCCTCCGGCGGTAATTGCTGGAGCCGATTGCTGGTTGCTGTTCCTGTGGTGCTAGCGCGCTGGCCCTTTGGGCCTATTAGGGAAGCTGTGGAGAGGCATGCTCAGCGCTTTGCCTGGTATCAAACAAAAGCCCCAAGGCCATCGGGTGGTCTGGGGCTGAGCCTGAGTGCAGGCGGGTAATTGGGTTAGGGCTTAGTTTTAGTTCTGGGCGCTGGCTGCGGCGCTGCAGTCCATCGCGTTGACGGCGGCACGGCCGCTGATAAAGAGTGGGATGTTAGGCACAATGCGGTCAATAAAGGTTAAGAGGTTGACCTTGCAGCCCTCACGTAACTTCTGGTACTCACTCTTTTCGTAATAGACTGAGTCGTCGATGCGCACGTCTAAGATGATGCCGTCGTTGACCGCCGTAATATAGAAGCCCTTGGTGGTAGGGTCAAAGCCCGAGGCCTTGACTGGGATATCAGTGATAACTAAAGGCAGCTTTTTGAGCTCGCCGTAGATCGGCTGGAGCTGCTTTTGATTGACCAGCTCTAACATCTGGGCAAAGGTCAGGTAGATGCCGCCTTCGGTTGAGAATTTGGCGTGAGTGTTAAAGAGGATGCGATCCTTGCCCGTGTTGTAGTTGGCGATGGTAAGCACACCGGCAATCGGGGTATTGAGCTTGCCCTTATAGCCGACCGAGCCATATGGGAATACGACAGTGGTGGATTGGTAGAGCTTATCTAAGCGGTTAGAAGCTTGGATGTCACCGGTGATCGAGGCCTGCAGCGGGCCATCTAAATGCTCGGTTTGTCCCAAGAGCACTTGGTTGATCGCAAAGTGCTCGGTCTTGAAGACGGTGGTGGTCTCATAAGCATTAGCCGTGGAGGTAGCGCTCAGCGTGAACAGCATGCTGCCTAAGGCTAGGGCCGATGCTAAGGTGGTGGCAAATTTACTTCTCATCTTTAACTCCCGATTGACTCCCGGCAAATCTGGTTGACCTGTAGACTTAGCAAGCAAACTTTGCTCCAGTCACTGGGTTGATCATGGGATAATAGGGGCTGCCGTGCGATAATGGCGCGCTTTTAAAGCCGTCAGTCGGTTTAATTCTGTTTTTTTTTTTCTTTTGCGGGGGCTTCAGTCATGGATAATGCCAAGGTGTTATTACCACGTGAAATCGATCTGGATAAGTGCATTACCGCTAATGCACGCTATGACAGCGCTCGCATTGAGCTTACGGACATTCCTCGTTTATTAGAGTCAGTGGTGCGCGTGGAGGGGCCGGTGGTCGCCACGATCTCCTTTGAGCGCGATTTAAATTCGATGCGCTTGGTTAAAGGCACAGCCGAGGCCGATGTGGTCTTGGTGTGTGAGCGCTGCAACGAAGAATTTGTTCAGCACCTGTGCTTAGACTTTGTCTTAACCCCAGACTATGAGCGCGCTAAGGCCTGCAATCTCTTGGAGAAGTACGAGTTCATTGAATTTACTGACTCGGGTAAGATCGATCTCTACGACATTATTGAAGATGGCTTGATCTTAGAGATCCCAGCCTTCCCACGCCACGACGAGGATGATCCGGCGTGCTCCCGTGAGGGCTCTTCCTGGAGCTACGGCGAGGTCGCCCCTGAGGCCCAAGAAAACCCATTTGCTGCCTTGGCCGCTTTAAAGGGCAATCTCAAGCAGTAGGACTCAAGCCCAGCTCTTAATAGGGCCTCAAGCCTAGGTCTTAATAGGGCCAAAGCTCAGGTCTTGGTTGGGCCTAAAGCCTAGGTCTTGGTCGAGGCTAAAGCCCTGGTCTTAGTTGGGGCCAATGCTAGGTTTTGTGATCGCCCTTGCATAAGTAAGGCGTTCTCACTATAATGACGCGTCCACGAGCATGGCTTGGGAAAGCCCAATGGTCGTGACTGTCTTTTTTTGATCAAATAAAGCACCAAAGCGCCTCCTTTGAAGGCGGGTCCGGTGACCTGAAGCTAGGTCCAGTGATCTGCGGCAGCCCACAGCTGCTAAGCAAGGTGCCAAGCGCCATCTGGCAGTTTGCTTGAGGCGACTTTTAGAAATAGTTTAGGAGACTATAAATGGCCGTTCCACAGAACCACCAATCTCGTTCGCGTCGTGACAAGCGTCGTACCCATGATGCTTTAACCGCTTTACAGTTATCGACTGATAAGGTAACTGGCGAGACCCACATTCGTCACCACGTAACCGAGTCTGGTTACTATCGTGGCAAGAAGGTTATCTTCAAGGCTGGCGAAGACTTCTAAATCCAGCTTGCTCTGCTTTAGCGCTAAAGCATAGATTTAGCAGCTTTCAAGCTGCACGACGGGGCCTCATGAGCCCCGTTGTTGTCTCTACTCTCCCCGCCTCTCTCCTCTTAGCCTTACTCTCTCTCCTGTCTTTTGCCTGACCTCTTACTTGCCGCAGTGCGTAAGGAGCTTGGTGCGTCTTCATCTCAAATTGCAGCCATCCTCTTGTGCCGTAGCGTTTAATTGCTGACCTGCTTCTTGGGCTTAAATCAATCCTGGAACAGATCTGCCTTATTGTGGCAGAGCGAGGTTCTAGCGCTGTGGGGTACTGGCGCGCGCCTGCTTGTGGCCACGGGCGGTGGCGGGGGGGGGCGGGCGGGAGCCAACGCCCGTGGCCTCAGGGATAGAGCCCAGAGTGGCTCTTTAATCTCAGGGTACGTCCGGTAATTGGTATTCAGTGCTAGCCCAAGAGCCGAGAGCTGGTTTAAGCCTAAGGACGTGCGTTAGGTCCTGGGGGCCGCGCTAAACTGCATGCTTGAGCTAGCCTTATTTATGCTTTGGGGACTTTAGTTTATCGGGCGCTGAAGCAAGATTGACGCTGTGGGGGCGACAGCGGCGGCCCTTTTTGCTAAGCTGAGCCGGTGTTAGTCGGTTGGATTGTTTCTTTGTTGTGTGAGGAGACCTATGGCACTTTTGGCTGGTAGCGCCAATGAGCAATGCACGGTGGCTTTAGATGGCACCGGAGGCGATCACTTAGATACCCGTCCTGTGGTTGACGCCGTGCGCTTTGCGCTTGCGATGTACCCAAGCTTGTACCTGATCGTCTTTGGCAGCTCACAGCTTGAGCTTGATTTGACCAAGGCGGGCGTCAATAAGAAGCGCTTTGAATTTCGCCTGGCGCAGCAAAGTATTCCGCAAGATGAGCCACCGCGCTCGGTCTTGACCAACTTCCGCCACAGCGCCATGGTGCAAGCCTTAGAGTGCGTCAAATCAGGACAAGCCCAAGCGATGCTTTCAAGTGGCGGTACCGGTCCTTTAGTGTGCTTAGCGCGCCACATCTTGGGGGTACAGCACTTATCTGCCGCCAAGGTTAAGCTCAAAGAGAAGTTAGGGGTACCAGGACGTGGCGGCGCAGTGCGTCCGTGCTTTGCCGCGCGCATTCCGGTAGGCCCGCAGCGCTTTGCTCTGATGCTTGACTTGGGGGCTAATGCCACCTGCACTCCTTCTGATTTATTTGATTTTGCCTGCTTGGGCCATGCGTGCGCTGAGCTCTCGCTTGAGCGGCCGCATCCACGCCTGGCCGTGCTCAATGTCGGGGTGGAGCTGGGCAAGGGCAACGCCTTGGTGCAGCGCACAAAGGAGCTCTTGGAGCAAGATCGCTCCTTGCAATTTACCGGCTTTATCGAGGCCAATCGCATCTTCAATGACGACGCCGATGTCATCGTGACCGATGGCTTTACCGGCAATGTAGCCTTAAAGGCCGCTGAGGGCGTAGCTAACCTCTACGCGAATAGCGCCGGTATGAAGAAAATCTTTGCCAAGATGGCCCGTCCTGATTGGCTTCTGCCATGGCAGTACAACGGTTCGGTGCTCTTGGGCGTCAACGGGATCGTGGTTAAGTCCCATGCTGCCGCCGGCAAGGAAGCCTTGGCCGTAGCTATGGTCGAAGCAGCCCGTGCCGCACAGTCCAATCTTGCCTCGAAGATGCAAGAGGCGCTCATGGCGCAGTAGGCTCGCAGTAAGCGGGCATTGAGCTCGCATTAGGCTGGCAGTGGGCCGCGCTATCAGCTCACAATGGGCTGGTGCTGGGCTGCGCAATGGGCCGATAGTGGGCCGAGCTCTTAGCTCGCAAGGGGGCGCGCCATCAGCTTGTTGTGAGGTAGCGGTGGGCCGCGCCGTAAATTGGCGCGATCGCGTCCCGATAATTTTGTGCTAAGGCTATCAAAACGGCCGTATTAATGGCACAATGATTATTTTTTGAAGTCGGTCTTAGGTCGCTGTTCTCGTGACGCTTTCTTAGGCCATGTGTCTCTTTCTCTGGAGTGGTGATAGTTTTGTTTACCAGAATCTTAGGTACTGGCGGATATTTGCCAACGCAAGTTAGAACTAATGCCGATTTAGAGCAGATGGTGGAAACCTCTGACACGTGGATTGTTGAGCGTACGGGTATCCACGAGCGGCGTATTGCCTCAGCCCAAGAGACCGCCGCATATATGGGTACCTGTGCCGGAAAGCAGGCGCTACAGGCCGCAGGTTTAGAACCAGCTGCGATTGATGCGGTGATCTGCGCTACCACCTCGGGGGCTAATGCCTTCCCATCGACCGCCTGCGAAATTGCCTTAGCCTTAGGCATTGGTGCGCCGATCGCTTTTGATGTGGCGGCTGCTTGCGCCGGTTTTAGCTATGCCTATAGCATCGCCCACAATATGATTATGTGCGGCCAAGCCAAGAACGTCCTGATCGTGGGCGTTGATTCCTTATCCCATGCGTGCGCTAATGATGATCGCACCACCATTATTCTCTTTGGTGATGGCGCAGGCGCTTGTGTCTTGGGCGCCTCCGACGAGCCTGGTACCTTGGCCGTTAAGCTGTCCTCAGATCCTACCCGTGCCGATTTACTCAAGCTGCCAGTGCCAAAGCGCACCCAAGATTTAGCCCCTGGTGAGACCAACGACGGCGCCTATCTCTATATGAAGGGCAACGACGTCTTCAAGCATGCCGTGACTATCCTCGCGTCCTTAGTCAAGGACACGCTCCAAGAGGCGGGCATGAGCGAAGACCAGCTTGATTTCTTGGTGCCACACCAAGCCAATCTGCGCATCATCACCGCCACCGCGCGCAAGCTCAAGCTTGATATGTCTCAGGTGATCGTGACCTTAGATAAGCAGGGCAATACCTCGGCCGCCTCGGTGCCATTAGCCTTAGATGAGGGCATTCGCCAAGGGCGCATTCAGCGCGGTCACAATTTATTGCTTGAGTCCTTTGGTGGTGGCTTCGTTTGGGGTGCCGCCTTAGTCCGCTATTAGGCCGGGCGCTCTGGTAGTTGCTACTAAGTTCGATGCTCGAGGGCGCGCTCTGAGAGCGCTTTTGAGTTTCCACCTTTTGCGTTGTAGGAGGAGACCGCAGCTCTGCGGTTGTTTGGTTATGAAGTCATTTGCAGTCGTATTCCCAGGTCAGGGCTCCCAGTCGGTTGGCATGTTATCCACCTTCATGGACAATGAGGTGGTCGCTCAGACCTTTGCTGAGGCCAATGACGCTTTAGGCTATGACTTAAAGTCGATCGTCTTAAATGGCCCTGATACTGAGCTCAACAAGACTGAGATCACCCAGCCTGCTATCTTAACGGCCTCGATCGCCGCTTACCGTGCCTTTAAGGCCGCTTTAGGCGAGGCTGCCCCTAAGGCTGTAGCGGGTCACTCCTTAGGTGAGTATTCGGCTTTAGTCGCTGCTGGTGCGTTAGACTTTGCTGATGCCGTTCGTTTAGTGCGTCTGCGCGGTCAGGCAATGCAAGATGCCGTGCCAGCCGGGGTCGGTGCCATGATGGCGGTCTTAGGCTTAGATGATGACGCCGTGATTGCCGGTTGCGCTGAGGCCTCTCAGGAAGGTGATGGCGTTTGGGCTGCTAACTTCAATACCCCAGGTCAGGTCGTAATCTCGGGCGCTAAGGACGCTGTAGCCCGTGCCGGTGAAATCTTCACCGCTAAGGGTGCTAAGCGCTGCGTGCCATTAGCCGTTTCGGTTCCATCGCACTGCCCAATGATGCAAAGTGCCGCCGATAAGCTCAGTGAGGCCCTGTCTGCTTTACAGCTTAAGGACGCCGCTATTCCGGTTTACGCTAATGTGACGGCCGCTGCCGTTACCTCGCAGGCTGATATCGTGGACTGCTTAGTCAAGCAGTTAATCGGCTCGGTCCGCTGGGTTGAGTCGGTGCAAAAGATGAAGGCCGATGGCATTGAGGCTTTAATTGAGGTTGGTCCTGGCCGCGTCTTAACCGGTCTTAACCGCAAGATTGACCGCAGCCTGGTCACGGGCAATATTGCCGCCCCAGAAGATTTAGAGAAGGTCTTAGCCTCCTTAGCTTAGTCGTGTTGGGACTGAGCTTAGTCGTGTGTTTGGATTTGAGGAGCCGTGATGTTTAGTTTGGATTTCACCGGTAAGGTCGTGTTAGTAACGGGGGCCAGCCGTGGTATCGGTAAGGTCATCGCCCAGAGTTTTGCCGCTGCTAATGCCACCGTCATTGGTACCGCTACCTCGCAAAGCGGTGCGGACAGCATCAGTGAGTACTTAGCAGGCAAGGGTTATGGCTTAGTCTTAAATGCCTTAGCTCCTGAGACCTTTGAGGACTTTGTCACTGCGGTTGAAGAGAAGGCCGGGGGCAAAGTTGATATCCTGGTTAACAATGCCGGTATCACCCGTGATGGCCTCTTCATGAAGATGAAGGACGAGGACTGGAACGCCGTTATCGCCTGCAACTTGACCGCTGTAGCCAAGCTCTCCCAGCTCTTTATGCGGGGTATGATGCGCAAGCGCGCGGGCCGTATCATCAACATCACCTCGGTCGTAGGTGAGATGGGCAACTTCGGCCAGTGCAATTACGCCGCCGCTAAGGCCGGCTTAATCGGCTTTACCAAGAGCTTAGCCCGTGAGTTGGGCTCGCGCAATATCACGGTCAACTGCATCGCCCCAGGCTTTATCGAGTCGGATATGACCGCCTCCTTAAACGATGACATCAAGGAAGGCTACTTAAAGAACATTCCTTTAGGTTCCTTTGGTCAAGCTGACGATATCGCCGCTGCTGCCTTGTTCTTAGCCTCTGAGGGCGCTAAGTACATCACTGGCACCACCGTCGATGTCAACGGCGGCTTGTACATGTAGCCACTGCCATACTATACATGTAGCCACTACCATACCAGTGCCTGCTCCTAGAAACGGGCGCTGGATGTGTGAAGCGGGCCAAAGTAATCGAAAAAAGGCGGTTATTTGGGGCTAGCTCACTACCAATGAACGCCATTCTTGGATATAATTTGCCGCGAACAGTTCTTGTTGCTAAGCGTTAAACATCAGGCTTACTTGGTGCTTTTTGTTGGAGCAACTACTGTTGCCACCCAGGCCTTGCCTTGGGGCTTATGCTGTTCCAACTTTCTCTACGCTAAGAGCGGTAGTTGAGTCAGCCAAATCAGGCATGAACAAGAGTGGGCTTAGGTCCCTGTTGCAAAGGCCGCTTGATTCTTGGTGGTGAGAACAGTTTTTGCGGATTGGGGGCGGCTCAAGGTAGCCGGTCTCAAGTCAAGATTTCTTTTCACCAACATTTCGTTGGGTGACTAACTATAGGACAGATGTGCAAAGCACTCTGACGGGAAATATGAGCGATAACAACACTGACATTGAAGAGCGCGTAAAGAAGATTATTGTTGACATGTTAGGTGTCAAGGAAGAGGACGTTGTTCCTGAGGCTTCCTTCGTCAATGACCTCGGCGCTGACTCGTTAGATACTGTAGAGCTGTTAATGGCTTTAGAGGAAGAGTTCAAGACTGAGATCCCTGATGAGGAAGCTGAGCAGATCAACACTGTCCAAGCTGCAATCGATTACATCAAGGCTCACCAATAAGAGTTTCTCTCTTGAGCTTGAGTGACCTAAGTTTATTAGGTCAAATCTTCACGACGCAGTGTGGCTTAGTTTGCACTGTGTCGTGCTGCAGATCCTGATAAGAGCAAGCATTTAGCTTGCTTGTTTTGTTTTTAGCCCACCAATTTTGTGTTCCAGTACTGCGCGAGCTGTCCTGGGTGCCCGCACGCTCTTGGGTTCAGCACCGTTCTTGATGCTGCCCTAGTCGTGTGTTCCAGCGCTGTGCGTGCTGTCCTGCCTGAGCTCCTCCCAAACTAGGTTGTGCTGCCACTTTTTCGCATATTAGTGTGCTCTGGGGCAAAATCGATTATGATGGAGAGTTGAGCCGCGCCTGTTAACTTTGTGGGTGGCTAAAATGTTTAACCTTTTAGGAGGCATTAACGGTGCAAAAGCGCAGGGTAGTAGTGACCGGTCTTGGCATGTTAAGTCCAGTGGGTAATACCGCAGAAGAGTCTTGGAAGGCCTTACTTGCAGGCAAGAGCGGCATTTGTACCATTGAGCATTTCGACACCAGCGCCTTTTCGGTCAAAATCGCTGGCCTAGTTAAGAACTTCGATCCTGAAGCCTTCGGCATCACCAAGAAAGATACCCGCAAGATGGATCCGTTCATCCAGTACGGTATCGCCGCCGGTTTAATGGCTTGTGATGACGCCAAGCTTGAAGTTACTCCTGAGACCGCTGACCGTATGGGCGTAATGGTCGGTTCTGGTATCGGTGGTTTAGGTCTCATCGAGCAGAATATCAACGGCTTAGCCCAAAAGGGCACCCGTGGTATCAGCCCATTCTTCGTCCCTTCGACCATTATTAACATGGTCTCGGGCCACTTATCGATTTTAAAGGGCTTAAAGGGCCCGAACTTAGCCTCGGTTACCGCTTGTGCTTCGGGTACCCACGCTATCGGCCTGTCGGCTCGTTTAATCGCCTACGGTGATGCTGACGTGATGCTGTGCGGTGGCGCCGAGAAGGCTTCGACCCCAATGGGTATTGGTGGCTTCAGCGCCTTAAAGGCTCTCTCGACCCGCAATGATGAGCCAGAGAAGGCTTCGCGCCCATGGGATGTTGACCGTGACGGCTTTGTCTTAGGCGATGGTGCTGGTGTCTTAGTCTTAGAAGAGTACGAGCACGCTAAGGCTCGTGGCGCTAAGATCTACGCTGAGTTAGTCGGTTTTGGCATGAGCGGTGACGCTTTCCACATGACCGCCACCCCAGAGGATGGCGATGGTGCCCGTCGCTCGATGCTCCACGCCATCAAGGACGCAGGCATTGAGCCTTGCGAGATCAACTACATCAACGCTCACGGCACTTCGACCCACGTTGGTGACCTCTCGGAGCTGCGTGCGGCTAAGGCGATCTTCGGTGATGCCCCTGAGCACACTGTGATGAGCTCGACCAAGTCGATGACCGGCCACTTATTAGGTGCGGCAGGCGCCATTGAGGCTATTATCACCGTCCTGGCAGTACGTGATCAGATCTGCCCTCCAACCATCAACCTCGACAATCCAGATCCAGAGGTCGGTGGCTTCAACTTAGTACCAAATGAGGCGCAAAAGCACGATATCAAGTACGCTATCTCCAACAGCTTCGGCTTTGGTGGTACCAACGGCTCCTTGATCTTCAAGCGCATGGACTAAGCTTAAGTACTCCCAGCTTATCGTGGGAGCTCTTATAGCAAAACGCCCAGGCTCGCCATAAAGCGGACCTGGGCGTTTTCGTGTGAGGTTAGAGCCTCAGGAAGCGCGCGTCAAGCGCTCTGCGGGGCCTAGGCGCTCAGCGGGGCCGGGGCACCCTGCTGGGGCGGGCTTAGTCGCCAATCTGGGCGCGGCGCAGCGGCAGCGCGTCGTGCTTGGCCTCAAGGCCTACCGAGCTTAAGGACTCAGGGGTAAACCAATCGCTGTACTTGCGGATGATGTCCTTGTGGGTTTCCTTGATTTGGCTTAAGTGGTCGCTTAAAGCCACGATGCACTCGTTTAAGTTGCCTTGGGTTAAGTGGTGGAAGATCAGCTCATGCTCAGCGGTGATCTCGGCGGTATTGGAGACCGTGTCAAAGGAGAGGTAGCGGATGCGGTCCATCTGGCCCTTAATCGACTGGATGGTATCCCAGGCCATAGGAGCGCCCGAGATGGCGCAGAGCTTCTCGTGGAAGAGATCGTCTAAGCGCAGGTAGTTGGACTTGAGGTCGTCATCGTGCTTGCAGTTTCGTTGCTGCTCGAGCACCTTTTCGATTTGATTGAGGCAATTGCGCTTTTGCTTGGCATCAAGTTTGGTGATATTGAGCACGCACTCCTTTTCAATGGCAGAGCGTACAAAGACCGTCTGTACCAGCTCGCTAATCGAGATTAACTCCACGATTGAGCCACGCTGCGGCAGAATCGAAAGCAGGCCCTCATAACTTAAGCGCATTAAGGCCTCGCGTACCGGCTGGCGTGATACATGGAAGTGGTCCGACAGCGAGTTTTCGGACAGCAGGGTACCAGGCTTAATCTTGGCTTCAGTAATTTGCTTGCGCAAAAAGTCGTGAATTTGTGGGCTGATGACTTTCTTGGGTGATAGTCTAAGCTTAGGCAGAGAGATGGTACATGCAATCGACATAAAAGGCCTCACAACACACACATGCTCGCAGCGTCACCTGGTATGTACACTAGTAGCCTAGTTGCCAGAAAAAGTGGCAATCAAGCGCATATAAATCGCAGGTTGATGGAGCTGCTTAAAAGATATGCCTCTCAGTATAGCAAAGTGCTCTGAGCCCTGGGGGCCGATTGTTGCGACGTCCGTCCCATAATGACTCATCAGTGCGAAATAACGTCCCAAGAGCCTAGGACTTTGGCCTAAGACTTAAGTTTAAGCTTTGTGCCTACTTTGGTGACAGCCTAGTATGCTAGTTAGTAGCAAAAAACGCGCTCAACTGGTACGCAAAAAAAGAAAAGGCCTGAGGCTAACGCCCCAGGCCTGTTCAGAGCGCGGGCTAAAACCGCGCCGTTCGTACCGCTCAGTGCTCTAAAGGAGCAGCTCAGTGCTTAGCACCCAGCGCTCTACTGAGAGCTCAGCGCTGTGATTAGAACTCAGCGTTCTTTGGGGTACGTGGGAATGGGATGACGTCACGGACGTTGCCCACACCGGTGATGTAAACGATCAGGCGCTCAAAGCCTAAGCCGAAGCCCGAGTGTGGTACCGAGCCATAGCGGCGTAAGTCGCGATACCAGTAGTAGGCATCCTGGTTGAGGCCTAACTCTGCCATACGGCGATCTAACAGCTCTAAACGCTCCTCACGCTGCGAGCCACCGATGATCTCACCGATGCCTGGGGCTAATACGTCCATAGCAGCGACGGTCTTGCCATCGGCGTTTTGACGCATGTAGAAGGCCTTGATGTCCTTAGGGTAGTTCTTGACCACTACTGGGGACTTGAAGTGCTCTTCGGCGAGGTAACGCTCGTGCTCGGACTGAAGGTCAATACCCCACTCAACTGGGTACTCGAACTTCTTGCCGCACTTTTGCAGAATCTCAATGGCGTCCGTGTAGTCAACCTGGGCGAAATCAGCCTTGATGAAGTTCTCGAGGCGGGTGATTGCGTCCTTGTCGACACGCTCAGCGATAAAGGCCATATCGTCAGCGCGCTCGGTTAAGATGCGCTTAAAGACGTACTTGAGCATGTCCTCGGCGACCTTAGCGCAACCGTCTAAGTCGACAAAGGCCATCTCTGGCTCTAACATCCAGAACTCCGATAAGTGACGGGTGGTGTTGGAGTTCTCAGCACGGAAGGTTGGACCAAAGGTGTAAACCTTGGAGTAGGCGCAAGCGTAGGTCTCAACATTGAGCTGGCCCGAAACGGTCAGGTAGGCGTGCTTGCCGAAGAAGTCTTGGCTGTAGTCGACCTTGCCTTGATCGTTCTTAGGCAGATTGTCTAAGTCGAAATTGGTGACGGTGAACATCTCACCAGCGCCTTCGCAGTCGGAGGCGGTGATAAGAGGGGTCGAGACCCACATAAAGCCACGCTCCTGGAAGAAGGAGTGTAAGGCGTAAGCCAGGCTGTTACGAATGCGCATGACGGCGCCGATTAAGTTGGTACGAGGACGTAAGTGGGCGTACTCACGTAAGTACTCAACGCTGTGGCGCTTAGCGGACATTGGGTAGGTATCAGGATCTTCAACAAAGCCTAACACCTGAACCTTAGTGGCTTGCAGCTCGACGTCCTGGCCCTTGCCTTGGGAGGCGACCAAGGTGCCCTCAACCATAACCGAGCACGAGGTAGTGAGCTTTAAGATCTCGCTTTCGTAGTTATCTAAGGTAGCTGGAGCTACGACCTGGAGATTATTGAAGCAGGAGCCATCATTTACCGCTAAGAACGAGAAGCCCGCCTTAGAATCGCGGCGCGTACGGATCCAGCCGCCGACGGTGATAGTGTCACCGACAGCACATTGATGGTTTAAAACCTCTTTAATCGAAATAAGAGACATGATGTGCTCCTAGAATGAAGGGAACAAGGCAGACCGCGTGCTCTTACCGCCGCCTGTCTCAGTGAAAAGCCCAAAGCTACGGGCTAAACTCGCCATGTTAAGCTAGGCCTTGCTCAGTTGCAAGCCTTACGCCCTTATTTGTGCGCTCCAGAGCTGTAAAAACGCACAAGTGGCACTTCAGTTTGAGCTGGGGAGGCCTGCGCTTACTCTGGTCGGTACTCGGCTCAGACGACTGCAAGCTACTGGCATTGAGGCAGTGGGGATGGCCGTTATTCTTACGGGGTTTTCTTGCTGTTTGAAAGGAGGGGAGATGATATTGGAGACGGAGCGCTTAATCTTAAGGAAAATGAGCCAGCTCGATTTTCCAGATTTAGCCGAGATTTTGCAAAATCCAAAAGTCATGTATGCCTACGAGCACAACTTTTCAGAGAGCGATGTTCAAAGCTGGCTGGAGCGGCAGATAAAGCGCTACGCAAAATACGGCTTTGGTCTGTGGGCACTGGTCCTAAAAGATTCCGGCGCCATGATAGGGCAAGCGGGACTTACGATGCAGCCTTACAAAGGTAGCGAGGTGCTCGAAATTGGCTATTTGCTCAAGGAAAACTTTTGGCATCAGGGCTATGCCCGAGAAGCGGCGCTAGGCTGCAAGCAGTACGCTTTTGAACAATTGAATAGAGATAAGGTGTACTCAATCATTAAAGCCGATAATTATGCCTCGATGAGAGTTGCTGAGAGTATTGGCATGAGAAAAGAAGATGAATTTATCACGCGATACTATAACGGTGATATGCTTCATTTTTTGTATTCGGTTTCAAGGCAAGAAACTGAAAAATAGAGATTTAGGCTGCTGGGCATCTTGCGCGTTAAGATCAGCTTGAAGTTACTTGGGCGCCACGTTTACCGACTTAAGACGCAAAAGTCGCAGCCTCAGCTCAGGCTACGCCTCGGCTCAGACTGCGACTTCTAAGAGAAAAATAGGGCGAGGCCTTACTTCTTTTGCTCAGCTTGAGCTAAGGCGTCCATGATGGCCGCATCACGCTGATCATTGCGTGGGGCGACTTCAGGTTGAACCTCGTTGGTCTCAGCTTGCTCTGGGGCAGCTTGAGTTTGCTCTGGAGCCGCTGGCTCAGCCTGAACTTGTTCGGCCTGGGCTTGTTCGGCCTCGAGCTGCTTTTGCTCTTCAGCGGCACGGGTTGCGGCCTTGGCGCGGGCGGTAGCCTCGTCGTCTGCGGCGGAGTCTTTTGGTGGGGCGCTCTTGAGGTGGGCACTGGCCTCGATTAAGTGGCCGTGCAGGCACTTAACCGTGAACATGCCGCGTGGGCGCGGACCGTCGACGCCTACCACTAAGGCTGGGAGCTTGTTTTGCTTTTGCTCGGCTAAGTAGGCCTTGAGCTCCTTGGCAGCGGTCTCACCGACTAAGCGCGATTCAATTTCAATGCTGTCACCGTTTGGTAAGGCACAGGTGCCCTTGATCACGGTGATGCCGCGTACCGGCTCCACTGAGGAGACTTCGGCTTCGGCGTACTGGCCGTTGGCCATCAAGGTCTTAACGCGCTTGTAGATAATGAACGACTTTAAGGCCATGATGGCAAAGAGCAAGGCCATAAAGAGGTGCAGGTAGGGAGTGCGTCCCTCCAGGGTTACGTAGTACGCTAGGCACAGCGCAATTAAGGTGATGATAGTGTAGATAACGCCGAAGATCAGCTGGGCGGTACCGACGCGCGGTTCAAAGGATTGGTTTGGGCCAAACATTTATCGCCTCCGATTAATTGGTGACGCGGATAAAGCCGCTGTAACTGGCGCTTGGATTAAAGCTCTTGAGCTTAGGATCGTCGGTGAAGATTAAGGAAAGCGCGCAGGAGCCTGGTAGCATGATAAGCGAGCTGTTAGCCAGGGAGTCAAAGGTGGCATCACCAGAGACGTTGACCGGAACCTTTACCTCAAATTGCTGCGGACCTTGGTTGGAGACCATAGTGCCCTGAGCGTTTTCACTGACGAGCGCCACTAAGTTATCGCGGATAAAGACGCTGGCGCGTACGGTCTTAAGCGGCAAGTCGCTTAAGGACTTATGCTCGACGCTGTAGGTCACCACAAAGTAAGGCTCATCTTGATGATTGACGAGGCTTAAGCTCTCCACTTTGAGCTTAGGGGCCGACGCGCCCTCAGGCAGTGCGGTGGTGGAGGTACAGCCGCTTAACATGACTGCGCTCAAGCACAGCAGGGCTACTAGGTACTTAATCGGATTAATCAGCGTGCGCATAAGACCAGCAATGAAAAGATGAAACCGAACTCACTTAATAGTGAGTAATGTGGCGCTCATTTTAGCATCGAATGGCTTAGGCTGGGCTTATGGGAACCACTGGGGCAGGTAACCAGGAGATGGCTGCTGCTCGTGGGGAGCTTATGCGTTCGGTTGGCAACTCCAACCAAAAAGGCCTGCTCTTAGAGCAGGCCTTAGGTTAAGTTTGCTTAATGTGTTAGCTCAAAAGTGGCGGCAGGGTTAAGGCTAAGAGGTAGCCACCGACTAAGAGCCAGACAAAGAGTAAGCTTGCCAGCAAGAAAGGCTTGGCGCCTGCGGCCTTGAACTTATCGAGGCTGGTATCGGTACCCAAGGCGGTCATAGCCATAGTCAGCAAGAAGGTGTCGATGTACTCGATCGTGCCGTTTAATGGGATGTCCTTGACGCTCTCCACCCCAAACATCGAGCCTAAGGCGGTGTTCAGGCAGATTACTAAGAGGAAGCCCACTGCAAACCATGGGATAGTAATCTTGGTCTTGGTGACGGCTGGAGCCTGTTGTAAGGTGGCTTGATCTTGGCTATTGGTGGTGATGTCAGCGGTGGTGCTGGCGTAAGCAAAAGCAGCTTCAGCCTCCGTGCGGCTCTTCTTAGCGGCAATGCGGCTGCGGGCGCGCGAGAGCATGATCGCCATGACCACTAAGACTGGGGCTAAGAGCATCACGCGGATCATCTTGGTGATGGTGGCGGTGGCGGCAATGCCCAAGCTATCGGTTGGATCCATGGCGTTACCAGCAGCGGCGACGTGAGCAACCTCATGTAAGGTCGAACCGGTGTAGATCGCCACGCCCATATCACCTAAGGCGTCCAGTAAGCCCGCGCGGTACATAATCGGGTAGAGGAACATGGCAATGGTGCCGAAGATGACCACGGTCGAGACCGCGACGGCGGTCTTGTGGCTGGCGCACTTGACCACCGACTCAGCGCCTAATACCGCTGCGGCGCCGCAGATCGCGCTACCGGTGGAGGTCATGAGGGCCGTCTCGTGGTCCATCTTTAAGATGCGGCCCAAGAAGATGCCTAAGCATAAGGTGCCACAGACGATGATGAGGTCAATCACAATCGCAGGTAAGCCCACAGCATAGACGTCCGAGAGGGTCAGGCGGAAGCCATAGAGCACGATACCGGTACGCAGAATCTGCTTGGTGCAGAACTTAATGCCCGGCACCCACTCTGCTGGCAGCTTATTGCGCAGGGTGTTCGCGTAGATCGTGCCCAAGATAATGCCCACGATAAGCGGGCTCAAAGACAGGCTCTTAACCCAAGGCAGCTCGGCCAAATAAAAGGCGGCTAAGGCAAATAAGGCGATTAAAAGCAAACCGTGCAGGGTATTGGCACGATGGCCTTTCTCAAACATTGATAGCTCCCACGACGACAGAGAGTGTTTCCTATACCGAGGATGATGTCCCTATAGGAGGTGATTCCTAGGGTCGCGGGCTAAGATACGCCTGATAAAGACGGGCGTCGAATGGTATTTTGCTATCTATTATAACCATTGGTTATAAGGTGATAACCAAGCTTTGGTTTTGGCCTGAGCTGCTTGTGCCGCCTTGCTCTGAGCTGGTTGCGTCACCTTGGCCTAGGCTGGTTGTCTTGGTCTGGGTAGGTTGTGCGGCCTAGATTTGCGCCGTTTGGGCCTGGGCTTGTTGCTCCTCGGCGATGCTTTCTTGCACAAACTCGATAAAGCGGGCAGTCAGCGGTGTTTGTGGGCCGGGGCTTTGAACAAAGCTGAAGCTGCGCTTAAAGGTCAGACCATCGATCTTAAGCTCGGTGAGCAGGCCATCTTGGATTTCGCGCGTGATGGCGGCGCGCGAGATGATACAAAGGGCCTGCGAGTTTTGGACAAAACGCTTGATGGCTTCGGTACTGCCCAAAAACAGGCGAATGTTGAGGTCGTTTAAGCGGATCTTGTGCTGATTGAGATCGTGCTCGATGGCTTCGAGCGTGCCGGAACCACGCTCGCGCAGCACGAGAGGTAGCTTTTTAAACTCCTCGATGCTGATGGTGCCACGCTGTGCCAGCTTATGGTGAGCGCCGGTTAGCACGACCAGCTCATCGGTTAAAAAGGCGCTGTAGCTTAAGGTCGGCTGGCGCGTGATGCCCTCAACCATACCCAGGTCGATATCGTGGTTGGTCAGAGCGCGCTCAATCTCGCGCGAATTGCCATTGATGAGCGAGACCTCAGCGTCCGGAAAGTAGGTCAAGAAGGACGCAAGATAAGGTGCCATCACGTATTGGGCAATCGTGGAGCTCGCTCCCAGTCGCAATGACCCCACATGTTTGTTGCTCAAAAGGTGCATGGCATAGGAGAGGTTCTGGTACTCCCCTAAGATGACCTCGACATGCTCGAGCATAATGTGGCCCGCCTTGGTTAGGGCAATCTTATTGCCTTGGCGCTCAAAGAGCAGCACGTCGTACTCTTCTTCTAAGGTGCGGATATGGCGTGTGACCGCCGGTTGGGTGATATAGAGCTCTTGGGCAGCCTTGCTAAAGGACAGATTCTTGGCTGCGGCGTAAAACACTTTCAGGCGAAAATCTGGCATAGAATTACCTCAGCTGCGAAGATGGGCTTAGGGCTAAACAATTCTCATGGTACCTGCCTTAGGTGAGACTTAGTGAAGTCTCCATGCGCTTACGCACATGGCTTCCTCTTATTTTAATAAAGAGGGTCCTAAGATACTATACAGCCTAC
>CALXOW010000025.1 GCA_944390115.1 uncultured Anaerobiospirillum sp.
AGAAATGACAACAGAATATGAACGAGAGATATCCATCTAAATCACCAAAATGTGCCTTTGGGATACAAATTTAGCTTAATTTTATCATATAATTTTGTGCTCAGCAAATGATGGATTAATATCGGCTAACCCCACTCTTACGAGTGGGGAATGCGCCGATATGTATGGTTCAAAGTGTACCGCTATCTTGGTCCTGGAGCACACTGCTGGTGTAGCCATTTCAGCGATCAAGGCCGCAATCTTCACAACAAGCCGGTGATGCTTTGTCTTAGGTGCGCTCGTCCCCTCCTATAATGGAACCTATCATTAGGCTTTGGGAGATGTGATTTATGGCGCTTGATTTGGGCATGGACTTTGTGGGGGCTGAGGCCTTAGCGCAATTTGCCGATGCTTGGGGGCAGTTGAGCTACCCTCTGATTGTGACGCGTGGCGTGGTCAAGGAGCAGTACTTGGACACGGTGGTCGGGGCTTTAGGTTTGACCCGCTACGAGGTCTTTAGCGACTTTACCCCGTGCCCTCAGTTAAGCCAGGTCGAGAGCTTTAAGCTCTCAAGCCTGGTGGCACATGACGCCATCATCGCCATCGGCGGCGGTAGTGCCTTTGATTGCGCCAAGGCTATGAAGTATCAGTGGGTGCAGTCTTTAGAACTTGATCCTAAGGCTCAGGTGCGGGCGCAGTCTCTGCCGATCTTGTGCGTTGCCACCACCTTTGGTTCGGGCGCAGAAATCACGCCTTTTGCTGTGATTTACACGAAAAAGGGCAAGATTTCGTTGAGTGCGCCTTATTTAGCGCCCGCCGCCTGCATTTTGGTGCCGCAAATGGGCCTCTCGGTACCTAAGCCGCAGCGCGCGGCTGCGGCGGTCGATTGCCTGTGCCAAGCCATTGAGGCCTTTTGGTCTCATAGTGCGACCCCAGATTCTAAGGTTGAGTCTTTAGAGTGCATTAAGCTTTGCCTCATGGCGCTGAAACCTGCGGTGTTAACTGATGATTTGACCGCGCAGGCGCTGCTGGCACGGGCCTCGGTCTTGTCCGGACGCGCGATTTGTGTGGGGCGCACTACGGCAGCCCATGCTCTGTCCTATTACTTCACCCAGTACCATGGCCTAGCCCATGGCCATGCGGTGGCGCTTATTATGCGCTCGCTTTTTGCGCGCAACGTAGCGGCCATGCGTGATGGCTCTACCTTGCTTCGTGCCTTAGGCTTATCCTTTGCCTCAGAGTTCAAGCCATGGTTTGAGCAGCTGCTCCAAGAGCTGGGGCTTGTTTCTTCCTTTGCTGCGCTCAACTTAGATGAGGCGGCCATTGCCAAAGCAGTAGCTTCAGTGAACTTGCAGCGCCTAGCCAACAATCCGGCCACGCTGACCAAGGACGATTTGCGCTCTCTCATCAATTAGGGGCGGGCGCTGGACGCGTAGCTTAAGGCCCCCAGCCTGAAGACCGTACAGGCTGTAGGCGCAGCCAGCACGGAGCTGAAACCATCACCTCCTCCTTCGAGACTAAGGGGCCAGATGTCTGCGCTCAACTGGGGCGATAGCACCTGCTAAGCTCAAACCCATCACTAAGCCATTGAGACTCATGGCGCCTGAAGACCGTACAGGCTGTGGGCGCAGCCAGCACAAAGCTGAAACCATCACCTCCTCCTTCGAGACTAAGGGGCCTGATGTCTGTGCTCAACTGGGGCGATAGCACCGGCTAAGCCCAAAGTCTCTACCCAGTCATTGAGACCCATGGCGCCTGAAGTTTTCACCGGCTATGGGCGTAAGCCCGCAGTTGCGTAGAGCTGTCACGGCGTCTCTTGCGCTGCCCCCGAGGCGGCGGCGGGGGTGGAGGGTGGGCATCACAGATCTTAGTTGGTAACCTGATGGGGCACAGAGCTTGGCTGAGCTCACAGGTTAAGTCTTGGCCGGGAGCGCGGCTTAGGCGGGTTGCTCTTACTTACGGCCGCGCCCCTTGTCTTTGAGCGAGTGCTGACCCTGGGCGCAAGCTGAGGCTGTCCTCTGGGCATCTGGGCTGTGGCGATAAAACTAAGGCCCGCGCGGCGTGCCGGGCGGGCCTTAGTGGGGCTTGCTTAAGCCAGATAGTTTTAGTCGACCTTAAAGGTGGCGATCAGCTCCTCTAAGTGCTTGGCTTGGTTGGTGAGGTCTTGCGCCAGCTCAGCCATATTGGCCGAGGTGTCACGATTCTTCTCGGCCATCTCGTTGATGTGGCTAAAGGACGAGCTGACACCGCTTAACATGCCGCTTTGCTCGCGGGCCGCCGACGAAATCTCCGAGTTTTGCGTGTTGATGTCGCTTACCGACTTGGTGATGATATTAAGCGAGGTACCGGCCTTTTGGGCTTGCTCCACCGAGAGCGATGCTTGCTCACGGCTGATATCCATCGCCTCGACCGCGCGCTTGGTGTGCTCTTGGTTGGACTTAATCAAGTCAATAATGCCATTGGTCGAGTCCTTGGTGCGGCCAGCTAAGGCGCGTACTTCGTCGGCGACCACGGCAAAGCCACGACCGTGCTCACCGGCGCGGGCCGCCTCAATGGCGGCATTCAAAGCTAAGAGGTTAGTTTGCTCGGCAATCTCGGCGATGATCTGTACCACCTTGCCGATTTCCTTGGAGTCAGAATTGAGCTTGACGATGATCTCCGAGACTTGATCTACCTGCTGAGCTAAGTTGTTGATATAGTCGATCGTGGTCTGAACTTCGTTGTTGCCGTTTTGGCTCTCTTGCTGGGCTAAATCAGAGCTGTGCAGGGCGCTGTCCGCGAGCGAGGCGACGTTGGAGACACCGGCCATTAAGGTCTCAATACTGGTGCCACCACGCTGCGTTTCTTCTTGCTGGCGCTGGCTTAAGGCATTGTTGTCATTGGTGAAATCAGACAGGGTGGACGATGACTCACTTAAATTGGTGGTGACATCACGGACCTTGCGCATCACGCTGGAGAGCTGCTCGGCCATCTTGTTGATGTCGTCCATAATCGAGTCTTGGTACTTGGTCTCAACGCGTACGGTGAGATCACCACCAGCAAATTGATTGATGACCTCAATAGCATCCTCAGGATTGCCGCCGATGATGCGCTTGATCTTATCAATGATGCCCAGGCCCACGACTGCGCCGATGATGACGCTGAGAATGGCCGCGCCAATCATGATGTAAAGCAGCGAAGAGGTGGAGTTGCGCACGTAGGTGACGCCGTTTTGCGAATTGGCCTCTTCGTAGTCAATAAAGGCGTTGATGTCAGCCAGCCACTCCACATAGAGATCTGCGGTCGTGGAAACGAGCTCTTGGCGGGCGGCGTCCATTTGATCTTGGTTGACTAAGGCTAAGACCTGCTCCTTGGAGGCACGAGTGCGCTGTTCTATGTCCAAAATTGCGCGGTAGAGTTCTTGCTCGCGGGCGATGTGGATAGCACGGTCGGCAGCAAAGATCTGATCCATGCGCGTGCGGGCGCGATCATAATCTTGGGCCAGCTTATTGATGGTGTTGAGGTGGGTTTGACGATCTTGCGCATTGGAGGCCAAGAGCACATCGCGCAGAGCAATGGAGCTATCGTGCACCGCACCACGGAAGTTAATAGCTTGGCGCTGCTTGACCGCGAAGTTCTCATTGACGTTGGTTAACGCTGAATCGATCGAGGAGACTTTGACGAGAGCGATCGCGGTGATGACCAGCATTAGGGCGATTAAGACGCTAAAGCCGACGTAGAGACTTTTGATGATTCCCAGTTTCTGCATAAAAAAGCGCAACTCCCTAATTTGCTCTGACCAAGCAGGGCGTACGGTCTAGAGGTCCTACGTCTTATGCTTGGCTTTGGTGTCTAGGCTTGTGTTTTAGTATCAATTGTCTTGAAGTAAGCTGCCGAGCAGCCCCTCCCATTATGCGCCAACTCATTGCGCGCAATTGGGCCTAAATGCAAATTTTTCTCCAATTGCTGTTTGCTCGGGGCAGAAACGTAGTTTTACTGCGGCGTGGAGCTTTCTCTTAGGGAGATGGCGCTGCCCGCAGGCGGCGGAGGGGGTGGTGGGTGGGCTCTAGCGATCTTGGTTCGGGCCTTAATTGGTCTCAGAGCTTGGGTTGGGTTACAGGTGCGGCTTAAGCTGATGGAGCGGCATGTGCAGCCGTGCTTCGTGGTTTGCACCGTTCTTGGGCGTAGTTGGGCGTTGGCACTAGGCAGTCTGGTGCTGATAAAACTAAGGCCCGCGCGGCGTACCAGGCGAGCCTGAGTTGCGGGCGCTGTTTAGAGGCTTAGTTGACTTTGAAGGTGGCGATCAGGCCCTCTAAGTGCTTGGCTTGATGGGTTAAGTCTTGCGCCAGATCGGCCATATTGGCCGAGGTGTCACTATTTTGCTCGGCCATCTCGTTGATGTGGCTAAAGGCTGCGTTGACGCCGCTTAAGATGCTGCTTTGCTCACGCGCCGCCTGCGAAATCTCTGCGTTTTGTGCGTTGATGTCCGTGACCGACTTGGTGATGAGGTTAAGCGAGGTACCGGCCTTTTGCGCTTGCTCGACTGAGAGCGTGGCTTGCTCGCGGCTGATATTCATCGCCTCGACTGCGCGGCGAGTGTGCTCTTGGTTCGCTCTAATGAGCTCAATAATGCCGTTGGTCGACTCCTTGGTGCGGCCTGCCAGGGCTCGCACTTCGTCGGCAACCACGGCAAAGCCACGGCCATGCTCACCGGCGCGCGCGGCCTCAATCGCGGCATTTAAGGCTAAGAGATTGGTCTGCTCGGCAATATCTGCGATGATCTGCACTACCTTACCGATTTCCTTGGAGTCGGAGCTGAGCTTGATAATGATCTCCGAGACTTGATCCACCTGCTGGGCCAAGTTGTTGATGTAGTCAATCGTGGTCTGCACTTCTGCGTTGCCGTTTTGGCTTTCTTGCTGCGCCAAATCGGTGCTGCTTCTGGCACTGTCGGCTAAGGCAGCCACGTTGGAGACACCGGCCATTAAGGTCTCAATATTGGTGCCACCGCGCTGCGTTTCCTCTTGCTGGTGCTGGCTTAAGGTGTTGTTGTTGGAGGTGAAGTCCGATAAGGTCTCAGAGGATTGGCTCAGGTTAGCGGTGACATCACGGACCTTGCGCATGACGCTGGAGAGCTGCTCAGCCATCTTGTTGATGTCGTCGGCAATCGAGTCCGGGTACTTGGTCTTAATGCGCACGGTGAGATCGCCTCGGGCAAATTGATTGATGACCTTGATGGTCTTCTCAGGCGAGCCGCCGATAATGCGCTTGATCTTATCGATAATCCCTAGGCCTACGACTACGCCGACGATGAGGCTGATCAGGGTAGCGCCCATCAGGATGTAGAGCAGTTGCGCCGTGGCCTCACCTACAGCAGTGACGCTCCTTTGGGCGGTGACCTCTTGGTATTCGATAAAGGAATTGATATCCTGAAGCCACTCTTCGTAGAGGCCTGCGGTGGTTAAGACCAGCTCTTGCTTGGCGGCACTGACTCTCAGATGGCTCGCTAAGGATACCACCTGCTCTTGGGAGGCACGGGTGCGCTGTTGCACATCGCCAATGGCGTTATAAAGCTCTTGCTCGTATTCAGTATGATCTGCGCTTGCGCTGGCAAAGATCTGAGCGAGCTGTCCCTGCGTCCTTTCGTAGTCTTGGTTGAGCTTGGTGAGCGTGTCAATGTGAATTTTTCGCTGGTCGGGATTTGGAGCTAAGAGTACATCGCGCAGGGCAATCGAGCTGTCATGCACCGCGCCGCGCAAGTTAATGGCCAGGCGTTGTTTGATCGCTAAATTCTCATTGATGTTGGCCAATGAGGCGTCGATCGTGGAGATCTGGATCACGGCAAAGACTGTGATCACCAGCATCAGGGAGATTAAGAGACTAAAGCCGACATAGAGGCTTTTGATGATGCCAAGTTTCTTCATGAAGCGAAAAGTAGTTTGCTTGAACCAAGCCGGGGGCACGCTCTGGGCACGGTTGCGGAGCGCTCATAATTAGATAGAATTTGCTTGGTGCTTGTTATTAAAGCGCAAGCGTATCAGCTTTGCGTTAAATCTAGGTTAGGGCTCTAGCTCAACTTTGTTAGGAGTGGCCTTTTTCGCGCGTAATTGGGGCACAACTACAATTTTTTCCACTTTTAGCCTGATTTTGCGCATTTTAAGGGGCCTGAGGGCTTGCCTTAGTGGGACGATTTTGGTATAAATGTGCCAAATTTTGGCACCTAGCCTGAGACAAGGGGCGTTAAACCTTGTACGGGGGCGGCGCTGAAATCATGGTAGTTTGCCTACTACGTCATCGCCCGATGACGTGCTGCCGCCAAGGCACAAGCGGGGCGCTTCGGCGCAAGCTGAGCGTAAGCTCGGTGCTTTGCTGGGCAGCAAAAGGTGCAGCTTTATTTGAAAAGAAGCCCCATAATCGGGGCTTTTTTTATGCCTGAAATTTAGCCGCCCGGCAGTGCCGCCAGGCTCTGTGCTGGTAGGCACCGTGCTTGGCGGGAGCTGCTGGTGTGCTCAGGCTGTTAGGTATTGTTAGGTCAAGGGGAGGGGCCCCTTGCTGTTTTGTGGAGTATGAATGGCTGGAAGTTTAGAACAAAAGCTTCATGAGCTGGTCGCGCCTATTGTTGCGTCCTATGGCCTTACTTTGTGGGGCTTACGCTACCGCCAAGGTAGCTCAAGTGCCCACTTGCAGATTTTTGTTGAGGGTGACAACGGCGTCGATGCTGATGCTTGCGGTGAAATCACCAATGCGCTCTCACCCCTGTTAGATAGCGCCGATCTCATTGACCCAGCCTACATCCTTGAGGTGTCGTCCCCTGGCCTTGACCGTATTTTGTTTACCCAAGAGCAGCTGCGTGACAGCGTGGGCCAAGAGGTGACCTTAACCTTGAAGATGGCCTCGGAAAATCGTAAGAAGCTGCAAGGCCCACTTGTTGCCGTGGACGCCGATGGCTCGGTTACGGTCCACGATAAGAGTGCCGATAAGGACATGGTGGTCGCTTACGAGAATATCGCGCTTGCGCGCATCGTGCCTGATTTTTCGTCTTTGTTATAGGAGAGATGCTGCGGCATCCATTAGAGGTTTGACCAAATGGGTAAGGAAATCATTGCGATAGCCGAGGCGCTCTCCAATGAGCGTGCCATTCCAAAGGAGAAGATTTTCGAGGCTTTGGAAACGGCTTTAGCTACGGCTACCAAGAAGAAGTCACCAATCGACATCGACGTACGCGTCGAAATCGATCCACGCGAGGGTAATTACACCACCTATCGCCGCTGGACCGTAGTTGATACCGACGGTCCGCTGGATAATCCAGTCCAAGAAATTTCGCTGGCGGCTGCGCGCGAAGAGTACCCGAGCATTGAGCCGGGCGATATCGTCGAGGATGAAATCCCTTCGGTATCCTTTGACCGTATCACGATTCAGACTGCCAAGCAGGTGCTCTCGCAGCGCGTTAAGAATGCCGAGCGCGAGCAGCTCATTGCCGAGCAGCGCGAGCGCTTAGGCCATGTGGTTAATGCCACCGTCAAGCGCCCAGGCCGTGAGGTCATGATCTTAGATTTAGGCAATGGCGCTGAGGGTATCTTACGCCGTGACCAAATGATTCCGCATGAGTCCTTTGGCCGTGGTGACCGCATTCGCGTGCTCTTAATCGACATCAAGCCTGAGGGTAAGGGTCCACAGCTGGTATGCTCGCGTACCGCCCCAGAGTTCTTAGCCGAGCTCTTCCGTATCGAAGTACCAGAAATTGGCCAAGACGTGATCGAGATTATGGGCGTAGCCCGTGACCCAGGTTCGCGCGCTAAGATTGCGGTACGCTCGAAGGATAAGCGCATCGATCCACGCGGCGCCTGCATCGGTATGCGCGGATCTCGTGTCATGGCGGTATCCAATGAACTCTCCGGCGAGCGTATCGACGTGGTGCTCTGGGATGAGAACTTAGCTCAGTACGTCACCAATGCTATGGAGCCAGCTGAGGTCCTGCGCATTGTGATCAATGATGACAGCCACTCGATTGATGTTGCCGTCGCCGACGATAACCTGGCTTTAGCTATTGGCCGCAATGGTCAGAATGTCCGCCTGGCCTCCCAGGTCTTAGGCTGGAATTTACAGGTTAAGGCTGAGAGCGCGATGGAGCAGGAGCTGGCCGCTGAAAACGCTCAGGTGGTTAAGTTCTTTGTTGAGAACCTCGACATCGACGAGGAGTTTGCTCAGGTCTTAGCTGACGCCGGCTTCCACACCTTAGAGGAAGTAGCCTATGTGCCAGCCGAAGAGTTCTTAGCGATCGAAGGCTTAGACGAGGAGCTGGTTTCGGCTCTGCAAGAGAATGCCCGCAAGGCGATCTCCAAGCACGAGGCTGAGCTCAAGGATCAAGGCGGCGAGGAATTAATGCGCGTGCACGGCATTGACACCGAGCTGGCTTTAGCCTTAGTTGCTAAGGGCATTAAGACCTTAGAGGACTTAGCTGAGCAGGCCATCGACGACCTGTTAGATTTAGGCATCGACGCTCAGCGTGCCGGTGACATCATTATGGAAGCTCGTAACCTTACTTGGTTTAAGGACGAGTATGAGGCTCAATTAAAGGCTCAAGCTGAGGCCGCCGAGCGTGCAGCCTTTGAAGCTCAGCAAGCCCAATATGAGCAAGAGCGTGCCGCTTACGAGGCGCAGCAAGCCCAAGATCAGGCTCAGTTCGAGCAGGCTTCCGGCGAGGCAGAGGCCCCAGCTGATGATTCGGCTTCGGCTGCTGAGCTGCCACAGGGGGCGCTGCAAAAGGCTTTGAAGGGGGCGTTACAGGGTGAGCCTACTGACGGCGCTAATCACTAACCAAGACAGGTGCAAGGGGAAGATATGAGTGATGAAGTAAAAAACGACGAGGGCAAAGCCACGAAGCGCATGTCCTTAAATCGCGCTGCCCACGCATCTGTTAAGGTGCAGGATTCGACCGGCAAGCGTAAGGTGGTCCAAGTGGTCCATAAGAAGAAGTTAGCTTTTGATACCGAAAAGCTGCGCAAGGAGCAAGCCGATAAGGAGCGCTTAGCTCAGGAGGCTAAGGCCAAGGCTGAAGCCGAGGCTAAGGCTGCGGCCGAGGCTGAAGCTCGCGCTAAGGCTGAGGCTGAAGCTCGCGCTAAGGCTGAGGCCGAAGCTCGCGCCAAGGCCGAGGCTGAAGCCAAGGCTAAGGCTGAAGCTGAGGCTAAGGCAGCCCGCGTTAAGGCCGCTGCTGATGCTAAGGCTAAGGGTGCCGCTAAGCCTGCTAAGGCCGATAGCGCTGCTGAGGAAGAGAAGCTCAAGCGCGCCCAAGAAGAAGAGCAAGCCCGCAAGATTGAGCTTGAAGCTCAGCGTCAGGCCGATGAGGCCCGCCGCTTAGCTGAGGAAAACGAGGCACGTTGGGCCGCTGAGGAGGAGGAGCGTAAGCGCCTTGAGGACTCCGATGGCCTGTCCTCGACCTCGGTCTATGTCCGTGAGGCTGAGGCCCGTCAAGAGCGTGAAGACGAGAATCGCGGCCGTCACCGTGGCAATGAGCGCGGTGGTAAGAACGCTGCCAATAAGAAGCGCGATGACTCCGAGAATGTCGGCTTTAGTCGCGGCGGTAAGGGCGGCAAGAAGGGCGCCGGTGGTCGTAACCAGCGTCAAAACGGCAAGGGTGGTGCTACCCACGGCTTTAACCGTCCAGTTGCTCCAATCTCGCGTGAGGTGGTCTTAGGTGAGACCATTACCGTCGCTGAGCTGGCGCAGAAGATGGCGGTCAAGGGCGCTGAAGTTATCAAGTGCCTGATGAAGTTAGGCGAGATGGTCAACATCAACCAGGTGATCGATCAGGCTACCGCTCAGATCGTGGTTGAGGAAATGGGCCACAAGGCCATTCTGCGTAAGGAGAATGAGTTAGAAGAGGAACTCTTAGCCGAACGCAAGAGTGATGACAAGGCTAAGGCCTTGCCTCGTGCTCCAGTTGTTACCATCATGGGTCACGTTGACCATGGTAAGACCTCTTTACTGGACTTCATCCGTAAGACCAAGGTCGCCGCTGGTGAAGCCGGTGGTATTACCCAGCGTATCGGTGCTTACCACGTGGATACCCGTGGCTGCGGTATCACCTTCTTAGATACCCCAGGTCACGCTGCGTTCACCGCGATGCGTGCCCGTGGTGCTCAGGTCACCGATATCGTGGTCCTGGTCGTGGCCGCTGACGACGGCGTCATGCCTCAGACCTTAGAGGCGATCCAGCACGCTAACGCTGCTAAGGTGCCATTGATTGTCGCCATCAACAAGATCGACAAGCCAGGTGCCGACCCAATGCGCGTTACCAATGAGCTGATCCAACACGGCGTTATCCCTGAGAGTATGGGTGGCGAGGTGCAGTTCGTTGAGGTTTCCGCTAAGACCGGTCAGGGCGTCGAGGAGCTGTTAGAGGCTATTCTGCTTCAGGCTGAAGTCTTAGAGCTCACCGCTGTCGCCGAAGGCTTAGCTTCGGGCGTGGTCATTGAGTCGCGTCTTGATAAGGGCCGTGGTCCAGTGGCTTCGGTCTTAGTGCGTGAAGGTACCCTGCACAAGTCCGATATCGTCCTGTGCGGCTTAGAGTACGGCCGTGTCCGTGCGCTGCGCAATGAAAAGGGTCAGACCTTAACTGAGGCCGGTCCATCGATCCCAGTTGAGATCTTTGGTCTGTCCGGTGTACCTGATGCCGGTGACGAAGTTACCGTAGTCCGTGATGAGAAGAAGGCCCGTGAGGTTGCCTTATTCCGTCAAGGTAAGTTCCGTGAGCTCAAGATTGCCAAGCAGCAAAAGGCCAAGCTTGAGAACATGTTCAAGGACAACCAGGCTTCAGAGCTCAATGTCGTGCTCAAGGCTGATACCCAAGGCTCGGTTGAGGCGATCTCCGATGCTCTCAACAAGCTCGCTACCGATGAGGTTAAGGTCAACATCATTGGTTCGGGTGTGGGTGGTATCACCGAGACCGACGCTACCCTGGCCACCGCTTCTTCGGCCATTATCGTGGGCTTCAATGTCCGCGCTGATGCTCCAGCCCGCCGCGTCATTGAGACCGAGGGGGTCGACTTACACTACTACAGTGTGATTTACGACTTAATCGACGACGTGAAGAAGGCAATGTCCGGCTTACTGTCGGCCGATATCGAGCAGCGCATTATTGGTATGGCCGATGTCCGTGAGGTATTCCGTCATCCTAAGTACGGCTCGATTGCAGGCTGTATGGTTACCGAAGGCGTGGTCAAGCGCTCGGCTCCAATCCGCGTGCTGCGTGACAACGTCGTTATTTACGAAGGCGAGCTTGACTCCTTACGTCGCTTCAAGGATGACGTCAGCGAGGTCAAGAACGGCAACGAGTGCGGTATCTGCGTTAAGAATTACCAAGATGTCCGCGTCGGTGACCAGATCGAAGTCTTCGAGAACGTTGAGGTTAAGCGCAGCTTATAACCTCACCGCGTGTGCGGCCGAGCCGCAGCGCGCTGCTACCGCCGGGAGTTGTGCCGGGGCCTTGCTGCGGCTGATATGAGGTCGCAGTACTACTTGGCCGGTTCTCTGAGGCGGTAGCCTGTCATAGGAAAAGCTCTCAAGGCCTACCTTGGGAGCTTTGTCATAACTAACGTCGGGCGACGTGAGTTGAGGAGAATATTATGCCTAAGAGCTATGGCCGTAATGAGCGCATCGCAGCTGAGCTGCGGCGCGAGGCGGCCCAGATCTTATCTGCCGAGATTAAAGATCCGCGCGTGAATTTGGCGACCGTGACCGAGGTCAATGTGGCCCCCGATCTGCGCAACGCCACGATCTTTGTCTCGTTCTTAGTGGACGATGAGGCCAAGGTCAAGGAAGCGATGAGCGCTTTAAACAAGGCCGCAGGCTTTGTGCGCAGTACGCTCGCCAGCCGCTTGAAGCTGCGCTATATGCCTAATATCCACTTTGAGTACGACCGTTTGGTCAAGGACAGCATGCGCCTTGATGCCTTGATTGCCAAAGGCTTAGGCCAAAAGCGCACCGAAGGCACCTTAGCTGATGCCTTAGAGCAGGCTGAGCCTGCCGCAGAGGACGAGGCCAAGTAAGGCCTGCGCCCCTAACTCTTTGCGTGCCTTTAGTCGCCGTTGAAGGCCGGTTGCAGCAAGCGCTGCGCGCATTAAACGCAAAAAGCCCCAAGCTACGACGTAGCTTGGGGCTTTTTTCACGCTGAGCTGCAGCGCTCAGTGTCTGGCGTGCTTAGAGCACGTACTTTAAGACGAAGAAGCAAGCTAAGATGGCGGTGGCAACCGTGATCTTCTTGGCCTTGCCCGTAATCAGGTTGATTAAGACGAAGCTTAATAAGCCTAAGGCGATACCTTCGGAGATCGAGTAGCTCAGTGGCATGAAGATAACGCAGATAAAGGCTGGGACCGACTCGGAGTAGTCGTTGAAGTCCAGCTTTTGCAGCTGGCTCATCATCATTAAGCCGACGATGATGAGGACTGGAGCGGTGGCGGCACCTGGGACTGCTAAGAAGAATGGCGCAAAGAAGAGCGCAATTAAGAAGCAGATCGAGGTGACAAAGGCGGTGAGGCCGGTGCGGCCGCCTTCGGCGACACCCGAGGCCGACTCGACGAAGGTGGTAACGGTCGAGGAGCCTAACATGGCGCCGGTGGTGGTGCCGATAGCATCAACTAAGAAGGCCTTCTTTAAGTGTGGGATGCGGCCGTTCTTGTCCACCATACCAGCACGGGTCGAAACGCCGACTAAGGTGCCTAAGGTATCGAAGATATCAACAAATAAGAAGGTGAAGACCACTAAGGCCATCTCGGTGGTGAAGATTCTATCCCACTCAAACTTCATGAAGATTGGGTCAATCGAAGGTGGGATACCAAAGACGCTGTCTAATTGGGTGATACCCATTGGGATACCAACTAAGGTCGTGATCAAGATACCCAAGAGCAGCGCGCCGCGAATCTTTAAGATTAAGAGCACGGCGGTGATCACTACACCGATCATGCCTAATAAGGCTGGACCCGAGGTAATGTTGCCTAAGGTGACCAAGGTGGCATCGGAGTTTACGATGATCTGCGAGTTCTGCATGCCAATGAAGGCGATAAACAGACCAATACCAGCGGAGATCGCGTACTTAAGCGACATCGGCAGGGCGTTAACAATCGCCTCGCGCACATTGGTTAAGGTCAGGATAATGAAGATTACGCCTTCGATTAACACTGCGGTTAAGGCAAATTGCCAGCTGTAGCCCATGGTCAAGCAGACCGTGTAGGCAAAGAACGCGTTTAAACCAACACCAGGGGCTAAGGCAAAAGGCAGCTTAGCGTAGATACCCATTAAGACGGTAGCGACTACCGTGGCTAAGACCGTGGTGGTGAACAAGGCACCTTTGTCCATGCCCGCTGCGGACAGAACATTTGGCGACAAGGCCAAGATATAGGCCATAGTCAGGAAGGTCGTGACACCGGCTAAAATCTCGGTTTTGATGTTATGGACTTTGGGATCAAAGCCAAATAATTTTTGTAACATAAGCCGTCCAATCTCACGATCTAACCCCGCTTGGGTAATGACCTTGATGGGGGCAGACCCTGATGATGTCTAAAGCAAAGAATAAAGAGCAAGATACAGGTCCAGTCACGGCCCCGGCCGTATGGCGCACGCATGATAGCACTTAGCCTAGCCCTGATCAATGCGCAAGGCTTAAATATGGGCTTTTCTTAAGTAATAAAAAAACCGCGCCTAAGCGCGGTTTGAGGGGAATTAAGCTTGGAGGCCTTAGGCCGACCCTCGCTTGTCTGTACTAGATTTAAGCAGAGCGGGCTGGGCCTTGCGGGCTAGGCCCAGCTAGGGACTTGCGCCCTAGCTTGGAGGGGTTGGGCCTAGCCGGTCTGGCCTTAGGCGCCGCTTTGCTTGTCGCTTGGCTTGTCGGAGCTGACTTGTTGGTAGTTCAGCTCGTCGTTGTCGGCCACCGTGTGCATGATGAGGTGGCGCTTGGCCTCGTAGAGCTCATTGCGGCGCGCCAGCACCACGGCGGTGGTGTCGCCCACGCCTAAGTCGATCGCGGCATTGTGAGTGATGACCGTGTGGGCAAAGGAGGTGCTGTTTTGCAATTGCTGTAACTGCGCTTGCGCTTGCTCCTGGGCTAGGAGATTGTCCTTGGCCTGGGTGATAAAGAGCTTGATGCGGTTTAAGACGTTGGACTGGGCTGAGCCTGCCTCAAAGTCAATCGCGCAGGTGTTGGCCTCAGGATAGAGCTCGCGCAGTGGGCGCATCATGCCCTTGCCCGTGACGTGGTTTGGCAGGCAAGCAAATGGCTGGACGCACAAGATATTGCTGACGCCATGCTCGATAAAGTCGACCATCTCAGCGGTTAAAAGCCAGCCCTCACCTGCTTGCTGGCCTAAGGACACCAGCTTTTGACCTGCGGTCAATAGCTCCTCAAAGGTCGGCAAGTTCAGGAACTTGGTGCCCGCTAAGGCCTTGATAATGATCTGACGATAGCCTTCAAAGTGCTGTAAGGTCAGATTCGAGACGAAAGCCTTGACCTTGGAGGCGCCTAAGTGCTCGGCTTGGTACACCACGTCGTGCAGGCAGTAAAGGACAAAGGCGGTGATGTCGCCTAAGACCGGCTCGCCGCCTTCGGCGATGATGTGCTCAACTAAGTCGTTGTTAGCCGTTGGATGGTACTTGAGCAGAATTTCGCCCACGATACCGACCTTCGGACGGCGCTCGTCACGCAGCGGAATTTGCTCGAAGTCTGCTACGATTTGCTGAACGCGCGCGCTAAAGACCTTCTTTGAGGTTAAGTCCTTGCCCTTTAATTCCTGCTGGTATTGCTCCACCAGCTTTAACGCAGTACCCGGCACCTGCTCATAGGTGTGGCAGTGCAAGTACAGGGCTTGCAATAAGTCACCGTAGAGCAAGGCGATGATGAGGCGCTTGAGCCCTGACAGACCGAGCTTTAAGTGCACCTTCTCATCTTTCAGGTCGCTGCCTTGGAAGGTCACCACCGGAATGTCCTGGGCGTGAATGTCATCAAGCGCCCACTTAAGCAGCGCTGGGTAATTGGTGGCACGGCACGGACCGCAGGTTTGCGCTAAGAGCAGTGCTGAGTGCTGATGATCGATCTGGTGCTGGGTGATCGGCTCTAACAGCTGACCAATCGCCACAATTGCTGGGTAGCAGGCGTCATTGTTGATGTGCTTTAAGCCTAGCTCAATGGCATGTGGCGATACCTCCTCTAACAGCTTGATCTGATAGCCCTCGTCGGCTAAGGCCGAGGCGATGATCGGGAAGTGGATCGGGGCCATTTGCGGCATATAGAGCACGCGGTTCTTTAAGGTGTCTTGACTTAAGGCCTCACCTAAGCTTTGCACCGTCCGGCTCTCGTTACTGGTGCTCTGAGCCTTAGTGCTTGGAGTTGTGGTGGTCTCTGCGATGTTTTGATGGGCAATGGCGGTGTGTGCTAAGGCGGCGCTGCTGTTTTGGGCGTGGCGGCGCTTGTCGGCGCAGGCACAGAGCAAGGAGCGCAGACGGATCTTGGCCGCGCCCAAGGTATCGCCCTCGTCGATCTTGAGCATAGTGTAGAGGCGGTGCTCGTGCTCTAACAGCTTCTTGACCTGCTCGCTGGTGATCGCGTCGATACCGCAGCCAAAGGATACCAGGTGCACGAGCTCGGCCTCCTCATGCTCGAGCACGTACTGGGCGGCGCGGTAGAGGCGGCTGTGGAAGGCCCATTGGTTGACCACATCGAGCTTTAAGTGGCTTTGGATCATCGGTGCAACCGCATCCTCGCTCACAATCACCGTGCCCATCGAGGCAATCAAGGCCGGAATGCCGTGATTGATCAGGGGATCTAAGTGATATGGGTGGCCCGTTAAGACGATGAGCGGCAGGTTTTCGGAACGGGCGCGCAAAATCTCTTGCTGGGCGTGCTTAGTTACTTGCTTGTGGTATTGGGCGAGGTCCGTGCGTGCCAGCTCAATGGCGCGTTTGATCGCGCGCTTCTTGAGGCTTGGATCGATCTCCTGTAACGCGGCGATGATCGAGCCATCGTTCTCTAAGGCGACGTACGGGGTAAAGAGCTCTAAGTCAGGATAGGTCGACTTCAAATTGAGCTTTAAGGCTTCAGGATAGCCGCCGACCACTGGGCAAGCATAGCTATCGTCGCCTTCGACAAAGCGCTCCTTGCTGCTCTCACGTGGCACGCATGGCAAGAAGATGCGCTTGATGCCGTGCTCGGCTAAATAGCATAAGTGACCGTGGGTGAGTTTAGCTGGGAAGCACAGCGATTGCGATGGAATAGTCTGCGAGCCTAAGGACGCGATTTCCTTGGAGGAAAGAGGGCTCAACTCCACGCTAAAGCCTAAATGGGTGAGCAGGGAATGCCAGAACGGATAGTGCTCAAACATATTGAGCACGCGCGGAATACCAATGGTGCCACGGGTGGCGACCGCCAGCTCCGCTGGGATGACCGGCTGCCCACTTGGGGTCGTGATCACGGTATGAGCGCCAAATTGCTGGGCCGTGGCATGCTGGGATAAGACGCCCGCACGTTGCGCCGCCGCCGCGACATCGCAGCCTGTGGTGGTGGTAGCGGCAATGTGTGCGGCAGCCTTGAATTGGGCGGCCATCTTGAGGTGTTCGGTGGTCTTGTTTGGAGTGCCTGCGGCGTTGGCGGCGCTTGGCTCCTTATTGAGTGCGGCCTCCTGATTTGGGGCGCTCTTCTTGCTGAGCTGAGCGGCCTTGAGCTTGCTCTGAGCTAAGCGGGCGCGGCGCTCTTTTGTTGCGGCGTCCAGCTCGGCAGCTTGGTTCTGGGCTTGCTTTTGCTCGGCCTGCTTTTGGGCTTGGCGCTCCTTGGCTTTGGCGATGGCGGCGGCACGGGCCTGCTCTTTTTGCTTTTGTAAGGTGTCGGCCATCGCGGCAGCCTCGGCGTGCTGGGCGCGCGAGTAGAGAATTGGGCGATTAAAGAGCAAGTCGAGCTTGTATTGATAGAAGTCCTGCTGCCCATCCTTGCTGACTTGACCGGCGTGATCTAAGGCGAAGTCGCAGCGGTTGCCGCTTAAGTATTTTTGCCCCGACAAGAAGGTGTTCATGGTCAGGTTGCAGTGGTTGTTGCAACCCTTGCAACGGAAGTTGCGTGTCTTGATGGTGCTCAGGTCAAATTGCTCGGGACTAAAGCTCATCGCCTCGGGTACGGCGTTGCTGGCGCGGTCTTGCTGGTAGCGCTCTTGGGCGATCAAGGCGCAGCCGTAGGCGCCCATTAAGCCGGCGATATTAGGGCGGATTACGTCCTTGCCTAAATTGAGCTCAAAGGCGCGCAAGATCGCATCGTTCAAGAAGGTGCCACCTTGGACCACCACGTGATCGCCCAGCTGCTCTGGGTCGTGGATGCGCAGCACTTTGTAGAGGGCATTGCGTACGATCGACAGGCACAGACCGGCGGCGATATCGCCGATCGGCACATTATCGCGTTGAGCCTGCTTAACCTTAGAGTTCATAAAGACGGTGCAGCGCGTGCCCAAATCACACGGAGCCTGGGCTTGCAGGGCGGCGGTGACGAAGTCCTTGAGCGGCAATTGCAACTGCGCGGCAAAGGTCTCTAAGAACGAGCCGCAGCCGGAGGAGCAGGCCTCATTGAGCTGAATTGAGGCGATGACGCCGTTTTGCACCTTGATGCACTTCATGTCCTGGCCGCCAATGTCGATGACATAGCTGACCTCAGGATCAAAGGCCACGGCGGCCTTTTGGTGCGCTAGGGTTTCCACTTCGCTATAGGCGGCATTGAGGGCGGCCTTGGCTAGGTCAGCACCGTAACCGGTGGTGCAGCAGGCAGCTATATAGGCATCCTTGGGGAGGGCAGATGTGATCGCTTGTACTTGCGGTAAGAGATTCTTTAATGGTTCGCCCCCGTTGTGGCCGTAGTAGCTGGCCACGAGCTCTTGCTTTTCGTCAGTTACAACCAGCTTGACTGTGGTCGAGCCTAAATCAATGCCCAGATAGAGCGGGCCGTGGGCTTGTGAGAGGTCTTTGATGGCAACGCTAGCGCGCTGATGGCGGGCGACGAAGGCGTCGTAGGTTTCAGTGACACCGTAGTTGTCAGGATTGTAGCCTGCGGTGGTGTTGGAGCCGGCGTTAAATAAAGGAGGGAGGCGGGAGGAGCCGGTATTATGGGTGGTGTGCTCGAGTTTGTGCTTTAAGGCTGCAAGCGTGGTCGGGGCGTCCACTGGTGGGGTGGCGTCAGGTTCTCGAATCGCGGTGCTCTCGCTGGAGGAATTAGATCGTGAGCGCGCTGGATGGTGCACGTCAAGGCATGGGCTGGCGCTCAGGGAGCTGGCTTGCTGGGCGGCACGCAGCTTTTGCTGATGCTCTTTTAAGGCCGTTAAGGCAGCACCGTGGGCGATCGCGTATTGGGTGTCGCTGAGCTCTAAGAAGGAAACCGGATGGGCCGGGGTGGCCATGTGGTTGATCTTGGTGATGAAGCTGGCCTTAAGCTCGGTTAAAAACGACAGTGGGCCGCCTAAGAACGAGACATTGCCCTCGATGGTGCGGCCGCAGGCTAAACCAGAAATGGTCTGCTCACAGACGGCATCAAAGACGGACTTGGCGATATCGGCCTTGCTTACGCCTTGGTTTAATAAGGCGACCAGATCGGTCTTGGCAAAGACGCCGCAGCGCGAGGCGATCGGGTGGGTGCTTTGAGCTTGCTTAGCCAGCTCGTTTAACTCAATCGTGCTGACATTAAGTAAGGTCGCCATCTGGTCGATAAATGCACCCGTGCCACCGGCGCAGGCCTCATTCATGCGCAGCTCAACGCCATTATTTAAGAACAGAATCTTGCCGTCCTCACCGCCTAACTCAATCGCGACATCGACGTTTTGGCTATTGTTCTTTAAGTAGGTGGTGGCGGCGATTACTTCCTGGACAAAGGGGGCCTGAAGCGAGCTTGCTAAGCTTAAAGCGGCCGAGCCGGTAAAGATGACATACAGCGGCGCCTCCTCATATGAGGACAGGGCCGCAAGTTCCTTTAATAACACTTCTACCACCGCACTTTGGTGGCGGACATAGTTGTGGGCTAAGACCTGGCCTTGGCTATCGAGCAACACGTATTTAGCGGTGGTCGAACCAAGGTCAATGCCTAAAAAGCAAGTGTTATCGTCCGCACGATAACTATGGTCGCTTGCAGTCATCATAATAAAGCTCGGGCCTTCCATAATTGGGCAAGGGTCCACCGGTTAGATCACGTCGCACTGGGCTAAAGCCTAGTGCCGCACTGGCGGTGAACCAAACAAAAGACAAAGTTCAAGTAAAAAGCGCGCAGCGGGCCGCTACCTTAGTAGTTCCCTCATAATGGAAACAGAGGACAACGCCCCATCTGCATCTAAGCACAGCACGACGATCCCGTAGTTATTGGAGATAAAGTTTTGCAACTTGTGCCCGCCGTGCACCAAAGTGCACGTTCAGGCGTAGGAGCAAAGGTACGCTCAGGCGCCGGGAGCACAGGCACGCTAAGCACTGAGAGCAAAGCTATCAGCGCTGGCAGCATAGTGCCAAGATCGCACGATGGGGACAATAAGCTCACGCCCTTACCGTTTAAGACTCCTTGGGCTTAGTGCCTTGCTATTAGGGGCCTGGGGGCGGTAGGGGGCGTAAGTTCGTCTCGTAAACGTTTCCAAAATAGCCATAATACAACATTAAAAGCGGGCCCATTGGGGCCAAGTTCGCAAGATTGCATCGTGCGTGGTTCCGCTGGAGCTTGGCTGTGATTGCATCTGCAAAAAATTAAAAGTTAACCGGTTAAGTGCAGGCGGGGCTGTTTGCCGTTGGGGGTAGCATTTGGTAGCAGGTTAGATCAAGTTGGGGCCAAAGGCGGGGCCATGGGGTACAATGTGAGGATGCCTGCGTTTAGTGCTTGATGCGGGCTGAGATTTTGGTGGAGAGCACCCTGAGCGTGAGGAGATGACCATGGCCGAGAGCAATTTGCCCAATAAGAAAATCAAGCGCGCAGTGATCGTCTCAAAGGTCTATCACCGCCCGCTCAGTGGGGCGATCTCGGCGGTGGCTAAGACTTTGAATCGGCTCGGCGTTGAGGCCTTTGTCGACCAAAATACCGCTGTGGGCTTTAATATCGAAGACGTCCCGATTATCGCGCGCCGCTCCATCCGCGATACCGATATTATTATCGTGATCGGCGGTGATGGCTCGCTGTTAAGCGCCGCGCGTGCCCTCGTGGACTTTGAAGTGCCGATGCTGGGCGTCAATCGCGGTCACCTGGGCCTGTTGACCGATGTCAGCCCTAATACCTTGGACGATGCCTTAAATAAGATTGTGGCCGGTAAGTACAGCACCGAAGAGCGCATGATGCTCGACGTGCGCGTCTATCGCCGCGATGAAGATGGCGCCGAGGAGCTGGTGGGCCAATCGCTGGCCATGAATGAGACCGTCGTGCACTCGGGCATCCTGGCGCATATGATCGTCTGCCGCGTCTTAATCAATGGCCGCTTCATGTACTCGCTGCGCGGTGACGGCATCATTGTGGGCACGCCAACCGGCTCGACCGCGTACTCGCTGTCGGCAGGTGGCCCGATTATCGAGCCGCACTTAGACCTCTTGTCCTTAGTGCCGATGTTCCCGCAGTCGCTTAACTGCTCGCCGATCGTAATTCCGGGCAAGAGCCGGGTCGAAATTGAGTTTGCGGTCAATGACGATATGCCCGAGTGGGTCAACGTCAACTGCGACGGTCAAGCCACGATTCGTGCTGACACCAAGTGCATCGTCTGTGTGCGCCAGCACCACACGCCTTTAACCTTGATCCACCCAGAGGGCTACGATTACTACAACGTGCTGCGCCAAAAGCTCGGCTGGGGCCAAAGCTTGGTCTAGTCCAGGGCCGTGCGGAGCCGACCGGGGCTAGCTTAGCCTCACGGGGCGGGCGCATGAGCGTGCCGGGCTGGGCGCTGGGCGTGGGGCTGAGTTGAGGTATAGCGCGACCATAATCTATGGCCGTATGGTGCGCTTTGTGCTAAATTTATGCGGGCCAAAATGAGGGGGCGCGTGAACGCTGACCTTCTTTTTTTTTTTTGGTGGTTTCTTGGTTTAGCGCAGCGGGGTAAGCCCCTCTCGGGAGCGGTCATGTTAGAGCAACTCAAGTTAAGTAACCTCGCCTTGTCGGTGCAGGCCGAAGTTGATTTCACCGATGGCATGATCTGCATTACCGGTGAGACCGGCGCCGGTAAGTCGCTCGTGGTCGATGCCCTAGGCCTAGTCTTAGGCGCTAAGGCCGATGCCAATATGGTGCGCCAAGGAGAAAAGCAGCTTGAGGTTTCGGCGCTCTTCTCGATTGGCAATATGCCCCATGTTAAAAACACCTTGGCCGCTTATGGCTTTTTAGATGAGGTGCCCGAGGAGGCGATCTCTTGTGGCGTGGTCGCCGATGGCCATGCTGTCGGGATTCCTGATGCGACTGCCAGTGTTGCCCCAGGTGCCGCTGATAGCGCGGATGAAGAGTTGGTAGTACGGCGCATTGTGACCTGCGAGGGCAAGTCTAAGGCCTACGTCAATGGCCATATGGCGACCCTAACTCAGCTGCGGCAATTAAGCGAGCATCTCATCGCCATTCACGGCCAGCACGCCAGCGTCAAACTGATGGATCAACTCCATCAGCTTGAGATTGTCGACAATTACGGCAATTTGCGCCCGCTGGTTTCTGAGGTCAACGCCGCCTATCAGCGCTATAGCGCGCTGCGCCTTGACTTGACCCATTTGTCTGAGCAGCAAAAGCAAGGGGCGCAAGAGTACAAGCAAGACCGCTATGACTTAGAAGAGTTAAAGCGCCTTGGTTTCCATGAGGGCTCGTTTGAGGAGCTCGATGCACTCTTTGATCGCGTGATGAACCAAAGCAAGTTCAGCTACGCGCTATCCTCGCTTACTAACTTAATCGACGGGGGCGAGCATTGCGTACTCTCGCTCTTGCGCAGCCAATTCTCCACGCTTGAGAGCGTTAAGACCTTCGATCCGGGCATCAACAAGATCATCGAAAACTTGGAGTCAGCGGTGATGCTGCTTGAGGACGTGGCCGCGCAAGCCTCCGATCTCAACACTCAGAGCCTGGAGTTTAGCGCCACAGAAGTGGAGCAGAAGATGAGCAAGGTCCATGAGCTGGCCCGGCGTCTGGCCACCTCGCCGCAGGAGCTCTATCTTAAAAGCGACCAGCTCCAGCGCAAGGTCGATGAGTTCTTAGGGCTTAAAGACCGCATCAATAGCTTAACCGAGGAAGTGCGTGCAGCACGCCAAGCCTATGAGGATTGCGCGAGCCGTTTAACCGCCGAGCGCACCCGCGTCGCGGCGCAACTTGCTAGCGCTATTTCCAATAAGATTAAGCTTTTAGCCCTGCCTGATGCGCGTTTTGATATCGTGCTAACGCGCGATGAGGAAAGCAAGCCTAAGCCTAATGGGCGCGATGAGCTGTGCTTTATGTTCTCGGCCAATATGGGCCAGGATTTGCGCCCACTCGCGGCCGTGGCCTCAGGTGGTGAGCTCTCGCGCTTGGCTCTAGCGATTGAAGTGCTGACCGCGTCGGTCAAATCGACCCCAACCTTGATCTTCGATGAAGTCGACACCGGTATCTCTGGGCGCACCGCCTCAGCGGTGGGCGCGCTACTCAAAGAGCTTGGACACTACGTCCAAGTCATCACGGTGACCCACTTGCCGCAGGTTGCAGCTAAGGCCAACACCCAATTTGTGGTCAGCAAGTTCAACGAGAATGGCTCGGTTAATTCCACCATCACGCCGCTTGATGCTGAAGGTCGAATTGAAGAGATCTCACGCATGATTGGCGGCACCATCATCACGGAAACCACGCGTAAGAGCGCCTACGAGCTGCTCCATGATTAGAGCAGGCGCGCGGTGAGTCGCGGTGGGTCTAGCTTTTGCTGCACGCTGTCTGCACCGCAACAATGCAAGGACGAGGCTTTGCGGTCAGTTTGGTTCCAAAATGAGACAAAGTAGGGGCTAATGCCTAAAATAAGCGCGTTTGTGTTGCAAAGTGCGGAGGCTGTCTCTAGTTTTCGAGGTCAATGGTGAGCTGGTGGAGTAACTTGGGGCCCCAAACCTATAAAGTAGTGGCGCATGTGGTCAATCTGGACGTGACTCCAGAGGTCAACCAGGATGCTCCGGTGACGGGGCGTGCTCCGGTAAGTTCAGAGACGGCGTTGGGCGCGTCTGCGTCATCAGAGCAGGTGCCGACTCCGGCGCGTGCGCCTGGGGCGGGCCCTGAGGTTAAAAGCTACGTGATTCGCCTAGCTTGCGTCAATGACTGCTCGGCTATTGCCAAGCTGGAGCTGGCCTCGGCTCAGTTTGAGCGCCGCCTGACACCTATAAACTACACCTTTGATGAGCTGCGCACGCTGTGGCGTAAGCGCATTAACTCAGGTGAGTTCTATGTGTTAGTGGCCGAAGGCCAAGTCGCTGGGATTACCTCGGCATTAAGTGGCTCTGGGCGACAGTCTAAGGCCAACTATCAGGAGGCGGCGGCGCTGACGCCTTTGCGCTCACAAATGTTGGGTTTTGTTGGTTTGAAAGCACCGCTGGGCCAAGATGGCTTTATTCAGGCAATCTACATTGCTCCGTCCTGTTACCGCCAGGGTCTGGGAGGAGCCTTGCTGAAGGCGGCCGAAAAGATTTTGCGCCAGCGCGGCTGCGGCCGGGTCACGCTCTATGTCGAGCCCTTTAATCGCATGGGGCAGTGCTTCTACCGCAAAGCTGGTTTTTACGCGACCAAGCAGAAGTATCGCCATTTGGATATCTTGGTCAAGGAGCTTTAGTTCATGTTAAAAGTCTGCATCGTCGGCCTTTCGGGACGGATGGGCCATGTTATTTTTGAGTGCTGCCAAGGTATGGATGGTGTGAAGGTCATCTCCGGCATCGCCAAGAACGATACCCCGTTGCCGCTCGGCTTTAATGGCGAGATCGTAGATTCGGTCGAGAAGTTAACTCAAGTTCCTGAGATCTTTATCGATTTCTCGCGCCCAGATTGCTCCCTTAAGGTCTTAGCCTACGCTAAAGAGCACGGCTGCCGCGTGATCTTGGGTACTACCGGCTTTGATGATGAAGGTAAGTCGATGATCGTCGCTACCGCTCGTTCGGTGCCGATCGTCTTTGCCGCTAACTTCTCGGTGGGCGTTAACGTCATGCTCTCGCTTATCAAGAAGACCGCTGCCGTTATGCAAGATGCTGACTTAGAGATTGTCGAAGCCCACCACCGCTATAAGGTTGATGCACCATCGGGCACCGCTTTAGCTATGGGTGAGGCCGCAGCCGACGCTCGGGGGGTCGCCTTAAAAGACGTGATGGTCGCAGGGCGCCATGGCATTACCGGTGAGCGCAACTACGGCACGATCGGCTTTAGCTCGATTCGTGGCGGCGATGTCGTCGGTGAGCACCAGGCGATGTTCTTAAGCGACGGTGAGCGCGTCGTCATCGAGCACGTTGCTACCTCGCGCTCGAACTTTGCCCGTGGTGCCTTACGCGCCGCTGTCTGGCTTGAGGGCAAGAAGCCAGGCCTTTACTCCATGAACGAGGTTTTAGGTCTCGATAAGATCTAAGCTTTTGCCGCCCCCAAACAACAACAAAGCCCAAGGCCTTAGGCCCTGGGCTTTGTTGTTAGCGTTAGTTTTTCTTGTTCGTGGGTTAGAGCTTGAACTGCTGCAAGGTAGCTTCGAGCTTGCTGACCTCAGAGTTGGTGTTGGTTACGATCATCTGGCAGTCGGTAGCAATCTGAGCGACCTCACGGCTGGCCGTGGTTAAATCCTGTAAATTCGAGGAAATTTCGTGGGTGGCCGTGGTTTGCTCTTCGGCAGCGGTCGCAATCTGGGTAATTTGCGCCGTGACATTTTGGACGTGCTGAGAGATGTCGTTTAAGACATTTTCAAGCTGGGTGGTGTTGTCGGCAAGATAGGACATACCTTGCACTGCCTTTTCCATCGAATCAGTGACCACATTGGTATCAGCTTCGATGTGGGCGACCTTTTCGGCAATTTCAGCCGTCGAGGATGAGGTGCGCATTGCCAGCGCGCGTACTTCATCAGCAACCACCGCGAAGCCACGGCCTGCATCACCGGCACGGGCGGCCTCAATGGCGGCATTTAAGGCTAAGAGGTTGGTCTGAGCGGCGATTTCATCAATAGTGTTGACCATCGAAGTGATAGAGCGCGATTGGTTGATCATCTTCTCCATCTGCTTATTGTTGGTCTTGGTTTGCTCAGCCTGATCAAAGATCGCTTGGATCGAGGTCTTGGCCTGAACCATACCTTGGTGGGTGATATCGTTGGATTGGTTGGCCAGATTGGAGGCTTGCTCGCAGTTCTGGGCGATATCTTGGGTGGTCGAGACCATTTGATCGGCCGCAGCGGCGATGGTAATAGCACGATTTTCTGAGCTGGAGGCGTTCTGGCTTAAGCGATTGACGGCCTCTTCGGCATCGTTCATATCGCTGGAAATGCGGCGGCTCATCTCTTGGATCTTGTGGATGACCTCAACCATGGTCTGGCGTAAGTGCTCTAAGGCTGTGCCGACCTTGCCAAACTCATCGCTAAAACCGGTGCGAACTTCATGGGAGAAGTCACAAGCCTCAAAGTACTGGATGTGCTCAATCGACTGCTGCAGGGCGCGCTTGATATATCCCGCCGAAATCAGTGCAATCGCTAAGGCCAAGACAATCGAGAAGAGCGCGATACCTGAGACCACAACCATTGGGGTGGTGGAGGCAATCGAGTTTACTTGATCGACCACTTCTTGCACCTGCGCATCGCGCACCTTGTTTAAGTTGTTAAAGGCGGTATTGAGCTGCGGCAGAATCTCAGTACTGTAGATATGAGTGGCCTGAAGACGAATATCGCCTTGATTGGCTGGGCTCGCATCATCAATCGTGCGCGTCAGCGGCATTAAGTCGCGCTGTGCCACCTCGATTACCGTATTTAAAGCTTGCTTGATCGCGCCGATCTCTTCTGGGAAGCGGCCCATCTGGAGTGCATCGGAATAGCCCTTGAGCTCAGTTAAACGGTTATTGAGCGTGCTTTCCGTGGCATTGCGTGCGGCACGGTTCTCAGCGTTGATGAACAAAACCAGATCGTTCTGGCTGTTACGCGTGCTGATGATCGCGTTATCAATGCGCACATAACGCTCATTTAAGGTCCAATTAACGTAGCTGGCCACTTGCTGAGCATTGCGCATCGACAACAGCGCCGAGCCGGTGATGATGCAAGTTAAGATGATGATGGACAAGAAGCTAATCAATAGCTTGGTCTTGATCGGCAGACGCTTATACCAGTCCATAATGCACTCCAAAGAAAACCTTACGCTAAAGATTGCAGCCTGTAGCCGCTACATCATTGCCGCTGCGCGGCGTGCCGTATCCTGATCGGCGGTGCGGGGCACTATAGCGATGTTGTGCCGCGCCCCAAGCGCAAGTTTTCTTTTTTCAGGTCTAAAACTATGCGTACTTGGCATTTGGTTACGCTGACGGGATGGCGCACTAATTTAGAGCAATATGCGCGATGCTAGATGCAATCATCCTTTTATAATCAAGAATTATGCCCAAAATCCAACTTGGCACTAAAGTTGTAACTAGCTAGATGGCACCGATTTGGTGCTTTTCTCGCTAAATATCGTGAGAATTATGCTTTTTCAAGGCAGATGCGCGCAGCGCACAATGATGGCGCGTACCTAGAACTAAACTCGGCGCATGCTTTCTTTACTAAATCCTGCCGCACCTCAGCGTTAGCGCCCCGACACTTTGCCGTAATCTGTCTTGCACTTAAGCCCCAAGCATCTGCTCCCCTGTGCTCTCCTATGAGCGGCCCCAGCTCTCTCTTGAGCTCTTAGGCAGACAACTCAAAGCGGATCTGTATCTGCGATCTGCCCTGATCCCATGCTGCTCTGCGCTCTGCCCTCACGCTGATCTACGTCTGTGCTCTGCCCGGCATCAGTGATCTACCTCTTTCCTCAGTGCAGGCTGCTCGTTTGCTCTCATACCCATAGTGCGGTACTGCGCACTGGCATTCAAGTTTTTTGTTAGATGTAACATGGAAGTGGCTTGAGGGCTTTTTAGGTTTCAATTGTTAAGATTATGCATTGTTTGTTACATTTTTGTAACAAGAGCGGGATCGACGTTTGTTGCTAAAATGAAATGGCGGTTATGGGGTTGAGCTAGTGGTATGGCAGGGATTATGGCGATTAAATTCGATAAATATCAGATTTTTATAGGGTGTTGATCGGGAATTTTTTACGCAACTGGCCAAAGTGGTATATGGGTTGCTCTAATAGGGGCAGCTGTTTTACTCCATAGGTGGGGGCGCATGGTACGGCAATACCATGCTGCCCATCTTGGACTGACTCATAGGGATGCGCTTTTCGCTCTTGGTTGGGTTAATCGATTTTCATCATATCTCGTGGCTATGAGTCTAGGGCCTGCGAGATTGCGCCTACTTACCTGTGAGTCTTCGTTTGCGTGGAGCGATGCGGCTAGAACCTGGCACCTGCTGATAAGAGGTTTGTCAATTCTTGGCTCAGGTCAAAGCTAGCGGCAACTAGCTTGGTGGGTTACTACCTCACCTCTGACCTTAAGCCAGCAGATGCCAGACCACTGTTTAGAACTTAAATTGTACACGGTATTTTCCATGATTAATTCAAAGTGGGCCAAGTTGTCACTTGCCGCTGCTGTCGTTTCGGGCGCAACCTTAGGTGCAGTTGTCACTCCAGCTCAAGCCGCTTTAACTATCGATCTGCGTCACGAGTGGGTTGATGTCGAGCGCGCCCATAAAGACCGCGTCATGATTTCCGATCGCTTTGCTAATGGCTTAGGTTATAGCGTTGAGACCAAGGCCAAGTCCGGTGGTGACAGCAAGGACACCGCTTATTCGGAAATGGAGTCGAATGGCTCGGAGTTCTCGCTGACCTATCAGTACAAGTTAAATCCAAAGTTCATCATCCAGCCTGGTATGACCATCGAGTTTGGTGATGGCAAGGCTATTTACAAGCCAAACTTACGCTTCCAGTACAACTTTGATAACGGCATGTACGCCGCTTTCCGCTATCGCTATGAGTACACCCGTGATAACGATGGTGTCACCACCGATGAGCACGTCAATCGTTACGAGGGCTGGTTAGGCTACAAGATCAACGGTTGGGGCTTTGAGGCTAACTACATCTGGCGTGATTCCAACAAGATCCGCTTTGACAACAAGGAAACCGATTACGAGTATGACTTCAAGGTTTCCTATGCTATCACCCCACACTGGGAGCCATTCGTCCAAGTTGGTAACGTCAAGTACACCTCGACCTCCGATCAACGCCAGACCCGCTACCGTATCGGTATCAAGTACAAGTACTAAAGCTTAGCTCAAGTTTAGCTCAAGCTTAGCCGGGGGCGCTGTTACTATCCCCAGCGCCCCGCACTATGAGGATTGTGAAATGGGGCAAAAATCGCGTTTACATCAGGCGCTACAAGCTATGTGGGGCTCTGCTTTAGTGCTGGGAGCTGCGGTCGCTTTAAGTGGCTGTGTCGCCAATGAACCAGAAGTTAATGCCGCTAATCTCAAGTGGCAGAGCATTAGCTTTGGTCAGTCCACTGATATCAACTTTGCTACCAATGTCCTCCCTAATAAGGTGGGCGTGAACTATACCTATTTAAGCGACGGCACCAAGCTGACGGCAGAAAGCCCAGCTCGTGCCCTGAGCTTCCCTTTTAAGGTGGAAAGTCGCGGCGGTAAGATCGGCAATAGCCATGACGGTCTGACCTTCTACTACACCACCTTACCTGCCAGCAGCAACTTTGTGCTGGAGGCGCTGGTGCGCATTGAGCAATTTGGCCCAGAAAATGGCGCCTTACCGGCCGCGCAAGAAGGCTGTGGCTTGCTGGTGCGTGATATCTTGGGCCCGGCGCGCTCGGAGACCTTGCAACCTGGCATTGAGGAGTTCCCTGCCAGCTCCAATATGGTCATGACCACGGTGGTCACCCAGGATAAGAAAGATCACAGTACAGTGCAGGTAATGCAATTTGCCCGTGATAAGGTCCAGTATCCTTGGGGTAATCCGAAGATCGAGATGCTGCGCCGTCCGATCGCAGAGAACCTCGATCTCAATGCGGCCAATACCTTTAAGCTGCGCTTAGAGCGTACTGATGAGGGCATCATCTCAAGTTATGCTCCGGCTGATTCCGATGATTTCCAGATCTTGGAGATCGCGGGTGCCGATCGCCTCACGGTCTTAGATCCTGAGCGCTACTACGTTGGCTTCTTTGCCTCGCGTAATGCCGCGATGACGGTGCTTGATGCCAAGCTGGAGTTAAGTGCCGCTAACACCCAGGATACGGAGGTTGCTGCAGCCCCAGTTCCAGCAGTGGTCGAGTTAGACAGCGCTCCTTACATCAAGCCAGAGGCCCAAAGCTACGTCTTTAGCGCCCGTGCTAACACCGACGGTACTATGTACCTGTGGGTCGATGATAAGAAAGAGGGCACGGACCTCAAGTTAGCCCAAGCCACCGTACCAGTTAAGGCCGGTGAGATGGTGAACCAAGAGCTTGCCGTCACGGCAGGTTCCTATGTCCACTATGTCATGGTGCCAAATGAAGGCGCACAGAGCTCAGGCTCTTTTGCCTTAAGCGAGCAAGCCTTGCTTGATTATCCTCACTTAGTGGCCGGTCCTAAGGGTAAGAGCGATAACTTAGGTACCAAGGAAAGCCCACTTGATGTCGCTACGGCTTTAGCCTTAGTGGCTGATGGCGGTACGGTTGAGCTGTTAGATGGCACTTATCCTCTCACTACCTTACCGGCAGCGGTCTCGGGCAAGCCTGAGCAGCTGAAGGTGCTCACCGGTAGCAGCAAGGCGGTATTTGCGGGCCTTGATGTGTTCGCCCACTATCTCAAGCTTGAGGGCTTTACTGTCACCACCAAGCCGCTCAATGTCGCAGGTTCGCACAATCACCTCTACGCGCTCACCGCACACCACTGCGATGACACCGGTATTTGGGTCGCATCCCCAGCTGAGGTCGGCCGCAGTCTCTGGGCCTCCTATAACCTCATTGAGAACTGCACCTCCTACGGCAATCAAGATCCAGGCAATATCAACGCCGATGGCTTTGCGGTCAAGATGCGCGTCGGTCCTGGTAATCGCATCGTCAATGCCCTGTCCTATGGCAATGCCGATGACGGCTATGACCTCTTCAACAAGGTCGAAGATGGCCCGAACGGCGCGGTGGTCATTGAGGACTCGGTAGCCATGTTCAATAACAACAATGGCTTCAAGTTAGGCGGTGAAGGCCTGCCAGTAGCCCACGAGATCTCAGGCTCGATCTCCTACAAGAATGGCATGGATGGCTTTACTGACAACTTCAATCCAGGTCAGCTTAAAGTCTTAGACAACGTCTCGATTGACAACGCGCGCTTCAACTTCCTCTTCCGCAAGGGCCCATACGTCAAGGATGCCTCTGAGCAAGGCACCTTTGAGCACAATGTGTCCTTACGCACCAAGGAAGGCCGTTACGCCGACGTGGTCAATGGCAATATTGCCGACAACAACGTCTTTATGGCCGACACCAAGCCTAATAGCAAAGAGCTTGGCTACACTATCCACAATTACGAGCGTCAGCCAAAGGCTCAAGAGAATCAAGTCCCTGAGCGCAATGCTGACGGCAGCTTAGAGCGCAGTTTCTTCTACACCAACAAGTAGCATCTTAGCTACTGCACCTAGGAAATTACGACATTACAAAGTCCTGTCATCCCCGTGATGCCAGGGCTTTTTTCATTTCTGGCCAATACAGTGCCGCCCCAGGTCTACTCCAGCCCTTTCCTTTAGAGACTGGTGCACGCCGGGAACCCGTGCGGGCCTGGGGATGGCCTCAGCGCTCAAGCTTTATCCCTTCGAGACTTATGGGGGCCAGGAACCCGTGCGGGCCTTGGGGATGGCCACTGCGCTCAAGCTTTCCCCATTCGAGACTGATGGATGCCGGGAACCCGTGCAGACTTGGGAGCTGGTCACTACGCTCAAGCTTTGCCCCTTCGAGACTTATGGGCGCCTGGAACCCGTGCGGGCCTGGGAGATGGCCACTGAGCTTAAGCTTTGCCCTTTCGAGACTTATGTTTGCCGGGAACCCGTGCCGGTCTTGGAGCTGGTCGCTGCGCTCAAGCTTTGCCCCTTAGAGACTATGGGTACCAGGAACCTGTGCAGACCTTGATGGTGGTAGCAGCGCTCAAGCTTTGTCCCTTAGAGACTGATGGACGCCTAGAACCTGTTCTGGTCTTGGAGCTGGCCACAGCGCTCAAGCTTTGTCCCTTAGAGACTTACGGGTGCCAGGAACCCGTGCAGGGCTTGGGGATGGCCACTGCGCTCAAGCTTTCCCCCTTCGAGACTGATGGATGCCGGGAACCCGTGCAGACTTGGGAGCTGGTCACTACGCTCAAGCTTTGCCCCTTCGAGACTTATGGGCGCCTGGAACCCGTGCGGGCCTGGGAGCTGGCCACTGCGCTCAAGTTTTGTTCCTCCGGGCCCTTGATTTTTTGGCGCCCCAAAAAATCAAGGGCCCGGAGGAACGAGGTGGTACCTGTTCCTGCCGGGCTCTTGCTTCAATCTCGGAGCCGGTTAGGTCACCGCAGCCTGTTGGCTGCGGCCCGGCTCCTAGCAGATTAGGTTTGTTACCTTTCTCTGCCTTAGAGTTAGGGTTGCTTCTTAGATTACACCCTGAGCAATCATGGCGTCAGCGACCTTGCGGAAGCCTGCGATGTTGGCACCTAATACTAAGTTGCCAGCAGCGCCGAACTCCTTGGCGGTCTCAGCAGCATTGCGGTGAATGTTGATCATGATGTTGTGCAGCTTGCTGTCAACCTCGTCAAAGGTCCAAGCGCACATCGAAGCGTTCTGCTCCATCTCGAGCTGCGAGGTAGCAACACCACCGGCGTTGGCAGCCTTAGCAGGACCATAAGCGATGCCCGAAGCTAAGAAGCAGTTGATAGCATCGATGGTCGAAGGCATGTTAGCACCTTCAGCGACGCACTTGCAGCCGTTAGCTAACAGGGTCTTGGCGTCCTCTAAGAAGAGCTCGTTTTGGGTAGCGCATGGGAAGGCAGCGTCGCACTTAACGGTCCAGACGAAGTGCTTGCCCTCTGGGTACTCGGAAACTGGAACGTACTTAGCAGTTGGAACTAACTCAGCGTAACGAGTTAACGAAGCACGCTCGACTTCCTTGACCTGCTTTAAGACGTCCATCTTAATACCGGTCTCGTCGTAGATAGCACCACGGGAGTCAGAAACGGTAACTGGCTTAGCACCAACCTGATAGAGCTTCTCGCAGCAGTAAATAGCAACGTTACCAGCACCGGAAACTGCGCAAACCTTGCCCTCTAAAGAATCGCCACGATCCTTTAACATCTCTTGAGCAAAGTAAACGGTACCGTAACCGGTAGCCTCGGTACGAGCTAAGGAACCACCGAAGGTTAAGCCCTTACCGGTTAAAACACCCTCGTAGGAGGTGGTCAGGCGCTTGTAAGCACCGTACAGGTAGCCAACCTCACGGCCACCAACACCGATATCACCAGCTGGTACGTCTACGGTAGCGCCGATGTAGCGGAATAATTGGGTCATGAAGGCCTGGCAGAAGCGCATAATCTCGTTGTCAGACTTGCCCTTAGGGTCGAAGTCAGAACCACCCTTGCCGCCGCCGATTGGGGTACCGGTTAAGGAGTTCTTGAAGATCTGCTCGAAGCCTAAGAACTTTAATACACCCTCGTTAACGGTTGGGTGGAAGCGTAAGCCACCCTTGTAAGGGCCGATAGCGGAGTTGAACTGAACGCGGTAGCCACGGTTGACTTGGATTTCACCCTTGTCGTCGATCCATTGGACTAAGAAGTGGATGACGCGCTCAGGCTCGGTGATGCGCTCTAAGATCTTATTCTTTTGATAAGCAGGGTTCTTATCTAAGGCTGGCTGTAAGGTACCTAAAACCTCTTGTACAGCCTGTAAGAACTCAGGTTGGTAGGAATAGCGGGCAGAAAGCTCGTCGAAGACCTGCTGCGAATAAGACATGAAAAATCTCCTGAACTAAGATTGAGATTGAAGTCGATGGCGCTCACTTTACGCCGCTCACAGCGCCGGGGCAATGAATTTAGCGTTATTGCGCCAATCTAGCTAAATTCTGCACTATATTGATGCACTGTTTTGCAATTCAAAATCAGGGCAAAAAGCGTTGCCTTAAGGTCGGCAATGATAGTAAAACGCATTATTTAAGCCAATCTGTTGTTGGTGTAGACGTGCTGATGTCCTTTTTGCTCTAAATTGGTACTCAAAAATCAGTGCACTTATCTGGGACACGAAAATTTGCGCTTGCTCGCAATATTTGCCCCAAAAGGTTGAATTGGCGGACACAAGTCATCGTTGTTGTGCCCTATTATGGTTGGAACGGGGCGGCTCAGTATGGACGTTTTGAGTGGTGTGGGCTTGGTGCTGATTGCTTGCGCTCATATGAAAGAGAGGACCGAGCAGCGCGGCTACTCCGATAGCGCAGTGCTTGCTGCCGCGCCCAGTGGGGCGGGAGGGTGGGCCGGGTTAAAGCTGAGGTGCGTGCACCGAAGCTTTAGCCCGTAAGAGCTGGCGCGTTAAGCCCAAATTGCTGGTGCTTGGGTGCGAGTATGAGCGTTTTGAGTGGTGCTGATTGCTTGCGCTGATACGAAAGAGCGGACCAGGCGGCGCGGCTACTCCGATTGCGCAGTGCTTGCGGCCGCGCCCAGAGGGCGGGAGGGTGGGCCGGGCTAAAGCTGAGGTGTGAGCACCGAAGCTTTAGCCCGTAGGAGCTGGCGCGCTAAGCCCAAATTGCTGGTGCTTGAGCGCTGGTTGATGTGTCTTGAGCGGCGAGCGCGGGCTTGGTCTTGACCCCAGGTCTTGCGGTGCAGCTGGGTGCGGGAACCGGGCAGTGCGGTTCATCCGATAGCGCAGTGCTTGTTGCCGCGCCCTCACAGGGCTAAAGCTGAGGTGCGTGCACCGAAGCTTTAGCCCGTTGGAGCTGGCGCGCTGAGTTGGCTGGTGCTTGGGGGCAGAGGTCTGCTCCCGCTGCGGGCGCTTAGTGGGCCTGAGCGGCCTTGCGCTTTTGGCGCTCCTCGCGGCGCAGCTTGATGAAGTTGTAATAGCCTGAGGCCTTGCGCTTGAAGGTCAGCATGCTGTTCTTAGGGAAGATCGCGATGCGGCGAATCTGGAAGAGGTCCGCATCAAACACGACGTCGCCCGAGTCGGTTGCGACCGCAAAGTCAAAGCCTGCCTCCTTCACCATTGCCTTGATCTCATCATTGAGGTCGCCGTACGGATAGGCAAAGGTGCTAAAAGGTCGGCCGTACTTCTCTTCTAATGTCTTTTTGCAGGTGAAGATCTCATCACGGGCTTGCTCTAATGGGATATGCGTAAGGCGCGGATGGGTCTTGGTGTGAGCGCCAAACTCAATGCCATAGGCCGCCATCTCGTCGACCATCTCCTTACTCATCAAAGGCAGCTTCTTCTCGGGATGCTCCTGATCGTCGGCATCCCAGGCATTGTAGTCGCGGTGCGAGAGTAAGAAGATCACCGCCTTAAAGCCAAACTCCTGTAACAGCGGAAAAGCCGTGGTGTAGTTGTCGACATAGCCGTCATCAAAGGTCAGCATCACCCACTTCTTGTGGTCGTGGTCAAAGCGCTTGCGGTAGCCCCCGTTTCTTAAGTCCTCAAAGGTCACCGTTTCATAACCGTGGTCCTTGAGATATTGCAGATGCGCTCTAAAGCGCTCGGCCTCAACCCAGGTGCCGTGGATGCCCTTTTCGCTCTCATCCTTGACCACGCGGTGGTACATGATGACCGGCAGCTCGCGCTTTAACTTATGCACATAAACCTTACTGTACAGGCGCTCGATCTGATCGATGATCGGCGTGGCATCGTACTCCTTGAGTGCTGACTTACGCAGCTCTTGCAGTAAGGCGTGGTCTTGCCCTAAGAGCTGGGCGTTTTTGAGGTCGGCAATAAGGTGCTCAAAATTGAAGTGACCTTCCTTGGTGCTGACGATGTCACCAAAGTTGGTGCCTAACACCTCTGCGATATTGTCGGGGGTGACTACACCATGGTAGCAGGCCTCGCCCACCGCAATCAGCGGACGGCCGCGCAACAGTGCTTCAATGCCCACACGCCCAGCGCCAATAATGACATCAGCCTGGGTCATAAGCTCAGGGATGTCGTCACGATAGCCTAGGAAGTGAATATGCGGGTATTGAGTATATGGTTGGAGCTCGGACGGAATGTTCTTGCCGCCGATCACATTGATCTCAATTTCCGGGTGGTCGGCCACTTGCGCTAAGACTTGGCCTACGACCCAGCCCTTAGGGCCCGAGAGGCGGCCGATTAAGGCGACCTTGATCTTATCTTGGGTGGTGGTAGTAGGTGGATTAAAGGCAAAGGTGGCGGCATTGACCGGATTGCGGATAATCATGGTGCGCTCCGGAGCAAAGCCTAAGTCCGCAATGATTTGGTTGCGGATACTCTCACACACGCACAATGATACTGCGCCGGCGCATTTGATCAGGGCGCGGGTTTTGTGGACCGGCTGGCGCCCGTGAATTGAGGCGATGTGGGGAATGCCACACAGGGCGCAGGCGAGGCTGCTGATATAGGCGCTGGCGCGCGAGTGTGAGTGCACTACCTGAATATCGTGCTCTTTGATCAATTGCACCATTTGGCGCACTTGCTTGACGCGCTTGGGCAGGAAACGCTGATTGAAGGGGATAGAGACAAATTGCGCCTTAGTCTTGACCGTCAAGGTGTCGGAGACGATTAGGACTTTATGGCCACGGGCGATTAACTCATCAGCAATGGTGGCCGCATAGACTTCAGCCCCCGTTAACTCGCGCTGCGACAGCGCCATTAAGATATTCATCAGCAATCCCCTGACCGCGCGGGGGCGGTCTCACCACACACGAATAGAAAAGCGTTTAGATTTTAACTTTCGCTTTGGGCTCAAGCAAGCTTAATTTTAGCGGGCGCGGGGCAACTCGGCCAGTGCTGCGCCGGGCGGGGGCGGCTTGGTGCGCGCGGTAAGATTGCTGCTATTTGGGGTGATGGCTTGGTGATTTAGTTACAAAAAAAGCACCTTACGGTGCCCTTTTGCTTTTCATCTGGCGGATGGAGTGAGATTCGAACTCACGGAAGACGTAAATCTTCGACGGTTTTCAAGACCGTTGCATTCAACCGCTCTGCCATCCATCCGCAGAGGTTGTGGCGCACATTATACCGATTTCTTAAGGCGGCGCAAGCCTTTTTCAGGGCTCAGCTACCCAAGTTGCAGCTAGGCTCCATCTCAGGCGGCGCGGCGTGGTAATCAGCTCAAGCGGGACTCATGGGGGCTGAGGGATGCTGGAGCTTGGGCTGCTGCAAATGACAGCGCCCTGATGCGGGGCATCAGGGCGCGGGAGCTCTCAATATGGGGTGATTGAGAGCGGGCTAGCTAGCTTGAGCTTACTTGTTAGCCTGCTCGGCCTCATGCTCAGCGATCTGCTGGTGCAGCTCTTGGATCGAGTGCACGCTGCGGAACTCGCTTTCGTTGATGGCATCAACCGTGGCAAGCGCGGCGTTGATCGTGGTGCAGTAGCTGACGTGATACTGCAGGGCGCCACGACGCAGCGAACGCGAGTCTAAGACCGCCTGGCGGCCTTCGGTGGTGTTGATGATCCAGCTGTAGTGACCGCTCTTGATGCCGTCTAAGATATTTGGACGGCCCTCATAGACCTTCTTGACGCGGGTGACCGGAATACCAGCGGCCGCTAAGGCCTTGCTGGTGCCACCGGTGGCGTCCAGTTCAAAGCCGGCGGCAATCAACTTGCGACCGAGCTCTGGGAGCATCTGCTTGTCCGAGTTGCTGATCGACAGCAGGACACGACCCGAGCGCACAATCTCGTTGTTGGACGCCAGCTGGGCCTTGGCATAGGCCTCGTGGAAGGATGGGGCGGTGCCCATAACCTCACCGGTCGAACGCATCTCAGGGCCTAATATTGGGTCCGAGCCTGGGAACTTGTGGAATGGCAGGACCACTTCCTTGACCGAGTAGTAAGGAGGCACGATCTGGTGGGTGACGCCTTGCTCTTGCAGGCTCTTGCCGGTCATGATGCGCGCTGCGATCTTGGCTAATGGCAAGCTGGTGGCCTTCGAGACAAATGGCACGGTACGAGCGGCACGTGGGTTGACCTCGATTAAGTAGATGTCATTGCCCTTGACCGCGAGCTGCACATTCATCAGACCCTTAACATCCAGCTCCATCGCCAGATCTTGGCTGATCTTGATAATGCGCTCCTTGATCTCCTCGCTTAAACGCCAAGGTGGCAGCACGCAGGCGGCGTCGCCCGAGTGCACACCGCACTCCTCAACGTGCTCCATAATGCCGCCGATCACGATGTCCTTGCCGTCACAGACCGCATCGACGTCGATCTCGATGGCGTGATCTAAGAACTTATCTAAGAGCACTGGCGACTTGTTGGAGACCTTGACCGCCTCGTTGAAGTAACGACGTAAGTCCTCTTCGTCATAGACTACTTCCATGGCGCGGCCACCTAAGACGTAGGATGGACGTACCACCAGTGGGTAGCCGATGTTGGCGGCGATCGAAACAGCCTGATTTAAGGAAATGGCGGTGCCATTCTTCGGCTGTAACAGCTTTAACTTCTCAATGGCCTCTTGGAAGCGCTGACGATCTTCGGCCTTGTCGATGGCATCAGGCGAGGTACCGATAATTGGTACACCGGCGGCCTCGAGTTTGCGCGCCAGCTTCAGTGGGGTCTGACCACCAAATTGCACGATGCAGCCTTCAGGCTTCTCGACGCGGGCGATCTCAAGCACGTCCTCTAAGGTAACTGGCTCAAAGTAGAGGCGATCGGAGATGTCGTAGTCGGTCGAAACCGTCTCTGGGTTGCAGTTGACCATAATGGTCTCAAAGCCGTCCTCGCGTAAGGCTAAGGAGGCGTGGACGCAGCAGTAGTCGAACTCGATACCCTGACCAATGCGGTTTGGACCACCACCTAAGATCATGATCTTGCGGCGATCAGTTGGCTTAGACTCGCACTCTTGCTCGTAGGTCGAGTACATATAGGCCGTTGGGGTAGCAAACTCACCGGCGCAGGTGTCAACGCGCTTGTAGGTTGGGTAAACCTCGTGGAGCCAGCGGCGCTCGCGGACCTGGTCCTCGGTGACATTCAAAAGCTCAGCTAAACGGGCATCGGCAAAGCCACGGGCCTTTAAGTCGCGCATCTGCTCGGCGTCGATCGACTTTAAGGTGCGCCCGGCTAAGGACTTCTCAATGTCAATCAGTTCCTTGATCTGCACTAAGAACCATGGGTCGATGTGGGTGTACTCAAAGAGCTCTTCGACCGTCATATTCATACGGAAGGCATCGGCGATGTACCAAATGCGGTGAGCACCAGCTTCCTCTAATTCGTGCAACAGCTTGGTGCGGGCTTCCTTGCTGTGCATATCAAGGCGTGGGGCAAAGCCCGACTTGCCGGTCTCGAGACCACGTAAGGCCTTTTGCAGCGACTCTTGGAAGGTACGGCCGATCGCCATAACCTCACCGACCGACTTCATCTGGGTGGTCAGGCGGTCATTGGAGTTCGGGAACTTCTCAAAGTTGAAGCGTGGTACCTTGGTGACTACGTAGTCGATCGAAGGCTCGAACGAAGCTGGGGTTAAGTCGCCCGTGATGTCGTTGCCTAACTCATCTAAGGTGTAGCCGACGGCAAGCTTAGCGGCGACCTTGGCAATTGGGAAGCCGGTTGCCTTCGAGGCTAAGGCCGAAGAGCGCGACACACGTGGGTTCATCTCAATGATGACCATGCGGCCGTCTTTAGGATTGATACCAAATTGGACGTTGGAACCACCGGTCTCCACGCCAATCTCACGCAGGACAGCCATCGAGGCGTCACGCATGATCTGGTATTCCTTATCGGTTAAGGTCTGAGCTGGGGCCACGGTAATCGAGTCGCCGGTGTGGATACCCATTGGGTCGAAGTTTTCGATCGAGCAGACGATGATGCAATTGTCCTTGCGGTCACGCACCACCTCCATCTCGAACTCTTTCCAACCGATTAACGACTCGTCAATCAAAAGTTCGTGGGTCGGCGAGCTCTCTAAACCCTTGGTGCAGATTTCCTCGAACTCTTCTGGGTTGTAGGCAATACCACCACCGGTGCCACCCATAGTGAAGGATGGACGGATAATGCAAGGGAAGCCGACCTCAGATTGGACCTGCCAGGCCTCTTCTAAGGAGTGAGCGATGCCCGCACGTGGGCATTGCAGGCCGATCTTCTTCATCGCAGCATCAAAGCGCTCACGATTCTCGGCCTTGTCGATCGTGTCGGCGTTAGCACCGATCATCTCGACATTGTACTTTTCTAAGATTCCGTGGCGCTCTAAGTCTAAGGCGCAGTTTAACGCGGTCTGACCACCCATAGTTGGCAGGATGGCGTCCGGACGCTCCTTGGCAATAATGCGCTCGACCACGCGGTAGTCGATTGGCTCGATATAGGTGGCGTCAGCGATATTAGGGTCGGTCATAATGGTCGCAGGATTGGAGTTGACCAAGATGATGCGATAACCCTCTTCGCGTAAGGCGCGGCAGGCTTGAGTACCCGAGTAGTCAAACTCGCAGGCTTGGCCAATGACGATTGGGCCGGCGCCTAAAATTAAAATGCTCTTGATGTCAGTACGCTTTGGCATAAAAACCTATCCTCTGGCTGGGTCAGGCTCGTAGAGCCTGAGCGAGCGTCTAAACCTAGTGGGGCCTAGCTGTGCTCGCCCCATGGGGCGGCGGTGCTGCTGCCCCGTGTGGTTTAGCTGAGTTTGCTACTTACGGTTTTGCTTCATCAGCTCGATGAAGTGATCGAACAGACCACTTGGGTCGTGTGGGCCTGGGCTGGCCTCAGGGTGACCCTGGAAGCTAAAGGCTGGAGCGTCGGTGCGCTCGATACCTTGCAGCGAGCCGTCAAATAAGGAGAAGTGGGTCGCCTTGACGTTCTCAGGTAAGGTGTCCTTGTCGACGCAGAAACCGTGGTTTTGCGAGGTGATGTGGACGCAATTGGTGGCGACGTCGCGTACTGGGTGGTTAGCACCGTGGTGACCAAACTTCATCTTGATCGTCTGGGCGCCCGAGGCTAAGCCTAACAGCTGGTGACCTAAGCAGATACCAAATAATGGCATCTTGTGCTCGACAAAGGTCTTGATCGCCTCAATGGCGTAGGTGCATGGCTCTGGATCGCCAGGACCATTCGACATAAAGACGCCATCAGGATTTAAGGCTAATACTTCTTGCGCTGGAGTCTTAGCTGGGACTACCGTTAAGTAGCAGCCACGCTGGACTAACATGCGCAGAATATTGCGCTTGACGCCAAAGTCATAAACTACGACGTGGTAAGGGAGATCTTTGCGCTCAAACTTCTGATAGCCGCTGCCTAAGACCCACTCGCCTTCAGTCCATTCATAGCGCTCCTTGGTGCTGACGACTTGGGCTAAGTCCTGACCCTTCATCGAAGGGCACTGACGGGCCAGCTCCACCGCTTGCTCGGCACTGATGGCCGGATCGGTGGTGAGGCAGCCGTTTTGGGCGCCCTTGTCGCGCAGGAGGCGGGTTAACATGCGGGTGTCGATGCCGTAGATGCCCGGCTTGTTGTAGTGGGCTAAGAAATCGCTGAGCGAGGTGGTGCTACGGAAGTTAGAGGCGATCGCCGCAAGATCGCGCACGATAAGGCCCTGAGCGCAGATCTGATCTGACTCCATGTCCTCGTCGTTAGTACCGTAGTTGCCAATGTGGGGATAAGTGAGCGTTACCAGCTGTCCGGTGTAGGAAGGATCGGTCAAGATTTCCTGATAGCCGGTCATAGACGTATTAAAGACCACTTCGCCAGTTTGCGTGACACGTAAAGCACCAAATGCTTTGCCTTTGAAGACAGTGCCATCAGCGAGTGCAAGGATTGCGGTACTAGCCACAAATACCTCCAAAAGTTCGAGCTGATCCAACTGACTTGACACAAAGTGTTAGGGCACAGGAACCATGAGCTCAGAGTAGGTTGAGAGCTAACCATGCGCTGGTTTAACCGAGCACTGAGGCCGTCTCACCGCGCCGATGTGCGGACGTTCCGAGCTGAGGAGCAAACTGTTTAGGCTTAGTGTGCATCTTGTAAGGTCAGACCTTGGTGCGCTTAAGTCTCTAAAGTAACACTGACAGAAACAAGCTTTTTCTGTGAGCTTAAGCTAGGGGTGGTTCCCGGCAAAGAAAACACGGCAGCCAAGTCTTACGCATTTTAGCGAAAGTTGTCACAAAATCAAGCAAAATCCTTAGGCCCCAAGCATGAAAATCCGCTAAATTTACGCGTTTGCCTCAAGCGGCTTGCCCTGCTTGCTGTGCTCAGGTCACAACGCCCCTTAAAGTCAGCTGCCAGGTGAGAGCGCAGCTGATAGCTCTCAAGCGGCCTCATCTTGAGGATTGCCTCTCTGCGCTCCTTCCAGCGTACTCACTTCAAACGCTTTGCTCACTGCGATGGCATTTAAGCCCAGCCCCATCCAGCGTTTTTGTCCTCACTTGGCCGCTGTTATTTAAGCCTCGCCCCACCCGACGTCTTCGAGTTTATTCATGCCCCGCGCCTTCGGGCTGGCCCTGCAAGCTCTTGTGGGCTTAGCATCTGCAAGTGCGTATCAGCTCCATTATTGATATTTCTTGCTCTAGACCATGCACTCAGCTCGGTGCGGGTGCGGTCTGCTCCTCTTCCTTTGTTGGTCCGTGTTGCTTTCATCGCCAGCTACCTTACTTGGGCGCGTGGTCACAGCTGTTAGCGTTAGGTTTAGGCGAGTTGCTAGAAGCTGCTTGGTTGCAGCTCTGAGCTTGGATGAGGGGCTGTGATGGGTATGGTGGTAAGTGGGGGCGAGTGCGGTGGTGGAGCTTGGGGACGTGAGTGTGCTTTGTTGTTTTGGCTTAAATATCGCTTTTGGCAAAAAGTTTTAATTTTTTGTAAAAAGTTCTTGCGCTGTCACAAAATTTTAGTAAAATAGCACCCCGTCAGTTCACGACTGACTTTGAAGAAAAACGGATTCTGAGGAATCTGAATCCTTCCTGGGTTGTTAGCTCAGGGGTAGAGCAGTGGACTTTTAATCCATTGGTCGAGGGTTCAAATCCCTCACAACCCACCACTTTTTCTTCAACGATTTTGATCGGGTCGTTAGCTCAGCTGGTAGAGCAGCGGACTCTTAATCCGTTGGTCGCGGGTTCGATCCCCTCACGACCCACCA
>CALXOW010000026.1 GCA_944390115.1 uncultured Anaerobiospirillum sp.
GCTTTTTGTGGTCTTGATAAACATGGTACCCTCGCTTTGTTGTTACTGGTTGTTAGTCATATCATACAGAACAAAAAATGCATTTAAACTTGATATATATCGCATTTAACTAACATTTCACAGTCAAAGTCGGGTAAAAATAGCCAGCCCCCATGACGCAAGCGCCATGAGGGCCTAGAAGTGCTGGGTTACCAGCGCTTAGTCAGCTTAGTCGGCCAGCTTGAGGTCGTCTAGCATATACGACTTCAAGGTGGCAAAGTCAGCGGCCATCAGCTTCTTGTCTAAAGCTAAGTTCATGCGATCAGCTAAGGCCTTCGGCAGTGGTAAGTCGATACCTAAGGTCTTATCAACCTCGGCCTTGAACTTAGCTGGGTGGGCGGTGCCTAAGAAGATACCAAACTCACCGTCCTTTAAGTGCTCAGACAGCACCTTGTGGGCTACGGCAGCATGTGGCTCTAAGACATAGCCGGTTGCCTCGTGGACGCTGCGCATGTGGGCGCGGGTCTCGTCGTCAGAAACCGAGCCGTAATCAAAGTCCTGTAACGACCAGCCCATGAGCTGACACAGGGCCTCCACGCGCGGCCAATTGTTCGGACGGCTGATGTCCATCGCATTGGAGATAGTAGCGACGGTGGCGTGTGGTTCCCACTGACCGGACTTGAGATAGCGCGGTACCGTGTCGTTGGCGTTGCAGGCAATGACAAAGCGGGCCTTTAAGCCTAAGGCCTTGGCAATAAGACCTGCGGTGATATTGCCAAAGTTGCCGCATGGTACGGCAAAGACCAAGTGCTCACGCTTCTCGGCTGGCACCTGAGCTACCGCCTCAAAGTAGTAGCAAACCTGGGCGAGCAGACGGCTGATGTTGATCGAATTGGCGCTATTTAAGCCTACCGCCTGCTTGAATGCTGCGTCGTCAAAGGCGGTCTTAACCATGTCTTGGCAATTATCAAATGGCGCATCCACCTCAACGGCGTGAATATTGTCACCTAAGGTGGCAATTAAGCTCTCTTGCAGCGGCGACACCATGCCCTTTGGATAGAGCACTACGACGTTGATCTTAGGCTGGTGATAGAAGGCGTCGGCCACCGCCGCACCGGTGTCACCGGAAGTCGCAGTTAAGATCGTACACTTGTCGTTGCCAATAATGGCCGATAAGACGCGGGCCATAAAGCGGGCGCCGAAGTCCTTGAAGGCCAAGGTTGGGCCGTGGAAGAGCTCAAGGCAGGCGCTCTTGCCGTCGACGTTGACGAGCGGGGCCTTAAAGGTAAAGGCATCGGCAATGATGGCCTCCAGCTCAGGGAGCTCATCGCTGCCAATTAAGTGGCGCAGCACCTTTTGCGAGCGCGTAACTAAGTCCAGCTGCAACAGAGCGTCGATCTCACTTTGTGAGAACGGCTCGAGCTTGTCCATAAAGAAGAGGCCTTGGTGAGCACCAATGCCCTGCTTGACCGCCTGAGCAAAGGTCACACGCTCAGAGTTGTCTTTGAGATTAACTAATTGCATATTAAGTCCTAACTCAGGTGGGATTACGCCTCAAGCACCTCAACGTAGGCGCCATGTGGGTCAATCTTGCAGATATGGCAGAAGCCGTCTTGGTTGGCGATAAACTGGCGCTCCAAGTACTCCTTCATCTTGGTTGCTTGCTCCACATCCTTGAAAATCGAGAAGATGGTCGAGCCTGAGCCGGAGATACCGGTGTTCAAAGCGCCTAAAGCCGAACCAAAGAGGCGGGCCTCAGCAAAGCCTGGGATTAAAGCCGCACGATAAGGCTCGGCGATCACATCAACCAAGCTGGCGATAGCCAGGGCCTCATCCTTGGTATAGAGAGCATGAATAAAGGTACCAATGTGGCGGCCAAAGGTGATGACGTCTTGACGTAAGTACTGCGCCGGTAAGATGGCACGGGCTTCAGCGGTCGAAACCTTGATGCCAGGGAAGCATAAGACCCAGTACCACGAATCAAAGTAAGGCAGGCTTTGGCTGACCTGATTGTTTTCATTGGTGATGAACTGCATGCCACCAAAGTAGCATGGAGCGACGTTATCGTAGTGGATCGAGCCGGAGATCTTGCCCTCTAAGATACCCATCAGCTCAAGACAGCCCGCAGGACCAAAGTAATTGTCATGGGCTGCGTCTAAAGCCAGCACCGCTGCGACTACAGAAGAGGCCGATGAACCTAAACCCGAGCATACCGGCAAATTCTTTTCCAAGGTCAGCTCTAAGCGCTTAGCCTTAAGTCCAGCGGCTTGCAGGCGCTGCTTGACCAGCTCGTAGGCGTCGTACACGATGTTTTGCTTGTGATCGCTTGGCAGCTTGTGCACAAAGCGCCCGCTCACCTTAATGCTGAGATCAGGGGTGACCGTGCCGACCTCATCTGGGCCTAACTCACGAGCGTTGACAAAATCACCCAGCGGGCTGCCGTCTAATGGGCGTACCGCAATACCCAAGAGGTCAAAGCCTACCGATAAATTGGCCGAGGAGGCAGGGGCATAGGCTCGATAAACCTGAGTCACAAGAAATTCCTCTCACTGAAAAATTCTAGAGCACCTCAGGCCGAGGCCTGAGGCGGCACTACATTAGGCTCAAAATTAGGCTCTAAATTAGGCTCAAAATTAGGCCTCACGGGTCCAGTTTTGTAAGCGCAGGATGTCCGAGATGACACCGGCGGCGGTAACGTCAGTACCAGCGCCATAACCGCGAATGACCAGTGGGATTGGCTGGTAGTACGCGGAGGTAAAGGACAGGGCATTCTCGCCGCCTACGACCTTGTAGAGCGGATCTTCTGGGCCCACGGCCTTGACCGCGCAGCTGCACTTACCGCCGTCCTTGATGGTGGCGACATAACGCAGTACCTTGCCCTCGGCCTTAGCGGCAGCTACCTTCTGGGCAAATTCCTCATCGGCGTGCTTTAAGTTCTCAAGCACTTCCTGAGCGTTATTGCCCTCTAAGTACTTGCGATCTACTGGGTAGTCGATCTCGATGTCGCTCAAATCGAGCTTGTAACCACACTCACGGGCTAAGATTAAGAGCTTACGTGCGACATCCATGCCCTCTAAGTCATCGCGTGGGTTGGGCTCGCTATAACCGCGCTCATAGGCATCACGGGTGGCTTCAGATAAGGTCTTACCCTCATCGACTAAGCCAAAGATGTAGGAGAGCGTGCCCGACATAATGCCGTTGAACTCGATCAAACGGTCACCGGCCGCCAGCAGGTTTTGCAGCGTATTGATCACTGGTAAACCAGCACCCACCGTGGCCTCGTAGTAGAACTTGCGGTGGCAGGAACGCGCAATCTGGCGTAAGCCCTTGTAGTACTCGTAGGAGCTGGTATTGGCCTTCTTATTTGGGGTGACGACGTGGTAGCCCACCTTCATCAGCTCAATATAGGACAGCGCGATATCCTCGCTTGAGGTGCAGTCAACAAAGACTGGGTTAACTAAGTGCGAATCCTCAACTAAGCGCTTAGCTTCCTCAATCGAGAAGGCTGGATTATGGCAAGCCTCTAACAGCTGTGGTACCTGCTCTAAGTTCAGACCGCGTGGATCCTTAACGTAGGTCTTGGAATTAGCCACACAAATGACGTGCAGCTCAACGCCATTGCGCTGTTGCAGCTCAGTTTGCTGCTTACGAATCTGCTCAAGCAGGGCCTTGCCCACACCACCGACACCAACAATGATGAGATCGATGATCTGACGGCCGCTAAAGAGCAAGGTGTGGCAGCTATAGATCGCCTCAGAAACCTTGGAATTATCGATAACCGCCGAAATCGAGCGCTCGGAGCTACCTTGGGCAATCGCGTTGATGTTGATATTGGCTTGAGCCAGGGCACGGAAGAATTTCGAGGATACGCCCTTAGCGGTACGCATACCCTCGCCCACGACCGAGATAATGGCCTTATTGTCCAAAATCTCAATTGGGTCTAAGAGCTGAGCTTGCAGCTCGAGGGCAAACTCTTCTTCAATCGCGGCACGGGCTAAGAAAGCGTCTTCGGAGTGGACGCAGAAGGAAATCGAGTACTCCGACGAGGACTGGGTAATGAGGACAATCGAAACGCCTGAGCGCGAGATGCAGGTGAAGAGGCGACCGGCCATACCGACCATACCCTTCATGCCAGGGCCCGAGACGTTGATCATCGAGACGTTCTTGAGATCGGAGATACCCTTGATCGCCAAGGAGCGATCGGTCTCATCAGAGATTAAGGTGCCCTCACCTTGTGGGTTTAAGGTGTTCTTAATCAGGCATGGAATGCGGTACTGGGCAATTGGTGCAATGGTGCGTGGGTGCAGCACCTTGGCACCAAAGTACGACAGCTCCATCGCCTCCTTGTAGGACATACGGCGCAACAGCACCGCATCAGGGACGGTGCGTGGGTCGCAGCTGTAGACGCCATCAACGTCGGTCCAAATCTCACAGCATTGAGCCTTAGCGACAGCGGCTAAGCAGGCAGCGGAGTAATCCGAGCCATTGCGGCCTAACAGCACGAGTTGACCTTGACGGTCACCACCGCAGAAGCCCGACATCAAGATAATAGCCTTAGGATCAATGCTCAGGCGGGCAAAGCGCTCGCTGGAGGCGGCGATATCAACCGAGGACTCCAGAGGCTTACCGTCACAGACCAAGATCTGCACTGGGTCGATCACCTGCACTAAGTGCTGACGGGCCGTTAAGAGCTCAGCCATGATCGCGATCGACAAGGCCTCACCGCGACACTCGATAAAGGCGGCGACGGCATCCGGGCACGAGCCTAATAAGGTGATACCCTCAACGCGGCGCTTTAATTCCTTGACCGTCTCTTCGTAGAAGGCCATAACCTTAGCACCATCAAAGTTAGGGTATTGGGTGTCTAAGGTATTGATGAGCGGACGGATGATGTTATCTAAGGCGCCAAATTCGTTCTTGCAATCAGAGCCTGCCAGCGCGCTTTTAACCATCGACACCAAAATATTGGTGACGCCCGCAGGAGCCGAGAGCACCAATGCGGTCTGAACCTGGATAGCGGTGTTAATCGCAATCTCTGACACATTAACGACACGCTGAGCATCTGCTACTGAGGTTCCACCAAATTTTAAGACGCGCATAAAGAGCAACTCCTAAACTCCAAAAAATCCGTCCCAGCACTAAGCGCCCGTAGCTCCACCAAATAAGGACCATGAACGGCCAGCAACTAAGGCCCAAATAAAAACAATGACAGGCCCCAACAAGGCCTTGGGGCGGCCACAATCAGGCCACTGGGTCGGCCCCGACTGCGCATGCAGTCAAACCAATAAGCAAAAAATAAGAAAGGCACCAACCAAAACCGCCTTAAAGCGCCATTTTACGGCCATTAATCCGGCTCTAGGGTGCACGGCCCATTGTCCTAGTTTTAATCAAAACTTGTCAACCGTCACGCTTTTGCAGCGGCACTTGCCCTGTTACAACGCCTCAACGCCCTATTTTGGTGCCAAAACTATGGCTTAGGATTTGCTCAAAATACCCCATCAGGGCTTAATCTACGGGCGCGCTTACTATGGAGGTGGCTTATGAACATCGCACCAACTTCCTCAACGGCAAGTATCGAGCTGCTGCGGCAAATGGCCGCCTCTCCGCTCAAAAATGAGCTGCACGAAGCCAACGCTCAGGTTAAGACCCAAGCTACCCACCAGGTTACGACCAACGAGCAAAATTTTGCTCCAACATTCAGCAAATCAAGCCCAAGTGAGCCTGCTAGCGGCATCAACTCGGCCAAGCTCATCCAAGAGGCTAAGGCGGTGCAAGCTGCACAAACAGCACAAGCAACCAAAAACGCGCAAGCAGCCCCAAGCACCACCGAGCCTACTGAGGTCAAACCACCGCTGCTTGGCACTGCTCCCAAGACCGTAGGCGCGCCGGTCAGCTCAGGCTTTAATAGCTTGGGCAATCTGAGTACCAACACCAATTTCCAGGACTTTGCGCTCTTAAACACCAAGCAAGCCGCTTTAAATCAGGCCTTGGCTGTGGCGCAAGCCACAGGCCAAACGGCTGCTGCGGCGGTGCAACCGGCGCTCATCATTCAGCTTGGTATGCTCCAACAGCTCTACAGCTGGTCGCGCCAATTAGAGCAGCGCAAATTAAACGAGCAGCACAACACCAACCCCAGTGCCATGGCCTCCAGCGATGAGGAAGGAGCGGAGGTAGGCATCTCGCAGCTGGTGTGCCTCATCTTTTTTGAGCGCACCTTAAAGCTAGTGGACAGCTGCAAGCACTTAGCGCTCAACCGCTTCTTAAAGAAAGGGCCTTTAGGCGAGCACCTGCACGAAGAGAACACTGATGATGAGTACGGTACCACCTATGCCGACGTGGACGCCGAAACCGACTACATCAAGCGCCCGCGCCACGACAAGCCCGGAATGGATTTCCACTACGCCCTGCTGAGCTAACGCCCTACCCCCAGTTCCTACGCTCTCCCAGCCCGTAGCCCAGCCCAACCATTGCGCGCTAAGCTCAGCCCCAGCCTCTAACCTGCTCACTTCCTACTGAGCTCAACCATGGCGCGCCAAGCTCGTGCTCTAACCCAAATGCTTTAGCGCTGTGCCCGTGAGTTCAATGAGAGACGCTCACCGCCAGACGGCGCTGGGCAAAATTGTTGCGGCTGGGCAAATTGAGTACTAGACATTCACAAATTTGGATCTGCCTCACACTTTGTTGCTTATAGCAATTTTGTCCAGTAAATAAGAAAAATTATCCACTGTGAACACCGGGTTAAAAACCTAAAATACCCCATAGCAACACGGTTTGCCCCTTACCGTGTTGGGCGCTGCAGCACTGTACTTTTTGGTTTTTAGCAGGACATTTTCTATGTTTGGATTCTTAACTCGCGGCGAGCCTGCACCCGCCGCTAACTGGACTACCCCTAAAGACAGTGAGCAGCCCAAGTTACCTTTAATGGAAGGCATCGCCTTAGTCGTTGGCGTCTTCTTCTGGCTTGGTTCCTATTTAGGCATGGTGGGCGTGCTGGTGCCTGCCCGCATCGCCGAAATTGACCCAGAGGCTAAGGCTACCGCCTTAGCGGCAATGTCGGCCATCGCGATGGTAGTTTCGACTATCGCCAACATCTTAGAGGGCGCTTGGTCCGACCGTACCCGCTCGCGCTTTGGCCGCCGCACCCCATGGCTCTACTTTGGCTCGATTGGTGCCGCCATCTGCATTTACTTCTGGGGTACCGCCGATAGCATCGCCGCGATTATCGCGTGGGATGCCATCTACATGATCTTTTTAAACGCCATTGTGGCCCCACTTATCGCCGTACTCTCCGATCGCGTCGCTCCCCGCCATCGTGGCACCATTTCCTCGATGTACGCCATCGGTATGTCCGCTGGTAACTATGGCGGTCAAATCCTGGCAGCCTTCTTCATCGGCGTCAATGAGACCAACGGCGTTATCTTAATGGCGGTGATGGCCCTGCTCTCTGGTCCTTTAGCTTCGGTCTTCTTGCGTGAAAAGAGCACGATCGGCATGCCAGTCGAGAAGCTAACCTTAAAGAACTTATCTGAGAACTTCGCCTTCCCCCTCAAGGATTGCCGTGATTACTACTTGGCTTTAATCGGCAAGGTCTGCGTAGTCTCTGCTCAGTTCACCGTTGCCGGTTATCAGCTCTACATCCTAACCGACTACATCGGCCTGAGCGACAGCGAGTCGGCCTCCTACATCAGCTATATCTCGACCATCTTGATGGTATCAGCCATCATCTTGTCCCTGATTTCGGGCCCAATTGCCGATAGGATGCATTGGCGCAAGTGGCCAGTGGTTATCTCCTCTCTGTTAATGGCGATAGGCTGCATCATCCCAAGCTTTGCCCCGAGCGCCAACTTAATGCTGGTTTATGCCTTAGTCGCAGGCTTAGGTTATGGCATCTTCTCCTCCTTGGACCAAGCCCTGAATATCGACGTGTTGCCAAACATGAAGACCGCCGCTAAAGACTTAGGCATCCTCAACATCGCCAACAACGGTGGTCAAGTAATTGGACCGGTACTCTCGGGCATTATCATTGCCACCGCTGGCTATGACTACGTGTTCCACTTAGGCTGCGGCCTGGCCTTAATGGGTGCAATTCTCTTAGCCTTCATCAAGAAGGTCCACTAACAGCTTAAGATCCTATAACAGCGTCCCTGCTGCAGTTTAGAACTCCCAAGGCTCTAACCTGTGGCCCCAAGCTTGAGCTACCGTGCAAAAAAGGATTTTCTATGAACCAAGATCAGATTTTCTTTGGCAGCGCCTATTACCGCGAATACCTGCCTTACGAGCGCCTTGAGCAAGACATTTTGCTCATGAAAAAGGCGCACTTCAACTACGTGCGCATCGGCGAAAGCACCTGGAGCACCTACGAAAAAGAAGATGGCGTCTTTGACTTCAGCCCAGTTCTCACCGTGCTCGATAAGATGCACGAAAACGGCATCAAGGTCATTGTCGGCACCCCGACCTACGCCGTACCGGCCTGGCTGGTAAAGAAGCACCCTGAGGTACTGAGCACCACCTTACAAGGACCAAATCGCTATGGCGCCCGCCAGCTGATGGATATCACCGCCCCGGCCTACCGTTACTACGCTGAGCGCATTGTCACCAAGATGATGGAGGCCGTACACGACCACCCAGCCATTATCGGCTACCAACTGGACAATGAGACCAAGTACTACGGCTGCATCAGCTCTAACTTGCAGTACGAGTTCGTCAAGTACTTAAAAGAGAAGTTTCACGGCGATCTTACCGCCTTAAACCACGCCTTTGGCCTTGATTACTGGTCGAACCGTATCGATGCCTGGGAAGATTTCCCTGATGTTGCGGCCACCATCAACGGCTCGCTGATGAGCGCTTTCCAGCAATTCCAGCGCCTTGAAGTCACCCGTTGGCTCAAAAAGCTGGCCGATCTGGTACGTCCTTACCTCAAGCCGGAGCAATTTCTCACCCACAACTTCGACTTTGAGTGGCGCGATTATTCCTTTGGCGTCCAACCTGACGTCAATCACTTTGAGGCCTCTCAGCCTTTAGATATTGTCGGCGTTGACATCTACCACCCATCGCAGGAATATCTCACCGGCAAGGAAATCGCCTTTGGCGGCGATGAGATCCGCTGCCTTAAGGATCAACGCTACTTCGTCTTAGAGACCGAAGCCCAAGCCTTCAAGAACTGGACGCCATTCCCTGGCCAGCTCACCTTACAAGCACTTGCCCACGTAGCCACAGGTGCGCGCATGGTCAGCTACTGGCACTGGCATTCGATCCACAATTCCTTTGAGTCCTATTGGAAGGGTCTGTTAAGCCACGACTTAGAGCCTAACCCGGTCTATGATGAGGCCTGTACCTTAGGTGCTACCCTCGAGCAATTACAGCCTGAGCTCACGGGCTTCCACAAAGACAACAAGGTTTGCCTCATCGTATCCAATGAGTGCTTAACTGCCATCGACCAATTCCCGTATCGCGGCCCAAGCCTGCACACGGTCAACTTCAAGGAGCACCTCTACAACGATGTAGTGCGCAAGTACTACGACGCCCTGTACGAGCACAATATTGAAGCCGATATTCGCTGCATCGATGACGAGCGCATCTTTGACGGCCGCTACCAACTCCTTGTATGCCCGCTACTCTACACCGTCAGTGATGCCAAATTACAGCAATTGCGCACGTTCATTGAGCACGGCGGTCACGTCCTGTTCTCATTTAAGAGTGCGGTAGCCGATGAAAACGTCAAGATCCGCACGGTACGCCAGCCGGGCCTGCTCACCGACCTGTTAGGCGTGTCCTACCAACTAATAGCCGAGCCGCATAACGTCAACTTGGTCTCAAGCAAGCTCGATTTGAGCACCGCTGATTGCCAGGCCCGCGATTTCATGGAGCTGGTAACTCTCGATAATCCTAAGGTTGAGGTTTTAGCATCCTACGATCACCGCTATTACCAAAAGTACGCCGCTGTTTCCTATCTCAAGCAAGAGCAAGGCGGCAGTGGTACCTATATTGGCGCGGATGTCTCGCAAGACGTGATTGCTCAGGTGTTAGAGTACATCATCTCCGACAATCAGCTGCTCCCAGAGCGCACCCAGCTTCGTTTCCCATTGATTGAACGCACGGCCCTTGATGGCGCTAACCGCAAGATCCGCTTCATCATGAACTTCTCGGAGCAGGAGCAAACCATTACCTATCAGGGTAAGAATGCGCAATCGCTCTTAGACGGACGCACCGTCACCACAGGCACTCCACTGACGCTTAAGGACTGGGGTTGCCTGGTACTTAAAGAGCAATAGTCTCACAGAGCAAAAACCATCAAGACAATAATGCAAAGCTGCGGACGCTAAGTGCGCAGCTTTTTTCATTTGGGCGCCCCGTGAGCGGCACTGCGGTATTCGCCCGGCGTCATGCCGTAATGCTGCTTGAAGATGCGGTAAAAATAGCCGCTATCGCGGATCCCCACGCGCTGAGCGATATCCTCCACCGACAAGGTGGTCGAGAAAAGCTGCGCTTGCGCCATCTTTAGGCGCTGTATGGTGAGCCAGCGTTTAGGACTGACCCCGGCAATCTTGGTGAAGAGATGCACGAAATGAGACAGCGACAAGTGCACTTGAGCTGCCACCTCGGGCAAATCAAGCTCAGGGCGGCTCAAATTGTCGCGCATGTAGATCATAGCTAAGCTCAAGCGATGATCGCTGGGCAGTGGCGGCGGGGCGACATGGGCGGCAATCTCCATGCGCCGAAAGAGCATTTTCTCGAGGTAATTCAGGGCCAAGATCTGCGAGCAATGCTCTTGGGTGTGATTGCGTCGAATCAGCTCAAGAAAGTCTGAGCTAAATTCGTCAAAGCAATCAGGAGGCAAGGTAAAGCGCTCGACTAAATGCGTCGCTGTCCCCCAGTGCAAAGCCTCCTGCCAATAACCCCGCGCAAAGAAGTAAACCCATTGATGGTGCCACAACGCCGCATCAGGATGGCGCTGATAGTAATGGGGCACATCGGGCGCAAAGAGCAGCAGATCGCCCTTACGGCACACGAACTGAGTGGGACCATCGGTGATTAGGCCCTCTCCAGCCACGGTCAAATTGAGAATATAACCGCGCATACCCTGGGGTCGGTTGATGATCTCATCAAATGGCCGACCGCGCTCCATCGGGGTAATGCCTGAAATCACCGTGTCATCGGTGAAGTAAATGGTGGGCGGAGCCTTAAGCGGATCAGGCATCAGCTCCTGATAATGCGCCATCTAAGCCTCCCTCAGGCCTCAGCCGAGAAGCGAGCCCACAAACGCAGCGGCCAGCGGTTGCAGCAGTCGCCCTCCGCGCCGCGCAAGCTCAAAGTGAACTTATTGCCTGTAGCCTAAATCCTCAGCCTGGCAAATCTACGCACCCCCAGTAGCACCAGCACCATATCGTGCTAACTTGGCAGCACCATATTGACGTTGAGCGGGTTAACCTCTGTCGGCTGGGCAAATTCCTTCGGCAGGATATTGCGCGCCTCCAAGAAGGCCACGATGCGCTCCAAGGTCACATCGGAGATCACATGCTCCATGCGACAAGCGTCTTGCTCGGCTTGGCTCGCGGGCACCTCAAGCACGTAGCGCAGGAAGTAAGTGAGGATGCGATGACGGCGAAACACCTGTTGGGCATAGGCTAAGCCCTCCGGGCTAAAGATGATGGCACCCGACTTCTCAATTGAGATAAGGCCCTTTTCGACCAATTGGCGTAAGGCACGGGACACACTAGGCTTAGAAAAGCCTAATTCATTGGCGATATCGACCGCGCGCACCAAGCCGCTTTGGGTACGGGCGCGAATGAGCAAGATCGCCTCTAAATAGGTTTCACCTGACTCGGCAACATCGTGATCAGTAGATTTAGTGGGGACCTCAGGCACTGCGGTTAAAGCAGTAACCATAGTCGGAGTTTCCAAATCGACTTTAGTAGCTCGAGTCATGACTCATCAATCCTCTGAAAAAAGTTACCATTGGGGTAAGAGCGCGCTCAAGGAGCAGGTAGCCTCAAGGCGCATGTGGTCTCAAAACGCAAACAGCCCGCCCTATTAAGCTGGCGCTAAAAGCTTAGCATAGCAAAAGTTAGGGCGGGCTGTAGCAGCTCTTAGTCGTAGCTGCGGATTAATTCCAACAAGCGGGTTACTGAGTGACAGCGTGACCGCTTTACTTGGTGGCCGTGTGACCGCTTTACTTAGTGACCGTAATGTCGATGCGCTCTCCCACTAAGGAGAGGTCAATCTTATTGTTAACACCGATGACGCCCGCAGAAATCAGGCCCATCCGAATCAGGTCATTTAACTCCAGGCGATTGCTCACGCGCAGCTTCTCACCGCTTGGAGCGGTGATATTACCAAGCTGTGGGCGCACGCGATTGATACCAAGGCTGCGCGCCTTAGCTAACACGCCGATTTGCTCTAAGCGGTTGATCAAGCGATAGACCGTAGCAATGCCCAAATCAGGCACGAACTGTTTGGCCTCAAACCACAGCTCTTTAGGCGAGGTGCACTGGCTCTTGGTCAGAATATCGATGATATGACGTCGTTGCACCGTCATACGCAGGCCGCTTTGCTCCAGCTTGCGAATAGTGTCTTCGGTAAGGTCTCCAACTTGACGATATACCGAATCTTGATTTGGCATAGCTCCCCTCGACTAACCCCATGGCCGCGTGCCGCGAAATCTACTTACGATAGATTGCGTCCAACCGCGCATTACGTTCAAGCTCGCCCCACCAATGAAGTGTTCCCAGAGGAGCTCCCAGCTCGACGCCAACGCTCTAGTTAGGATAGCGCAACTAGCCCCAAAAAACTAGCGCTAGCACGCGCCCAAGGCCGCAGGAGCTCAAGTCAAGCCCTCAAAACACGGGCCCGCTCACGATCCGGCGCCCAAACGCAGCGCACTTTGGCCTCAGCCTCTGCGCATTCCGACCTCGCCAGTAGCGCTCGCCAGCCTCAGCGGCAACAAACTTCGGCCTCAGCGGCAACGTGTCTAAGCCTACGCTACGGCAAGTACAGCCGCTCTCTTGCTGATACCACCACTCGTGTTGAGAAACGGCTGCTACTTAATAGGGAGCACCAACTCACGGCGGCATGAGGGCTTGCGTTCTCGCTTGACGCTTATGACTTGGCTTTATCGCACGACAGATCGCTGTGACAATGGCACTCGCCATCGCAATTACAGTGATGCTCCTTAGCATCAGCTTGATCATGATCGCAGGTAGCGTGATCGGCGCAGGACGAGCCCGAGCTGCAACCACAGCTCTTGGCTTTACCTACCAGCTGGCGCGCAATACGACGCAAACCAAAATAACATGGGATGGCGATTAACAGGACGATAACGGCGGTAATGAGCTTTTCCATAGGATTCTTACTTATGGCTAACTATACTTAACAAAGGGTAACCTAGGTTAGCTACTGCTAACTTAGCTCATTGTACCATGCCTTGCGCCAAAAAAGCCCCAGAGTTTACCTCTGAGGCGCAAGTGCCTTATACCAGTGTCTTATGATCCCTTTTGCACCAGCTCGACCTGATAGCCCATCTTACGGAAGCGCTTGAGGTACTCTTCAAATTCACGTTCCAAGATCTTGCGGCTCATCAAGATGCGGCTGCCATCATTAAGCTGCGGAAAATCATTACGCCATCTTTCTTCGTCATCCAGGTGTAGTTCCGCACGCAGCTCCTCTTGGTATAAGACAAAGCGATGGGCGTCAGGGTAGAGATTGAGCTTAGTGATCATTTCTGCCCCCGTCTGCTGGGAATTAGCTCTGATAAAATCAGTGGCTAATTGGAACAAAAGGTTATTGCAGGTCGCAAAGAACTGCCCCTGAGTTGGGCCATAGTGTACGCCGTGATAGGAATAGACGTTGTCATCCTCAGCACAATGCATGGTCAAATCGCTCAAACCTATGCGGGTAAAATGCTGGAACACCCAAGCCATATCACGTTTGCGTACGTAGGAAGCGGTAAATACCTTACCGTCAGCAAAGCTTAGCGTAATGTTGGAGTCGGACTCGTCTAGATCTTGGTGGAACGTCTCAGAACGCTTACCCAGCTGCTGGTACTCCTCCACCGTCATAACAATGGTTGGTCCCCACGGCGGGTTGACCTTTTGAATGAACTCAGCGCGCGAGAGCTTAGGATGCGCTTTTTGGTAGTCACGACACAAGGTGTGCAGCAGCTCAGATTTTTGGTCACTGGTGTAAACCTTGCCCGCATAATCGTAGGCCGAATCATCGTTGGTGACCTTGCGCTTAGGATGTTTAGACCCCAAGCCATCGCGGTTTGAGCTGGTAACCGAGGTCACCCGGAGCAAGGCTAAGCCCCAAGCGATGCTCTCGCCCAAAATGACATCATCCTTGATGATTGCGGCAATCTGATTGAGCAGCAGCAAAATGTAATCAAAGTTTTGCTGCAAATAAGCATCGTTTTGGCAGATACGAAACAAGACCTGCGCCCACTCATCCGGAAATTCCTGCTTAAGCCACGGCACGAGCTCAGACGCAATCTCTGGGGCCTTACGCAGCTGAGCAAAAGTACTATCCCAGCTCTTAAAGTCAGGTACTTCCAGCAACAGATCGAAGATCGACGGATAGGCGATCTGAATGCAGACTAAGGCAAAAATCAGCTGCTTAGTGAAAAGCTCATGCGCCGCCGCGTTTTCAGGCTGAGTCGGTTGCAGCTGGGGGCTATTAATCAGAGCAAAAAGTGCCAGGCTATTAGCTAGACGCTTGAGCGCGCGCGGATTCGAGCCCACCGACCAATAAGCAATCGAGCTTAACTGAGCGATCAGCTGTTCATCAGCTCCTTCTGCCGGGCTTAAGAAGGCATTGGTGAGCAAGGCCTGCTGCAAGAAGCCATCGATCTTGTAAGTAGGCAGCGGCATCGTAAAGGGCAGCTGCACGAACTTATCGAAGAACGCGCGAAACTGCCGGTCATTGGCCGCCGTGTGCACACCAAACTTCGGCTCAAGTCCTTTGATCACAACCTCAAAGTCAAGTGCCAGCACAAAGATGCAATGCTTGAGATCGAAGACGTTCTTGAGCATTTCCAGGGTATCAACCGCAAGCTTTGGATCGATGCGATCGAGATCGTCAATAAAGATGACAAAGCCCCGATAGGAATGCTGCTCAAGGCTAGCGTTAATGAGCTTGGCAAGCTCCGCTTTAAGCTGCAGCACCTCGGAGTTTAAGTTGGGGGCTTGGTTCACTAACAAGGGTGAAATATCAGCGCCGACTTGCTTGGCAGCGACTTTAGTCCCAATCACCGCAAAACGACTGAACAACGCTGATACCTTGTCTTTGACCACGGCCAATTTGCCGTAGACCTGCACTCCAATCTGGCTTACCAGGGCCTCCATAATCCCCACGAGTGCCAGCTACGGCGAATGCATCAAGGCATAGTGCCAGGTGTTGACCTCAATGGCGCAAAAGGGCGCATTATACCCTGTACACAGATCGCGTTTGAGCGCATTCATGAGTGTGGTCTTGCCACTACCCCACTCCCCCTGCAAGGCGATCGTGATCGGGGTATCAGAGTTCTTAATGAAACGGCTTAACGCCTCTTGATACGCTTTTAGCCCCAGCAAATCGTCGCTGCCATCAACTAATGGCACATCAACATTAGAAAAAGCCGCCATAATGCTTTCCCTTTTAGCTTGCCGCAATTGAGTGAGAAATAGAGCACAGCGACCACCTAACGCAAGCCCCACTTGCTTCAAGGCTAAGAGCTGTGTTCCACCCAAGCGCAATAAGTCATCTTACTGATGGGAGCAATCAAACACTGCAATTAGTACATCGATTAAGGGCTATAAAAAGCCATGTTCTAGGCAACAGGTGCCCGAAATATTTGTTAGAAACAGCTCCCGCTTCTTGGGCCAGTGTAGCCTAATTGAGCCCAGGCATGGTGGGCAGGCCTCACAATTTTGCTACTTAGGATAGCCTCTAGCGACAAGCCTTACTCGTGCCCGGATTTGTTAGCAGCAGGCCTTAAGGGCGCGCTTGTGTTCGTACATCTTGGCATCAGCCTGAGCGACCAAAGCCTCAATGCTGTGGGCACAGACCTCCCAGGCACTGCCCACGGCCTTAACCCCATCTTGAGCAATACCGGGCGATCACAAAAAAGCCCCGGATTTTATCTCCGAGGCTTTTCTCTTAGTGCGACCAAATAAAAACGCGAGCCGCAGTGCAGGCCTTAGTAAGCCCATCTGTTCTGGCTGCTATTCTTGCACGACCTCAATGTGATAGCCCAGCTTGTCGAACAGCTCCAAATGCTTGTCAAACTCCTTCTTAAAATACATATAGCGCGGCAAGCAAACACGTCCTTCCTTAAGTGGCGGAAAATCAAAACGATATTCTTTAGCCACTTTTGGATCGTTTTCATCAACCGTAGCTGCATCACGGAGTTGGAAGTAGCTTTTGGCATTTGGCCAAATCGTCATAGTCTCCACCATCTCTTGGGCTGTGAGCTCCGGATGATCTGCAATATATTCACAGAACACCTGATGAATGACATCAAATTTCTTGGAGCGGCTATCAAAGCGCTGGCCTCGGAACACGTAAACCGAGGTGTCCTTGACGTATTTACGCTTTTGCGCATTATTGGCGCTCGCAGCCTCATTGGTACTTCCGGCCTTAATATTGGTGACCGTGGATAGATCCATGACCTGAGATACGATCTCGCCCAGCTCCTCATCGTTGTTAACCATATGCGCAATCTTATTGAGCAACTGCGACAGGTCAAAAGAGTGTTGCTGCAGATAGGCGTCCTGTTGGCAAATGCGGAACAAGGTCTGCTCCCATTCCTCGTCGAACGCCTCAGACTCCTTGAGCGACTCCAAGATCGCCTCATCAATCAGCGGTGCCTTCAGGCGTGTGGCCAGCGCAATATCCCAGCCCTTGAAATCAGGCTCATCGAGCAAGAGATTGTAGATAGCAGGATAAGCGATTTGGATGCACACCAAGGCATAGCTAAGCTGCTTGGTAAAGGTATCAAGCTCCGCAGGTTGATTTTCTACTAAGCCTTGCGCTTGGGCCTTTTGCGACTGAATGCGGTTGATGATCGAGATAAGCGACAGGGTATTTGTCAGGCGCTTGAGTGAGCGTGGGTTAGTGCCGACCGTCCACTGGGCGATTTCACTCAAATCGCTGACCAAACCCTGATTCTTAAGCTCTTCTGCGTTAAAGAAAGCGATATCTTGCAACGCCTTAACTAAGAAGTTGTCAATGGCGTAGGAAGCAACCGGCATCGAGAACGGCAGCTGGATGATCTTATCGAAGAAGGAGCGGAACTCACGCTCGTTTTGCGCGGTGAGCTCACCAAATTTCGGCCTTAAGCCCTTGATCACCACATTGTAGTCAATGGCCAGCACAAAGACGCAGTGGTCGAGGTCAAACAAATTCTTGAGCAGCTCAAGGATTTCTACCGCAAGCGAAGGATCGATACGATCGAGGTCATCAATAAAGAAGATAAAGCCCTTTTTATCTCTTGATTGTGACATCGCATCATTGATCAGAGCAACGATCTCTTGCTTGAGCTTCTCAACGTTGGAATCAGACTCACCGGCTTTATCATTGCCGCCAAATAGCCCCTCAATGCACTCGCCATTAATGCCGACCGCTTGGGTGGCCACCTTGGTTCCGACCACGGCCATGCGCTTGAAGATATCGCCAATCGCCTTCTTGCTCGCTTCCCAGCGCTGCTGATTAGGATTCAGCGAGCCAATTTGGTTAATGATTGACTCCAGGATGCTGATAACGGCTTGGGACGGGGAATGAAGCAATGCAAATTGCCACGTGTTGATCCACACGCCAAAATAAGGCGCAGGCGCCACATCGCACAGGCTAAAGCGCAACGAGTTCATCAGTGAGGTTTTGCCGCTGCCCCATTCACCTTGCAGTGCAATCGTGATCGGGGTTCCGGTGTATTTTATGTACTCAATGAGCGCCTCTTGATAGACCTGAATGCCAAACAGATCTTCTTGGTTGGGCTGGCGTGGTACATCGATCACGCTCGACTTGAATCCTTTTTGCTCGACCATAGCTTGATGCTTACTTCGTCTTAATTGCGACCGTTTTTTCTCAAATCTCAGCTGACGTCTAGCAGGCCACATTAGCTAGAGCTTGAGCCCAAGTTATCACAGGCATGCAGCTCAAGCCAGTATAGGCCAAAACAAAGGCTCCAAAGACAAACAAGCTTTATTTATCTGACTTAGGCAACAGCAGTCGTGTAACGACCGGACTTGCTAATGGCATGACTTGCTAAGGCAGACTTTACTCGCGGCAAGCTTTGAGGGAGCGTTTGTGTTCGTACATCTTGGCATCAGCCTGAGCGACCAAAGCCTCAATGCTGTGAGCACAGACCTCCCAGGCACTGCCCACGGCCGCCAGCACCTTAGGAAAATGCGGCACTGCGTCATTGACCAGCTTATCTTTAAGGCGCTGCTCTAAGGTGGCAAGCTCATCTTGAGCGATGCAGGGCATAATCACCACAAACTCGTCGCCGCCCACCCGGAAGAGCTGGAAGTTATAGCCGTTTAAGACATCCTTAAGCTTATCGCTCACCATGCGAATGAGGAAATCACCACTCTCATGGCCAAAGCTGTCGTTGATGCGCTTTAACTCATTGATATCGACAAAGAGCACCCCGATGATCGCGCCCCCGACACAAGGCAGCTCCAAGCTGGCGCCCTTGATCGGCATCAACATCGCGCTTAAGTCCCACAATTGGCAGCTCTTAGCATCAGAGCTATCCTGCACTTGACCGCCATGGTGCTCAGCAAAGTAGGCGCAAAAGCTCTCATAGCTGTTGCGATTTTGTACGTTGGTTGCCGCATCGTAATGGGCTAAATGCACCAAGTGATCAAGCCGGTATTGCAATTGGCGCTCGCGCGTTTCCTCGCTTAAGAGCAGCGCACAAAAGCCCTTTTCCTTCCATGGACAGCTCTTAATGATGAGGTACTTCGCCAGCTCCGGGCTGTACTCGTGCAAAACCAAGGTTTCACCTTGGAAGGCGACGCGATAATAGAAGTCGAGCCACTTCTTGGAGTTGATCTTGGAGAAAACTTCGCGATAAAAGAGACGATTGAGCAAACGCTCCGGCGGCACTCTAAACAAGCGCACCAGCTCTGCGTTAACGTAGCGGAAAATCCAGTCAATCGGCTGGCCGGAATCATCGCACACCAGCTCGATCACAGTAAAAGCCGTCGGCAAATCATCGAAGCACTCATGCAAAGCCGCAAAGTTAAGACTCAAAGCCCCTCCTCGTGAAGCAACCATTCCACGTTCGTCCGCCTATTTGAGGCAACAGGGGCATCTAGGGCATAAAGTGTGCCCAAATGACAGTCTTAACGAGCACTGATTTCACGTGAGTTTTCTTCGCGCAAGCCGCGTGAGTGCCAACCGGCTTAACGCTAACAACTCAACACTCGTAGCTTTAACGCGCGGCCTTAAGTTTGCGCTTGTGCTCGTACATGCGCGCGTCAGCCTCTTTGACCAGCTCGGTCAAGTTTTGTGCGCGCTCACTCCAAGCTGTTCCAACCGCAGCTAAGACCGGAGGAAAGTGCGGCACCGTTTTGTTGGTAAATGAATTTTTGAGGTGCTGCTCCACTACCCACAGCTCATTCTTGCTGATGTCAGGCAGGACCACCACAAACTCATCGCCGCCCACGCGAAAGAGCTGGAAGTTGCTGCCGTAGAGCTCATCTTTGATTTTGTCGCTGACCATGCGAATGAGGAAGTTGCCACTGTCGTGGCCAAAGGTATCATTGATCTGCTTTAAGCCATTGGCGTCGACAAAGACCACCCCGACCATGCTGCCAACCGGCTCATTGGGCTGAACGTGCTCCACGTTAGCGCCGCCATTACACTCGGCAAAGTGAGCACAATAACCCTCAAAGCTATTGCGATTTTGCACATCGGTAGCAGCGTCGTAGTGGGCCAAATGGACCAAGTGGTCAAGGCGGTAGAGCATACGGCGCTCTTCGGTTTCCTCGACCAAGACACAGCCACAATAGCCCTTTTCCTTCCACGGAAAGCACTTGATCCTGAGGTACTTGGCAATTTCAGGACTGTACTCGTGCAGCTCGAGGCTTTCGCCTAAAAAGGCCGAACGGTAGTAGAAGTCGAGCCACTTCTTGGCGTTGATGTTAGGAAATACGTCGCGGTAAAAGTAGCGGTTCAGCAACAGCTCCGGAGCCACCATTTCGATACGCGCCAGCTCCTCGTTGAGATAACGGAAGATCCAGTCAATAGGCTGCCCCGACTCATCCAGTACTAGTTCAATGACGGTGAAGCCAACTGGGACATCGTCATAACATTCATGAAGAGCATCTAGGTTCAGCCCCATTTTATCCTCGCGCGCGGCGCTCCTAAGCAAAAAACTACCAACTTTCATTGTAGCTAGATGCAAGTAATTTGCTGCAAAAAATTAGCAAAAGCGAGGATTTGCACCAATCTGGCTCTAATTGGCAAGAATCGTTCAGATATCAGGAATCTGATGCAAGCGTCCGCCGCAATGCTTAAGAGCTCCCGTTCGTCGGCCCCTTACCCGCACTGAACCAACAGCCCGCACTTTAACTTGCGCCGCGCCTCAGCGACTTTCTGGCCGCTCACCAGTGGGTCGGCAAAGAGCACAGGATGGGCCGGACTACGCTTGCACGCTACCAAGGCAGAGCCTGCGGCAACGGTTGAAGGCAACCATGCGGCGCTTGCAGTGAGAACAATGCGGGCGCTGATTGGCTAAATGCCGCCAGTTAAGATGAAGCCCATGACAAAGATAAAGAGCAGGAAGGCGCCGATGGCCTTGAGCACTAGCTTGCCCAGCTTGGTGTTGACGATGAGGTTGTGGGCCTTCTTAATTTGCGCTTGGTTGAGGCGCTGATTGAGCTCGCTGGCACGGAATTGATAGCCGTTGTCGATCTCTTTGGCCTCAGCACGGGTGCCGATACGCCGCCCTAAGACCACAGGAACACCCGAAACGCGGTAGATGTTGAAGCCATAGCCAAAGGCGTTTTTGAGCTGGGTCTCGCACTTGTAGCGCACGATGCCGTTGGCGCCCACCGCCGCGCATTCGTTGATGAGGCGCGCTTTGGCCTTTTCCTCGCTGCGCTCACCGCGCTCGAGCCCATAAAGACCACGATCTAAGACGTCATAGCCGGGGACTAAGTCCTCCTTGGCCACGACAAAGGACTCCGGCTCAACATACAGAGCATCCCCCACAAAGTCCTCACGATTTAAGACCTTGAGCTCGGCGGCCTGCTGATAGCCGTTTTGGTCCATGCTCGGGGTAAACTCAACCTGCATCTCCATCATCAAGTTAGAGCTATCCTCGCCTTGCGCCAACTCATTGCGCGTAAAACGATAGATATGGCCGTCCTCGCCTTGGACGCGGCCCACACCCTTCTTATTGTCGTAGGTCGTGATTTGCCCTTGCATTGCTACCTCACTTAGGAAACCAAACAGGCTGCACTATCGCTGGGACAGTGCAGCCTGTTATTGTAACGAATTTAAGCGCGCGCCACAGTGAAAAGGCTCACGCTCTGACCGTCATCTGCTCTGGGTTACAGGTCGTTCGGGACCGAACCTGACTTTAACGCAGCCGAGAAAGCGAGCATGCGATTAAGCGGCTTTAAGGCGGCGACGCGAATGTCCTCAGGCACCGTGATCTCGTGCTTTTGTGGCTCCATGCCTTCTAAGCACTCTAAGATCTTGGCCAAGGAATTTAAGCTCATCCAAGGGCACTTTGCCCCATCTAAGCTGACGCCCTGTGGCGCAATCGCAGCCTCGATAAAGGTCTTCTCAGGGCAAGCCTGCTGCATCTTGTAGAAGATACCGCGCTCGGTGGCCACGATATAGGTCTGAGCGTCGTCCTTCTTGCTAAAGGCTAAGAGCTGCGAGGTCGAGCCGACACAATCGGCTAAGGCGACGACTGAGGCCGGTGACTCTGGATGTACTAAGACCTTGGCCCCTGGGTATTGCTCCTTGAGCTTGATAATGCCGCTTGGGTCAAAGGAATCGTGAACCACGCAGCGGCCCGGCCAGCAGTAAACGTCGGTCTGAGCGTTATTGGCGATGTAGGAACCTAAGTGGCGATCTGGTAACCACAAGATTTCCTCGCCGCGACCCTTTAAGTAATCGGCCAGCTCCACAGCCAAGGACGAAGTCACAATCCAATCAGATTGCGCCTTGACCTCAGCTGAGGTGTTGGCGTAAGCAACGACGGTAGCATTGGGGTGCTCGGCCTTAACCCGGATGATATCTGAGGTCTGGCAGCACAAGTCCAGGGAGCACTCAGAGTGTAAGTCCGGCATTAAGACGGTCTTCTCTGGCGATAAGATCTTGGCGGTCTCACCCATAAAGCGCACACCGGCGACCACGATAGTCTTGAGCGGGCTATCCTTACCGACGCGGGCCATCTCCAAAGAATCACCGATAAAGCCGCCCGTTTCCTCGGCTAAGCGCTGGACAATCGGCGCGGTGTAGTAATGCGCAATTAAGAGCGCTTGGTGCGCGATAAGCGCTGCCTTGACGCGATCAAAGAGCTGATGATCGGCGGCCAGCTCGGCCTCAGAGACTTTAGGGGGAATCGGAAAGTGCTCTGGGAGCGTAATATCTTTGAGCATGATTAAGGACATGACCCTTTCTCCTATTAGCTTAGGAAACGCAACAACGACGCCCCGACCGGGGCTGGTGCTATTGCCACAATCACACGCGACTGCGTGCTGCTTTGGACCCAAAGGCCCTAAAGATTCTGTACTTTAATCGCAGCGCCGCCTGCCTGCAAGACGGCATTGTTAATTTGCTTTTCAGTGCGCATTGCCCCTAAGGCGCGCAAGCGCGAAGTGCACTCTTTGAGGTTAAGGCTAAATTCATGTTCCCAATTAGGGTCGACCTTCTCACCGGCAATCACCTTGCGCTCGACCTCTTCGGCGCGCTGATTTAAGGCTTGTTCGAGCGTAGCCAGCTCTTGGTTTAACAGCTCATAGCTGAGCTCTTCAGGCTCCCCTTCAAGTCCATAAGCTTTGACCGGCACCGCGCCCATCAAGGTCGCAGGCACAAAGCAGGCAAGCTTCTCCTCACGACGCTTGACCTCCACTAAGTGCTGCACCCCGTGCACCACGTAAAGGAAGCTTGGCTTGACCTCATAGCCCAATTCCTGGGCAAAGTAAGGCTCTTGCTCGCTCGCAAAGGTATCGCACAGCGCTGAGATCACGGAGTCTAAGGAGGTAACACCCGCCCCAGGCGTCGTGATCGGGTACGCCTGCAAGTCAGCGGTGTTCATGACGCGCGCGGAGCACCACAAATCAGAACTGCCCGGAGCGCGCTCGAGCTCAAGCCTGGTGCAGTAAGAGTGCAGCTCCGCTTGGCTTAAGCAAGCTAGCGCCCGGCGCTGCTCGGGAGTCTGAGGCAAGTAGAACACCCCATCTTGATAATTGGCGTAGTCAAAGGCCAAATTGCATAAGGCCATAGTATGGGGCACGTCGGCCTTGCCCTCAAGGGAAATCAGGCGCCAGACCGCCTCAGGCAGGCCCAACACCGTAATTTTGAACAGATACTGCATCGCTTTTCCACCAAAACAATTGGGAGCTGACACCTCTAACGCACCACCAGCTGGGGTCGCCTCAGCTTTTAGGTAGCTTTGTCTTAAGCACACCTACAAGCAACTCCCTATTCTAGCTAAGGCTGGGCCCACGCGCCACTTAAAGCCCCATTTAGGGCACCCCAAGTGCGCTTTGAGAGCTGCGACACCGGACGGATCAGCTCTATTAGACGAAGGCTGGACCGCAGGGCAGCCGAGCTAGCGTGAACGAAGACCTAGCCACAGTGCGACCAAGTTGCGACCTAAATTGAGTCGGCCGGGCCGCACTGAGCCCGACCTCAGTTAGGATGGGCTAGCCCCTATTTGGGCTGGTCCTTGGGCCCCTTTTGCTCTTTGGGCTCTTTGGGGACTTTTTGCTCCTTGTTGCCGGCGTTGATGGCGTTCTCGGTGTAGAACTGGGCATTGTTCGCCAGAATGTCGCTTAAGGCTACTTCCTGATCAAAGGAAATGGCGCCCTCCTCTAACATCTTGGCGAGCTCAGCTGCGGTGTAACCCTCATTCATGAGATGACGTAAGCGCAGCTTAATCAGCATGTCACCGACCGCGTCGATATCCCATAAGTCCACACCCTCGTTGATGAGCAGCTGAGCAAAGCGCTCGGCGACCTCAGGGGTGACCACCGAAAGCTCGGAGAGATCAAAGTCGGCCAGCTCTTCATCTAAGAGCGTCAGATCGTTGCCCTCAGAACTGATGGTCATCTCTTGCGGCTTAGGCGCTTCAAACGGTGCCACCAGCGGCTCCATTACGTCGGGCTGAGTCAAGCCCAGATTAAATTGCACATCCGGCATCTTGCCCGAATCAGACATCGTGCCATCAGCTGACGTTGTGCCCTCAGCTGACGTCGTGCCATCACCTGGAGCCGTGCCATCTGCTGAGGTCGTGCCATCACCTGGAGCCGTGCCCTCATTTTGCGCCTGTGCCTGTTGACGCGCCGCCTCTTGCGCCATGAGCGCTTTAGTGCGCTCAAAGACGCGCTCGATCTTGGCGCTGACCTCGCGATCGATTTTTTGCATATCGGTGGCACTTAAAGCCTTAAAGTAATAAGACTTAGGCTCCACCGGCAAGACATCAAGCGGTAGCGGCAACTCCCTCTCAAGTAGCTTGTCGGGATCAAAGTTTGATACCAGCTCAAAAGTACTCTCATTAGGCTTGACGGCCTGACCGCTGTGGCGTGCAAAGAACTCACCGCCTTCCTTGATTTGCTCGCAATCAAGCTCGATATCATTACGCCACGCATTAGGGGCGTATAAATAGTCCGGCATGCAAGTCTCAAGGTCAAAATGCAAGTGAGCAAGCTGCTTGTGATACACCGTGCCCAGGTTCGGATAGTCCAATGGCTTGAGCGTAGGCGCACTCCCCTTGGCTTTGGTGATCTGAGCCTCGAGCTTTTTAGCCTGCAGTTTTATCGTCTGCAAATTACGCTGCAAATACTCTTGCTCCGTCTTGAGCGCCTGCAAGAGCTGCTCTTGACGCTCGATCTCATTGGCACCTGTGAGGAACTCAGGATGATGGAGATAAGCGTCGGAATACTCTTGCTCCTGCGTGCGCGGAGCGTTGAAGCCTGGATTGCTTGCTTGAGCGCTCGTAAAGCAAGTTATTGGCAGTGCAGCTAAGCCCATCTTATGGCGCTGCTCTGCTGCCTCCGCGCTAAAATCAAACCAAGATCGGATGTTTAAGGCCGCGTTGATCGTGCTCGGTAAATAGTAGCGGTAGTCGCGCTGTAACTCTTGGGACAGCTCAATTGGGTAATCATGCAGCTGATACCACAGCTTAGTGCGATAGCCCTCACCAATCAGGAACAAGTCATCGACAAAGTTGGTGACCGGGCGATTTTGATCTAAGTTGTAGCGCAGCTCACGACTCCCGACATCCCAATATTGCTGCTCTAAGAACAGCTCCAGCTTGCTTTCGACGGTATGCTGATAGGTCCCCTCGCCCCATAAAGCTAAGGCCAACTTGTGGGCATCGCCCTCATAGCTTGGCTTTGTAGAGTCGATCTCAGCGCTGGCCTTAAATTTGGTGAGCGGATCAAAGAGGGTGAACGCATCGCAGATGAAATGGGCCTGATAGTCATAGCCTGCCAACATCAGCGGCAGTAAGCGCTGCACTTCGCTGCCCTCATAACTGCGGCCATAGGACACATTAAGACCACTGGCCTGAGCATAGACGTAGAGCGGTGGATAGCACAAGTATTGCGCGATCTCATCGGCGTTGCTAAGGCCAGCGCCGAGCTCACCAGAACCGGCGTAAGTGTTAAAAGGCTGCTCCTCTAAGCTCAGCTTATCGCCCACCCAGTCGCGCTTTAACTGAGCTTGCAAGCGCTGTGGGAAGTACAGCTGCGCTAAGTTGTAGCGATCACAGGCGTGGCGCCAAATGAGGCTCGTGAGCTTAGAGAGCTCACAGGTGCGAACACTGAGCTCACTTTGCTGCGCCTCGGAGAGCTTTTCCCAATGGCTGTAGTTGTACCAAACCTTAAGGAAGGTATCGAGACGCGGGTCGATCTCAGGATCGCGGTGGCGCAATAAGAACTCAGGACGCGAGAAGTTAAGCCAGAGCAGCATAAACTCCTCACGCTGCGGCGTGTACGGATAAAGCTCTTTAAGTTCCCGTGGCGCCAGCTCCGTGACCCGATTGAAGCCCTTACGATTACACTTAGGCTTAGGGTTAGGTGCCTTAAGCGTTGATGGGTCTAAAGTCCCGGCCTTTAAGGCTGCGACCTCATCGTAGGTGAGCACGCGACAGAGCTTATTGGACAGCGCAATGACCTGAGCAAAGAAGGCAGCATCAAAGCCCATGAGCGAGCACAGCGCTTCGCGCTTGAGCTCAGGATCAGCACTGGTAAAGTAGCGTTGCAGATTAGGCGCGCACGCTAAGAGATCAGGACTTGAGAGCCAATCAATCAGCGCCGGGTGGAGCACGCTGTCATCATTAAGATAGATCATGCGCGCTGGGGTCGCATCGCTACTGCTCAAGCTGACGAGCATGCGCTCATACCAGCTCATATGATAAGTGGCTAAGCTATCGGCGCAATCGACCACCATCGCCTTTAACAGATAAGGCGGGGTGTCTTCAGGCACATTGAGGTAACGGCACAGCTTGGCGGAAAATGGGTTGCTCTCACCGTCTGCGTTCTGCGCAAAAGAGGTAGCCTCGTGCCGGTCAGGGAAGGCAAAGCTTAGCGCATACGAGGCCATCGAGGAAAAGCCGTCGCTGAGCTGTTCACCTAAAGTGTCACGCTCAAAGCGCCACTTATAGGCGACAAAAGGCACCGTGGCCAAGGCCGAGTCAATCACGTCACAGGCGCCGTAGTAATAGCCCAGGCGCTGTAGGCGCGTGAGGAATTTGTGCTCAAGCTGGAAGCGCTCGTGCAAGCTTTGGTCTAAGGTCTCACGCATCGTGATGAGGTAGATCAAGGTCGTAAGCGGGCTATCTTCCTCAAAGAACATACGTGGTCTAAAGGCCTGCTGCTCCTTGACATGGTCATACTTCGCCCCGAAGTGCTTGTGCAGATAGCGCAGATAAGTACCAGGACCATCATTGGCCTCATCAAAGCTCAGCATGCCCGCGACATCTTCGTCTAAAGGCGAGTTATCGGTATAGCGCTCATAGACGCCATAGGCATCCTTAGCCTCAAAGTCCAAGGCCTTGGACTTAGCGCTGATAAGTCCACTGCCCTCTGGCAGCGCAATCTTATCGCTGATAAAGCTTTGCAGGCGCGAGAAGAGCTCACTGCTGTGATCCGCCCCCGAGGTACCCACCACGATCGAGCTGCGCGGCTCCGGCATCTTGGCGGTCCCCGAGACCTTGGCATCGTCGACGCCCACTTTGCCGCCCAGTAAGATTGAATCAGGCGCACTCTCTTGCAGGCTGGCCACGACCTCACGGAGCTGACTTACCGGCTCTTCAATCGCCGCTGCGTCCAGGGTGCTGTCTTTTTGCTTGCCCTTATGGGTTGAGCGCATCTCTTGACGGGCATTTTGGGTGAGCTTATCGGCCTCGCGGCGAGCTGACAGATCAGCCTCGACACCCCGGCGCGTACGTACGCGCTGCGGCATCTGCGAGCCTAAATCGAGACTGTTGTGGTCGAGCACCGTGCCATCGGACTTGATGCTCTTGGAGCGATAGCCACTGGAGGCCTCGAGCCCAAAGAGATCGAGATCGTAGAGCAAGGAGATCTTGGTTAAGCGCTCCATCAGCACGGCGTAACCATAGTAGTCCTCATCATTAAAGAGCGGACCTTGGTACTCGGCACCGGTCTCGACTGCCGCCAGCAACAGCTGCTCTTCGCGCGTGCGCTGATTGTCTTCAATCGGTACCCCGTGCCGTCCCAGCGGCATACCATCGATCTCTGGGGTTAAGCCATGATCGCTGACCACTCCTAAATTAGACGGCGTCTGCCACTTAGCATCAGGATGCTGATGGTGCTCATGCGCTAGGTTCAAATGAAGCCAAGCGACCTGATAACTGGAGTTAGTGTAAGTCGTACCAAAGGTGTGGTACGAATTAAAGTGCTCGTGGTAATTGGTTGGAGCGCGCGTGGCAATAAAACAGAGCTCCTCGGCGCTCTGATGCCAGCGGCGCTCACGGCGCTCGTAGTTAAAGCCCCATAATTCATGGCCCTGCGCTACCGCCAAACGCGCCTGGGTCAAGTCCTCGCCCCTGCGTAGCTGCGGGGAGAGCAGCTTGGAGTGCTGCAAGACTGTGACTTGATCGGCCTCGCCTAATTGCCGTAAGGCGGCGTATGGCATGATCGAGCAGGTAAAACCAAGCATACCGATGACGTCATCCAAGGAGCTCGGATTATGCTCATCGCTGAAGGTATAGCTGGTGAAGTAGCCGTCTTCAAGCGCGATCAAGCGCTCAAAATCGTCCGGACTTAAGATACGCTCGATCGTGGCGCGCATCTTCAAGCTCTCGAGCAGTTCGCGATAAGCCTGTTGCAGCTTGCTCGGGCTTAAATGCTTATTGGTCGCGTAGAAGTCGGCAATCAGGGCATCATCGCTTGGCTCAAAGAAGGCACGCCGCTCAGCCTTGGTGAGCTGACACAATTGGTTGAGCTGCTTGCGCAGATCCCGCAAGTGGGTGCGCGCGATCGCCGCCTCCGATTCCTCAAGGCGCATCTCATCGTCGCGCTCATAGTAGGCGATATAACCCGTGCTAGTGTAATAGACGTTGCCCAAGCTATCAGGCAAGAAGCGCAGCTTGCCCGGCACAATGCCATTGTAGTGCTCGTTGAGCAAGGTGTAGAACTCGGAGAAGCCCTCGCGTGCCATCTTTTGCGCGAACTCGGTGAAGTTCGGGCTGGTGCAATCTAATTGCAGCACCTCTTCCATAAACTTGCGCGCAAGCTTGCTCTGCTCGTTTTCGGTGAAGTTATGGCCAAAGTCGTACTTAAAGAGGTGGCTTTGGCAATAGTAGAGGTAATTGCTGCAGCTATCAGGCATGCCGCGCATCATGTCACGGGCAATAATCGAGGTGAAGCTACGCTTAGGACCGTGCATCTTGCGGCTTAACTGCCAGCCATTGCGGCTGTACAAGATCAGCTGATAGAGGCTCGAGCATTGGTTGTAGAGGAAGTGGGTGCTATTAAGCAAGATCTCAAGGTAGATCTCCAGCTCCTCAGGCAGCTCTTGGTCGAGGTAATAGCCCAAAGGCGCGCTACTTGCGCCATTAGGCAGCACTTGATCCCAATTGCACCAACCGCTCAACGCGGCAGGGCTCATACTGCCGCGCCGCCAGCGCACACCCAGTGCGCGCGCCAGCGAGCCCGAGCGATCGTGCAGCCCGAGCTTCATCACCAAATCATGGGCATCAGCACGCCACGCGTCAAAGTCATCGCTGCTTTCCGCCTGTGGCGCGCCCTGGGCATGCGCCCCCTGAACCCGCGTCCCCTGATCACGCGCAGTGGCACCAGAGCCGTGAGCCCCAGGGCCGTGAGCGCCAGAGGCTTGAGCGCCCGCCTCAGCGTAGACCACCTCATCGTCCGGCGCGCTCGCTACAACTTGCGCCTGCGCTTCCTCCTGCGCGGCCGCCACCATATCCTCTGATTGCTGGGTATTAGGCTCATTGACCATCATGCTGGCATTGATGCGCCGCTGCATCAGCTGCGCTAATACCTGCGAAAGAGCACTGCCGTGCACCAAGCTAGCGCTTAAGAACGGCGCGACTGCGCGCAGCGCATCCTCATGCGGGCGCATGATGGAGCGCTCAAAGGCCTCACCATAAGGGGCGACACTTAAGTGGGAGTAATTTAAGAGCGTATAGCGCTGGCCCACGCCCTTGCCTAAATTTCCTAAATAGCGGCAAAAGCCCTTAAACAGCGCAAAGTTGGGCTGGCTCACCTCACGGATACTGTAAAGTGCGCCATAGAGCAGCTGCGAGTAGCTCGGGCGCAATTGGCTGTCATTGAGCAGGTTATAGCTGACCTCACCCACCGTCTTCATATTGCGATCGGTCGCATAGCTGCGGGCGCACATCGCCACCGAGAAGGTCGAGGCAAAGTCGTTAAAGCGCATGTCCATGACATTGGAGAAAAGCCGGAGCATGCAGATTAAAGCCGGGTAATCGTTGACCGACTCCACGGTATTGATGCGATCATTGACCGGCGCGGCGAGATCTTGCAGGAACTCAGGGAACAAGTCTGAGCGCAGCCAATTGTAGGTTAAGAGGCGCTCGATATGGCTCTTGCCTTGGCTCAGGGCGATAAAGAGCTTGCGCACCACGTCCTGGACTTTGTGGTCACTCAAACCAAAGTTCAAGAAGGCGTAGTTTTCAAGGTCGACCATTTCCACGGCCCCTTGCCAGTGGGCAAAGTTGCCATTGATGACCTTGTTGTTGTGCTCTAAGTTGTTAAGCTCCGGGCCAAATAAGCCGACCCAGGAACTGCGCTGGGCAAAGGTGCCGCCCAAATTGTGCGGCCCCATTACGCCGCTCTTGAGCAGCTCGGCCTTTAACGCCGAATTGGTGAAGGTGCGTTGGGCATCATCGGCCAGACGATACAGGCTCATAAAGTCAGGCGGCAAGATATCGCCATTGACCGAGAGCATCATAAGCACCGCCCGCGCCTGGACATTGTGCTCGGCCAGTTGCTGTAAGTACTTAAGATAGATGATAAAAGGCAGCGGCTTGAACTTACCGGCCGCCTCTAAGGCCGTAAGCTCCACCCGCGCTTCTGGCACTTGCAAGGCTGCCGCATAATAGAGGCAGGTGTGCGCCAGCGCCGCGTCCTTAGGATCGTCCTTTAAGACCAGGTACTGTTCGTACATGCCATAAGGCTGATGCATAAAGAACAAGTGCTGGGCAAAGTTCTTGCGCTCGGCGGTGAGCTTATGCTGCACCAGGTAATGGGCCACGTTCTTAAAGGAGCGGCAGTCTTCAGCATGCGCGCCCCACAGCGCCAAGAGATCAGCCAAGACGTCATCATGGCGCATGCGCGCTGCTTGCGTCAGGTAATGCAGTGCCGCGCCTTCTTGCTGGGCCGCCGCCCCGCGCACGTACTCATCTAAGTACGGCATCAAGGTCGGCACCAAGTCACCGGCGGTATTTTCAATTAAGTCTGCCACCAAGGCATAGCCCTGCTCACGATATTCCGGCAGCATCATACCCAGCTGCAAGAACATCACCGCCAGCTCTAAATTGTAAGTTGGGCTGTCATCATCAAAGAAGTTTAACGGCGAGCAATCCTCCGAGCCACTACCGGTGATTTGGCCATAGAGGATGGTGAGCCAGTAATTAGGCGAGCTTAACTCAAAGTTCTTACGCTGCGGCAGCGGCGTGATCAAGTACTTAAAGACCGCCAAGCAGCCATCGGGGCTGTACTCGCGGCGCATCAGCTCAGCAAGCTCCGCCATCAAGTGCTCAATTAAAACCTGATAGCGCGTCGCCATAAAGCTCGTGCGCGTGAGCGCATCGCATAGCACCAAGATGGTGTTCGAGAGGACCACGCCCCAGGCATTGACCTCGCACAGCGACGGGCCGCCCTTACCGGCGAACAGATCGACCGGCACATAGGCGGCGCTCAAGCGCTCCTGCAGCAAGCGCCTGGCATCGAGTGCCTGCGCTAGGCGCGCGCGGATCACCGCAGAGCGCCCGAAATCGGCCTGGCTGCGCGGGTCAAAATCAGGCCCCAGCGCCGCCCCAGCCCCCTGCTCTGGTCCCAGAACAAAAGAAGAACGTCCTAAGGAGTCCTGGTAGGAACGCACCGAGTATGGACGGTCGGCTTTGAGCACATCCACGGGCTGACCCAACCATGCGCCCAGATCCCAGCCCATATAATTGATGGCCTCATCGACGACGGCCGAGCAATGGCCACCATGGGAGGTAATGTGACCACCGCCACTGCCGCCTGCCGCGCGCATCAGCTCCGGGTTATTGGCCTCGACCAGACGGCGTAAGTCTGGATCTTGTCCCAAGAGCTGCGCCAACGCCGTGGCAAAGTCGTGGCGCTCAATATAGCGATCGTAGCTTTGGAACAGGCGCACGCGATAATGAGCAAAGTCAAAGGCGATGCGCCCCAGATAAAAGCTGGCCAGCGCACGCAAGTGCTGATACAAGAAGAGGCGCCCTTCGTCGTTGGCGTTGGCCAAAAACAGCGGCTGGCACATAGTGGCAATGTAGGACGAGGCCTCATAGCAGCCGGTCAAATCAGCATAGGTCAACAGGGCATAGCCCATATGCAAGTGCTTGGTGCCGATGAGCTCGCCGGTGTAGTAAGCACGGCCCATAAGATAGGACGACCAAGCTGGAGTACCCGGCATCAGCGCGACCATGCCATTGTCGCCAATCAGCTCACCGTATAAGGCCGGGCGCAAATAGTTGTAATCGTAGTACTGGCGCATCACCCAATCGGCGTTATGGTAGCGCCCGATGAGCTGGCCATTGACGCGCCCGTTATCTTGGAACGGATAGCGATAGTCGCAGCTTAGTTCTTGAGCAGCGATCACGGCCTCAGGACTGGTGGTTACCTTAAGACCTGGGACATAGGATGCCGCATCAAAGCGGCTAGCAGCACTGCTCTTAGCGCGCGCCGTGTTCACCCCAGGTACCGCCATCTTGCTAAAGTGCCCGCCGTCATCACGGGCACCGCCTAAGGCCACACGCTGCGCCAAGGCCTCGCCGGTCAGAGGCTGGCCCTGATCATCATAGAGGGTGACACTACTGCCAATGCGGGCATTGCAGGCTAAGAAGGAGTCTAAGAAGACATGCTCCGGCGGGCGCGCATTCGACTGAGCGCCCTGAGCCCCATTAGGCTGAGCGCCCTGAGCCCCATTAGGCTGAGCAGCCACCTGCTGCGCGGCCCACCGCAGCTCGGCCTCGTACAAGTCCTTGGAGCGCTGCGCTGCCATATAGTGCTTGAAGACCAAGTTTTGGCGGAAGAGCACATAATTGCACACCAGCTCCATATAGGCGCGCAGATTTTCGCTCGAGTGCTGGCCCACGCGATTGCCCGCAAAGCCCGACACCGGTACCCCCACCGGCGTTAAGTGCTCGATAATGCGCTGCTTGACATAAAGGTGCAGCGCCCACTTCTCCATTTCGGGGGTGAATTTGCCCGAGGAGAGCGCTTCACTGAGGCTTTCTTTAAAGAGCTCTAAAGCCTTGTGATACTCAGGCAACGAGGACTCATAGCCCATGCCCTTGGACTCAGCGGACAAGAGCTGATAGTAAAAGACGCCCGCGCTATCCTTATCTTGGGTGCGCCAGATAAATTCCTTAACCGCACGGCGCCCGGCCGCCAAGGCATCTTGGCCAAAGAGATAGCCCTGTAAGGGGCTGACAAAACTCAGATTGTGGTCTAAGGTCGATAAATGGGCACAATGGTCGGCGCGCTTAATGTAGATAGTATTGGTCAGGCGCGTTAAGTTAAACAAATGCACCCGAAGATGCGAGCACGGCAAGTTATAGCCATCAAGGCCATTTAAGCTCAGCTGTAAGACGCTATCTAAATAGCAAAAGTGCAGGCCATAGACATGAGGCAATAAGCGCTTAAACTCAGTGCAATTGCGGTACTGGGTCTTAAAGATCGAACCGCTGCCTAAGATACTGGAGGCCAGATCACTGTCCTCACGCGGCTCTAAAGCGCCGCTTAGGCCGTCCTTACCGACATAGCGATTGACGTAATTGACTAAATCAGACTCGAAGTTGGACTTATGGCAGAAGGCGCCAGCGAGCATCTTAAATAAGGTGAGCTGACTGGACAGCTGCACCAGCGCCTCATATTGGTCAAAGTCACTTTCCAAATGGGTCTTATCGGCCAGTAAATAGGCGTAGAAGATGACCTCATCGAGCTCTTTGGGATCGGTGAGCGGATAAGACGCCAAGAAAGTGCGGATATCATCTTCGTACTGAGCGTAAGTGGTAAAGACCAGATCGCGCATCACATCGGCGCCAGCGGACAGATCTTCGGGCTCAAACTCGGTCAAAAGCCACACCGCCGACGGCGCGTTTAACAGCGCGCTCACGTGGTTTAAGATGCGGCCCACCGTCTTATGCTCCTCACGGTAGTCGCCTTTTAGGTAGAACTTCGACCACATCGCGCTAAACCACTGGCGCCGCGCGGCGGCATTGTCTAATTGCAGCGGCGGCAAGGGCGCGAGGTTAGTGGTCTGCGCCACTAAATAAAGGTGGTTTAACAGGTTGCGCTCCAGCACTTCGTAGGCTTTACGCAGCTTATCCTTAAGCTCGTCCTCGCGCTTGGGCGGCAGGCCCCAGAAGAGCTTGCAGTACTCATCAAGCTGAGCAAAGTTCAGCGACTTCAAGCTATCGGCGATGAGCTTACGCAGCTCAGCGGCGTTTAAATCAGGGATTGACTTCGTGCCCAGCTGCTCTAAGTTGTGATAGAGCACGAGCTCATTGAAGAGCTGATTGGAGCCCGAGAGCAGCTCATTGTTAAGGCGGGTGGCAAACTCAGGGCACTTAGCCTTAAGCTCTGACAGCTCCGGCAGCACATAGGACGGATCGAAGGTCGCGCCCGAGGCGTGCGCAATCGTCGCCCGCGCCTCCCGTGACGGGGCCCAATCCGAGCGTTCATGGAGCACCGGGCACGGGTCTTCACCAGGATGATAGAGCTGGGTCGCCGGACCCACGCCATTTTGCGGGCTAAACCACGGATCCAAGCGCCGCCCATCGTCTAAGGCCAGTTCGCTTGCCAGCGCGCCGCTCTCCTCGGTGAGCGCCTGCGCCGCCGGTGCCGCCTCGTCCCCGGCCCCCGCCTCCGGCGCATCCGCAGCTACCTCCTCAGCGGCGTCATCAACCGGTGCAGCATCTGCCTGATCAGCATCCATTACCGCGCTTACCGCAGCCTCATCCGAGCCTGCATCATCCGAGTCTGCATCATCTACGGCCTCATCCGAGTCAGCATCTGACGCAGCGGCGCGCTCCGTTGCTTGGTCCGCTGCGGCGGCCGCCGCTTCGGCTGCAGCTGCGTCGTCGTCGAGCGCTGAGGCCAAGGCGTCTAGTAAGGCCGAATTATCGTCCGATGAGATATCCGGCTGCTCCACGCTCTTTTGCTCGGGCGTTACGTCAGACTGAGTCCCAGTCTGAGTGCGCTTAGTGTGATCGGAATCTGAACGTGAAGGCATGACGCGCTCCTTAGGTGAAATGACCGCAAGTAACAAAGCAGCGTTCGACACTGCTTTGGTGCTGAGCTTGAGGCTTACGCCCTAAGCTTCTTGCAACTTTCAGTATTGTAGATGCTAAGTTAGGCTCAATGAAGAAACGGATGGTTCAAATCAATAGTAAAACATAATTTGGCCAAGCCATGGTAAAAAAGCCCGCACCGCAGTGCGAGCTTTTTTGTGGCGCGCAATCGTGCGCGCCAGCCACTTCGGCTTGGTTCAGCTTAGTTCAGCTTAGAAGCCTTGGAATACGAAGCTTAAGTGCAGGTCTTGATTTGGTACCTTGTACTGATCTAAGACCGGAGCACCCCAGCTGTCGTCACCACCGATACCCATCATGGCCGAGTTCAACTTAACATAGGTGTAGTTGATATCTGGCAGCTCAAATGGGTGACGGGCTTCCTCAATCTGAGTTGGGCTCCATGGTAAGGCCGAGAAGTTAAATGGCTTATTAACACAGGAGAAGATCATGCCGTGATCGCTCTTATCATCACGCAGGATGAAGTAGCGGGTGTCACAGTGATTGCCCGACTCTTGTGGCTTTAAGTAGAGCTCAAACTCATCGACCGTGCTCGTGCTGTAGAAGCCTAACTTGTAGCCATCCTTACGATCTGGGTAGTTAGCATAGCTGCCACGGCCGTAGTAATCGAGATCGCTAAAGTGCGACTTGAGCGGCATCAAGACGCCAAACTCAGGCAGCTCTGGTAAGCCCTCGGCCTTAGTGTAATCAAGGTCGACCTGGATTTGGCCCGATGGATAGACGCTGTAGGTCAAGGTGACATAGGCCTCAACCGGCAAGGTTGCCAGCTGCAGCTTGTAGCTAATCTGAGCGCAGTGCTCTAAGAGCTTGCCTTCATGGCCTACGCACTTAGCAAAGCGTCCGGCATTACGCCATACGCCATCGCGGAAGGCCATCTTATTGCCATTGTCGTTATCAGTTGGGGCACGCCAGAAGTTAGGACGGAGCATATCGCCCAAGTACTCGATACCGCCGACTTGATAGCTGACTAAGCCACCCACGCCGTTGGAGAAGAGGACGCGGAAGTTCTTGCCCACGACGCCGTAGTTAAAGCCAGTGTCAAGAAGCTCCAAGTCACCTGACTTTTGTGGCAGCACGATGTACTGCTCTGGCTTGAAGATAATGCCCTCACCAAAGGCGACATCAAAACCGGCGTCAGCCCATGGGGTTTCTTCGGCTAACTCCAAGCAAGCTTGGATGATGTACTCGGCGTTTTGGTCGAAGTTGCCATTGGCGACATTCTCATCTAACAGCGCCAAATTGGTCTTAACCTCGACCGACTCACCTGGAGCGCAGGCAACCGAATCAGTGTAGGAGGAAACAACCGTGCCGTTTAAGAGCAGACGGACGCGTAAGATGAACTCTTCGGTGTTGGTGAAGAGCGAGTAATTGGTGATCTTGATGGTGTCACAATTTGGCTCTAAGGTGAAGTCCTGATAGTTGAACTTAACCTCGGCCATCTTGGAGGTCTCAGAGCCGTCAGCATAGGTGATACCGTTACCCGAGAAGTTAAACTCGGTTGGGTGATCGTCAAAGTCACCACCGTAGGCGTAGTACTCGACACCAGCCTGGTTTTGTACCAAGAAGGCTTGGTCCTTATAGTCCCAGATAAAGCCGCCTTGATAGCGTGGGTTGCGCTTAGAAAGATCAGTGTAGAGCTTCATGCCACCGCACGATTGACCCATGGCGTGGGTGTACTCGCACATGATAAATGGCTTATCTGGGTGCTCTGCTAAGAACTTCTCGACGTCGGCCACCGTGGTGTACATCTGCGACTCCATATCTGAGGTCGCATTGTAGCTGCGGTCGTGGAATAAGCCCTCATAGTGGACTAAACGCGAAGGGTCACGCTCACGGAAGAATTGGCTTAAATCGTAGATCGTGCTACCACCATAGGACTCATTGCCGCACGACCAAATCAGGATGCACGCGTGATTCTTATCGCGCTCGACCATAGCGTGGCCACGAGCAAGCACGGCGTCATGCCACTCTGGGTGATCCTTTGGTAAGGTGTACTCATCGCAATGGTCTTGACCTAAGCACTGCCAAGTGCCGTGCGTCTCTAAGTTGGTTTCATCGATGACATAGAGGCCTAACTCATCGCATAAGTGGTACAGGGCACTGGAGTTTGGATAGTGCGAGGTACGAACGGCATTGATGTTATTGCGCTTCATGGTCAAGAGATCGCTATAGGTCTCTTGATCGGAGACGGTACGGCCGCCCACGGCTGAGAACTCATGGCGGTTGACACCATGGAACACGATGCGCTTGCCGTTTAAGCACATAATGCCATCTTTCAGCTCAAAGCGGCGGAAGCCCAGCTTTAAGGTGCAGATACCAAACGAAGGCTCATCTAACTCGAAGATCGCGTTCTTAGCGGCGCTCTCGTTGGCCTCTTGGGCATCATAAGCGCCCTCACCTTCGCAATGGAAGTTGACGCGTGCCGCCTCATCTTGCGAGATCACTTGGCAGATCAAACGATAAAGATGTGGCTTCTCCGCAGACCATGGCTTTAAGTTCAAGCCGGTTAAATCAAGTGAGAATGGGACATCGACCCCAGCTTGCTCTACCAGCACGGCCTTGGAGCAGACGCGGCGCTCTTCATCGCACAGATAGAGTTGGACGGCACCCGGAGCATTTAACTTGAGCGTACCCGAAAGTAAAGGCTTGGTATAGGTATCATCCCAGCTTGGCTTGACGAAGATATCCTCAAGATAGATCGCAGGCTTGGTGTAGAGGTAAACCCCACGGAAGATACCCGATAAGCGCCAATAGTCTTGATCTTCTAAGTGCGAGCCCGAGCTGTACTTGAAGACGCGTACGGCCAGGCGATTGGTACCTGGGCGCAGATATGGGGTTAAATCAAAGTCAGATGGGGTAAAGGAACCGGTGGCGTAGCCCACATAGTGGCCGTTTAAGTACACGGCGTAGGCCGAATCGACACCTTCAAAGCAGATAAAGCAATTTTGCCACTTGGAGCTGCACTCAAAGAAGGTGACGTAGGAACCAACTGCATTAAAGCGCTGTGGGATTTCACCTGGGCGCACTTGCTCGCGGCCATCCCATGGGTAAGCGACGTTGGTATAGTGAGGCTTACCAAAGCCCTGAGTTTCAAAGTGGCCAGGAACCTTAATAGACGACCAGCCGCTGACATCGAAGTCATCTTGCTCAAAGCCTTTAGGCATTTGACCAAAATTCAAGGCGTAGTGAAATAACCAGGTGCCGTTGAGGCTTTGGCGCAGCGAGCTGCCCGCACCATCCATCATTTCCTGGTAATTGGCGTAGCACAAATGATCTGAGTGCGGGGCTAAGCGATTTTGCTCAAAGACGCGCGGATTTTTAACAATACCAAGGTCAAAGTCGCCCATCTTAATCTCCTAAAAGGCAATTAGTCTGGCGGGCCTAGCAAAGCTCAACTAGCGCGCAAGTAAAGAGCACCCAAAATCCGTCCTTAGCTCCAGATAGGTACTATACCTACACGTGAACCATGCTTGAGGTCCCAAGCTGCAAGCGCAGCCACAATTGACCATCATAGCAACATGGCTGCACAAAATCGCACAGCCATAGCCCCTAATTCTGAGATTAAGTGAAAAGTGTGAGCTAACCCGCCCATTTGGCCCCTACCCCCTCAAGCACCGCCCTGCTAACCACAGCAAGACCCAGCTAAGAGCCAAGGTAACCACTCAGTCGGAGCGCGACCAGCCTTACAGCATGGCGCTGACCCAAGCGCAAGGGCACAGACCTAACGGCATGGCCCCCGACCTAACCGCATAGCCGCAGGGGCGGGACTTACAGCGTGGCCGCAGGGGCGAGCCTAACGACGTGGTGGCTGGGCGGCCACAGCTTCACCTTGGTGCGGCGCGGCCACAGCATCGGTCACGGACTTACCCTCGATGGCAGCGGCCGACTGCTCGGCGGCCTCTTTTGCTTCCTGGGCATTGCGCTGGCTTTGGGCTAAGCGCTGTGCTGCCTGCACCTCAGTGGCGCCAGGCATATCATCATCGAGGTGGATGACCCCGCTTAAGCTCGAGTGAGCCAAGGCTTGGCGTTGTTCCTCGGTGATTTCATCAACCTTGCCCGACCACCATTTGGAAATTGGCTTGGCACTTTGCAGCGCCTCGATGCGAATGAGCATACTCTCGGTGGTGGTGGAATTAGGCTTAACTAAGCCAGGGGCGAAGAAGAAGCGCAGGCCACGCTGCGTGATAATGAAGTTGCTCGGGCTAAATTCGGTGGCGCTAATTACCACCGGCAAGAGCGGTGAGCGCAGTGACTGATACTTGGCCTCAATGGCGCGGGCGCAGAGCATCGCCGCCAGCTCCGGGTTTTCAAAGAGCTGATTGAAGCGAATCGATTTGCCGCTCTTCACATCGAAGTTGATCGTCTCAACCAAGAGAATCTCCGCCTCTTGCCCCACAATCTTTTGCTTGAAGATCGAGAACAAGGTTAGGATCGGCTCGTCTGGATGCGAGTAGGCACTCATCGTGACATTTTGCACCGACTTCTCGTGCTGACGGCCCATATGAGCGTGCGCGGAAAAAGGATCTTCGGCGTCAAAGTTGAGGTTGATGTGGCTCACCATCTCGCGCTCAAAGCGGCGCACATAGTAGTTAACCAGGCGCGTACAGGTGGTCTTGAACTGCTCGAGCTCACAAATAGGCGGCACCTGCACATGGCTGACGCTAAAGGAGCGCTCCACGGTAAAGGTCTTAGGTTGAGCCTTAGGTTGAGCCGCCTGAGCACTGGGGCCCATCAGCAGGGTCAGGCCCAGCACCAATGCCATTGCGCCTAATCTCATCTGTGCCATAACACCACCTCCAGTGCTCCCACCCAGAACATCGTTAGCCCCTATCTTAAGCTATTTGACTTAGCCCGAAAACAGGTAACCACGCGCCAAGGCAAGCTATCCTCCCCGAGGCCCTAACCTCAAGCGAAGGCCCCCAGAGAGCTCAAACACAGCACCCCAGCCCTCTACTAAAGACCGGATGAGACTTGAATCAGTGCGGATAGAGCCTAAACGGCTGATACAACCAAGGGTTCCAAGACCTGCTCATATTGCGCCAAAATGGTGGCAAAGGGCACAGCGTGCGCCGGTGAGGTTGAAGGCAACGCGACAAACTCAAAGTTGAGCTCAGCTTGGTGGGGCTTGAGGGTCGACTTGGTGAAATGGGTCTTGGCAAAGCCGCCATTGGTGATCACAGTCTTAATGCTCGGGTGCTGCTGCAATAAGCCCCAGATATCAGCGTAATCGTAGTGCTTGATCTTGCTGTCTAACGAGCCCTCACGCTCGCAGGAGGCCACCACATCATAAAGCGCAATGCCCAGATCGCTCAGCGCCGCTTGGCGCTGTGCCACCGTGCTCAGGACACTGGGCGCTACTTCGTGCCCTGCCTTTTGGGCGCGCCACTTGGTGTGCAGCACCGCGATGATCTTAAAGAAGCGGTTTTGCGGATGCGCGTAATAAAAGCCCTGCTCCAAGGACTTGACCGAAGGCATTGAGCCTAAGATCAAGACCTGAGCATTACTCGGAATAAAGGGCGCAAAGCAGTAAATACGCTCGGCCATTAGTTTGGTACCTGCACCGCACCGGGAACCTTGGTCACGGTGTGCCCGGAGTTTTGCACCAGCTGCTCAAGGTCGGTACGCTTGATGTCAATCGAAAAATGATTGTCGAGCGGGTGGCAATTGACCAAGTCAAATTGGTCGAGCTCGACCGGCTGGACATAGTGGAAGAGATGGCCCTGGTCATTGAGCAGGCACAATGGGCTGACATGCCCCGGAGGAATGCCCATTAAGGCCAGATCCGAGGGCTTAGCAAAGCTAAAGCGTGGCACGCCCAGAATGTTGGAGAGCGCCTTTAAGTCGGCACGGTAATCTAAGGGCAAGGTGAAGAGATAGAGGTCGTGATGCTTATTGGTCAAGACCAAGTTCTTGAGCATCGTGCCCTGCATCGCCGGTAACTCGACCGTGATGTCCCCGTGCGCAATCGCCTCGTGCGCGTAGAGGTGGTAAGGCACATGGTACTGCGTGAGCAGAGGCAAAATCGTTTCTTTAACGTACATGGCTAATGAGCTCCCGGCTTAGGGGTTTTAACGCTGTGATGGCTTTGAGCTAACAGGCCACAGCCCATAATCAGGACTAAGACTAGGCTCAGGAGGAAAGCATAGACCAAGTAGCCGCGCAAGAGCAAAAACCAAATGCTCGGATCAAAGTAAGTGCGCCCTAAGACCATCGCCTCCACCGCGATCACACGATAGTGGGCATAGTAGCGCTCCACCGTCATCAGCACCCCGTACATCAGGGCCAAGATCATGGCGATGCCGGGTAAATTTTTCACCAGCAAGGTGATGACCGCAGGCACGATGCGCTCAAACTCCAAGACGCGCGCGCCGCTAGTATCAGGAGTCGTGAGCAAAGCAATAATGGTCGTGGCACAGATAACGACGATCGTCAGCACTAAGGCCAGCAAGTAGAGGGCGATATAGTGCATGACCGAGTTGGAGTACTGAACTTGCTCGGGGGTGGCAATTTGCAGCGCTTGACTGGCTTGAGCCTTAGCGATGTAGAGATCTAAGGCCGATTGCATCGCCGCGCCTAAGATATAGCTGCCTTTAATTGTCAACAGAGTTTTCACAAAAAAGTTTGAATTTTTTTTTAGGATGCGACCAATAGTGAAGGGTTCCCT
>CALXOW010000027.1 GCA_944390115.1 uncultured Anaerobiospirillum sp.
ATATGCTCGTTGGATGGCATCTAAGGAAGAGGGCCTTGCGGCCTGATTTATTTCCGAGGATGCGTTGACATCATCACTGAGCGACCAAGCCCCGCGTGCTATAATCGCTTAGCTTTCTGTGGGAGCCGATTAGGAGGATAACATGCTGGGCACCATCATTGCGGTCAAGCAAGACCAAGGCTACGTCGACGTCTACCTCGATAAAGAGGCGGCCACTTATCGTGCGCCTTGTGCTGATTTTGCCTCAGACCCGGCCTTAGTCGTAGGCAGTGATGCCGAGATTGAGCCTGAGAGTAATCCTTCCTTCTTTAGCCCTGGCAAGGCTAAGCTTACTGCGGTCAAGGCCTTGAACTATGCCAACGACAAGGTTGGTTTAGCCCCTACGCCCCACTATCCTGAGCACGATACGGTGCGCGATGAGCGCCGCTTCTTAATCGCAGCTGAAGGCGGCTCTGAGCGCGAGTGCCGTTCGGCCCTGATCGAAAAGGCCATTGAGTGCAAGGTCAACGCGCTGCTCGACTTAAAGCTGGAGGTAGTCACGCGCCCGGGCGTCAAGACCGCCCTGTTTCGCTACACCGCCCGCCCGGCCTTGGTAAACGGTCCGAAATACCAAGCTCAGCACAACCAGCGCATGGCTATTCCGACCGATCGCGCACGCCGCAATAGCCCGAACGAAGCCATGGTGCGCTACATTCGCGTGCTGCTCATCAGCTTCCTCTTTGTCGCCATCCCTTGCATCATGGCTATGACCAAGAACGGCGTGTTAGCCAGCCCGCTCATCGGCCAAATCATCACCGCTGGCCTCTTGATGCTGTGCATGTTCCTCTTCTTGTTTATCTCCTTCAAGAAGCGCCAGAGCTTTGTCCTAAGCCTCAAAAAGATTAACCACGACTAAGCCCTGGCTCTCAGCGCGTGGCTCCTGGCTAAAAGCTGCAGCTGACACACTTTGCTCAGCGCGGCGCGGCAAGCCGCGCCTGGGCGCTCGTAGGTACTAAGCTTGGTGCTCGTTGGGGCTAAGCCTTCTTATCGGTGGTGATGTTCTGTGCCACCCAGAAGCTTAAGTCCTGTTTATTGATGACTGCGGCCATGAGATCTGGGAACAGATCTGGGGTGCAGGCAAAGGAGGTGACACCGAGGCTGGCCAGATACTGGGCCGCCTTTTGGTCGTAGCTAGGCGCACCATCATCACTTAAGGCCAGGAGCACCACGACTTGCACGCCACTTGCGACCAATTCGGCAAAGCGCTGATACATGCGCTTGCTATCGCCGCCCTCGTAGAGGTCGGTGATCACTACCATAATGGTGTCAGCAGGGCGCGTGATTAAGCCCTTGCTATAGGTCAGGGCCTGCTCAATGTCGGTGCCGCCCCCTAATTGCACGCCTAAGAGCACATCGACCGGATCGTGAAGATGGTCGGTTAAATCGACCACGCTGGTGTCAAAGCACACCAAGCGCGTGCTCACCGCCGGAATACCCGCTAAGACCGAGCCGAAGATCGCAGAGTACACCACCGAAGTGCCCATCGAACCACTTTGGTCGATACACAACACAATGTCCTTGAGCTTGCGCCCTTTGCGCCCATAGCCCACCAATTCCTCAGGGATAATGGTGTGCAGATCTTGCTGGTAGTGACGCAAATTCTTGCGAATAGTCGCGTCCCAATTGATTTCGTTAGCACGCGGATGGCGCTTGCGCACGGACTTATTGAGCGCGCCAATCACCGCTTGCTCGAGCGGAGTACGCAGCTTTTTCTTGAGCTCCTCGACCACCTTAGCAATAATTTGGCGCACCAAATCCTTGTTTTGCTCCGGCACGAGCTGCCCCAAGCTCATCAAGGTCGCCACCAAGTGCACATCTGGCACCACGTTTTCGAGCATCTCACGCTCAGTTAAGAGCTCAGTTAAATGAAGACGGTCGATTGCGTCTTGTTGCAACACCTTAACGATCGACTGCGGAAAGAGGTCGCGGATTTCCCCGAGCCAGGTCGCCACATACGGCGCCGAGCCCTCGCTGCCACCCCGCTGCTTGTCTTGCTTACCATTTTGCCCTCGGCCCTTCTTGTAGCGGCTCATTTGCCCGTCGTAAAGTGCTGATAACGCCAGGTCAACGCGCTCTTGCTCCTTACTTAAGCTTGCGCCAGTACCATCGCACTTATTATCACCGCCTAACACGAGACGCCAGCGTGTCAGATTTTCACCTTCCATGATTACTCCTCGCATTAAGCCGCAGGCAAGTTCACACCCAAGAACGAGCACACCAAGTTGATAACTGGGCGTGCCAGCTTATCGTCAGGTAGCCCTGAGTTTGCTGCCGCCACCGGCAATGTTTGCGTAGCTTTATCCGGGTCAAAGTTCTTGGCTTTTTGGCCGAGCTTAGTGCGTTCATGTTGCTCAAAGGTTGCAAAGGTACGGCGTAGAATCGGCAGTACCTGCGTAAAGCTCTCGTCGTCGAGATTGCAGATAAAGCTATTGACCAAGCCCCAGAGCACGTCGTCTAACAGCAGCACCGTGCCCGAGTTCTCAAGGAAGCCCTCAAACCAAAAAGCGATATCGTTAGGGGTATTACCGACCGACGAGTAATAGCTTAAGGCCTGCAAGATGAGCTCATTAGTGATCGTGTGGTGATCGCGCATCAGGCGCGTGCTACAACCCGAGATAAGCGGATGCACCTTGCCTGAGGCCTGAACCTTGGTAATGAAATCATGCCAAATCTTACTGCACGCCTCATCGTTTAAGGTGTTGAGCGCCAGGTTGACCTGACCTAAGTGATCTTTGAGCTCACGGGCGGCATCATCATTGATGTTGATACACATGAGAAAGCCACCGACCTTGATACGCGTGAGCATAGTCTCGAGCATGTCGCGCACCGCGCTAAAGTCGAACTTGCGCACATTGCCATAGCGCACCACCGCACAAAGAGGCGGCAAGCTCTCAAGCAGAACGTGCATATCCGAAGCTTGCGCTGCTAAGTCATTGATGCGCGCACTCATTTGCGCGACCAAATCAGGCAGATCACAGGTCATAACCTGCTCGAGCAGCTTGGTAATAAACTGGAGCTCGGGATGCTCTTGCATCTGAGCCTGGACATAGTTGACCACTGCCTCGAGCAAGGTGTTACCGTAGATGGCGCGCTCAATAATGTGTACGATGAGCTCAGGACGATATTCCAGCTGCCACTTTTCTTTGAAGGTACCGCGTCCTGAGGCTTCTTCTTCCTTGGCCCAGGCAATACCCAGCAGATTCAAGCGATGGAAGAAGACGCTGCGCTCCAAATCAAGGGGCTTGCGCAGATCCAAGATCACTTCCTTGATCCCTTCGACAAAAGGCTGGCGCAAATGCTTTTGGGTGGCCGTAATATCAGCTAAGAGCGGCACCATCGGCACCTTGCTGGGAATAGTGCCAATGCGGTCAGCAATGACCAAGGCGCGCGCGACCGAGCGCAGGACAACGTCATCGCCCATGCCCATCACCGTAGTCACGGCCTCGTTAAACTCCGCGAGCGTAGGATGATTAAGCCCACGCAGCGCCGCTAAAGTACGGGCTAAGCGCACGGCCTCCATGACATGCGCCACCGAGATGTCAAAGCCCTCGCCGCGCAGCACTTCCGCGACGTGCGTTAGCCAGAGCGTACCATCGTCATCAGGGTGCAAGAAGACATGGTGGTACCAGCCTGGAGCGTTGATGCCCGCGCCATAGCCGGAGTAATAGGAGAGGCGGCTATAAGTCCACGGAATCCAAGTGATCCCGACCTTGTTCTTATTAAGAGGCTTTGGCAGTTCCTTAATTAAGGCGTTATCGTCCTTGACCTTAAAGGAGGCAAGCTGCGCTAGCGCCGGGACGTGCCAAGCACCGCAGACCACCGCGATCTTGCCCTCGGCCCCAACCTCCTTCACGGCCGCGCGCAATTCCTTGCGCATCCAAGCCTCGCGCACTAAGTCGCGCTTGCTCGAGTGCTCAGGCAAGTTCTCACGCAAAGCGGTAACTGCCAGCTCAACTGCTGCAAAGATATCCTTGCTCTCCAAGCGCTGCTCAATGCGACTTTCCCACCATTGCTCACCATCGGCCATGCCCTCAAGCTCGGCGAGGTAATCAAAAGGATCGGCCACCAAATGCTCTGGGCTATCCTGGGCCTCAGCATCCGCTGGTTCTGCCCCTTGAGCTTCATCTTTGAGCTCAGTCTCAGCGGTAAGTACCTGCCCAGCATCCTGTTCTTCTTGCTTTGCCGCCGCAGCTTGCCCTGCCGACTGTTCAGCCGCAGTCTGCCCAGCTGTCTGCTCAGCGGCAGCATGCTCCGTCTCTTGAGCTAATTGCGCCGCAAGTGCCGCAGCGGCCTCCTCTTCCTTGGCTATTTGCGCCGCGCGCACCGCCAAGGTGTAGCTTAGCGGCAGATCAAAGGGACGGACTTCGACCCCGTGCTCCTTGCCATAGAGCATGGTTTGCCACTCCGGTGAAAACTCGGCAAAAGGATAGAAGGCTGAGTTCTTAGGCTGATCGCTTTGATAGGCCATCAGCGCTACCGGTGGACGCAACATGTCAGGCAGCGGCTGGGGCTTAGTTTCACCTTCCTTAACCTCAGGCTTATCTTCAGCCTTTTGACTTAACGCAGGCGGCAGCGGGCTCTCCTGAGCTTGGGTTAAGGTCGGCACAAAGTCGAGCATGGGGGCAACATCGCTGGGCGCCTCAAGCAAAATGAGGTCAGGCTTGAGCTCATTGAGGTACTGCACCACGTGACGGCATGAGCCTGGACCGTGGTGTCTAATACCTAATAGTGTGACAGACATGGCTACCCCCTTTGGGCAAAACGTGGGACTTACGTAGGATTAAGCGTGGATTACTCTAAATCACGTGCGGCGCGGTAGATATCATTCCAATCGCTGCGGTGCTTGACCACGGTCTCAAGGTACTCCTCCCAGACCACCTTGTCTTGGACTGGGTCTTTGACCACGGCACCGTAGATACCTGACACTAAATCGCTCGCGCGAATGACGCCATCACCAAAGTAACCGGCCATCGCCAGGCCATTGTTGACCACCGAGATGGCCTCAGCAGTGCTTAAGGTGCCCGATGGACTCTTGAGCTTGGACTTGTTATCGGCAGTCTTACCCTCACGCAGCTCACGGAAGATCGTGACTACCCGCTCGATTTCGGCCAGGGCTGGCTTTTCAGCAGGCAGCTGCATCACCTCTTCAAAGCTCTCGACGCGGCGGCGTACGATATCGACTTCTTCTTGCGCCGTAGCCGGTAGCGGCAGGATCACGGTGTTGAAGCGACGCTTTAAGGCGCTGGAGAGCTCGTTGACGCCCTTATCACGGTTATTGGCGGTCGCAATCACGTTAAAGCCGCGAATTGCTTGGACTTCCTCGTTGAGCTCTGGGATCGGCAACGCCTTTTCCGACAAGATGGTGATCAAGGTGTCTTGGACATCCGAGCCAATACGGGTGAGCTCTTCGATACGGGCAATCTTACCTTGTTGCATCGCGGTATAGACTGGGGTGCGCACCAGGGCGCCCTCAGATGGGCCTTCGGCGATGAGCTTGGCATAATTCCAGCCGTAGCGGATCGCTTCTTCACCGGTACCGGCGGTACCTTGAACAATCAAGGTGGAATTGCCCGAAATGGCAGCGGCTAAGTGCTCGGAGACCCAGCTCTTGGCGGTACCCGGCAGGCCATATAAGAGCAAGGCACGATCGGTGACCAAGGTGGCAACCGCAATCTCAATTAAGCGGCGATTGCCGATGTACTTAGGGCTGACCTCAAAACCGTTAGGCAAGGTACCACCCATAATATAGGTCACGACCGACTGGGGCGAGAGCTCCCAGTTTTCTGGTACGGGATTCTTTTCAGCTTGCTTGAGCTCATGGAGCTCCTCTGCAAATTGCTGTTCGGCGTGTTGCCGCAGTAAGTTGCTCATGACATTCCCCTTATTAATGAAAACTGGTTAAGACTTAGGCTCAGAATAAGTAAGTGACAGGTACCGACCTTCAAAGACGATACCGCACAAAATAGTGTCCACGTCGTTTAAGAGCACGATCGCGGTGAAAGGTGCGCCCCCGGTGTGCATCAAGCACGTCACCACTTGGTCATGCAGCACTTCCTTGCGCCCAGATAAGAGCCGCGCCCGCCCCTCACGATCGCACAGGTACCACGTACCGGTACGCGGTCTGCCTTGCTGGGCAAAGTTCGCCTGCTCAATGATGACCGGATAGAAATCGGCAAAAGGATTTTGCGCTAGGTACTGCGACATACCCTCAACCGCAGGTGCCAAGCCCGCAACTCCCTTGAGCGCGCGCCAGCAGGCTTGAGACTGAGGCTCTGCCGCCGTCGTAACGACTCCCTGCAGCGCCTGCTCAATCCCCGCTTCATCAGCCGCACTTAAAGTGCGGGGAGGGGAGGACGCAAAGCTCATTGATTCTTCACGCGCCGCCTCTTGCTCAGCCTCCTCCTCCACTAAGAAGTCACTCGAGCAAGTTTCAACCTGCTCCGATTGGGCCAACAGGGTGCGCTCTTCTAACAAGATGCGCGGTACTTGCGGCACGCCCGGATATGGGTAAACCTTAGCTTGCAGCACTGTCCCTACAGGCAATGGACGCTCGGCCATGGCGGCGGCCGCTTGGGCATTAGACGGCACAAAGAGCATATAGGCGCCAAACTCCGCGCGCGCGACGCGATAGCAAAAGTATTTGTGGTTGGTGCCATTGGAGACCGCGTAAGGAATATCGGCCAGCACTAACACCGTCTCAGGCGCAACATCCTTACCTCCTTGGGCTACGATGGCCGCAGCCAGCACCTCCTCCTTGGGCGTCGGAATCCCCACCAAGCGGGCAATTTCGCTTTGCCAGGCCGGAGCCAATTGCTCACGATTTTCAAAGGCCGAGGCAATGAGATAGAGCCGCGACAGATGCTTTAAGTACTGACGGCGCCCTTCGTTGGTGGAGCAGTCATATTGCAAGGCCGCACCCAGTATATTGGCCAAAGCGGGGGCCTTGGCATCAACCAAGCGCCGCTTAAGATGCTCAATATCCTTAAAGCGCCGGTCCATGACGTTGAGCAAGCCATTGCGCATACAGTCCTTAAGCCAGAGCTTAAGTTCAGCGATACCTTCTTCAATCGCGGCCTCGCGCTTGAGCAAGGTCTTGCTCTTAGCCTTAGGGGCTTTACCAGCAGCCACCGCAGCGGCCTGTTCTTGCGCTTTAACCAGAGCTTCCTTGGCCTTGTCGAGCTTTTCTTGCGCGCGCTGTTCCTTCTTCTCAGCATTAGCCGCGCGCTTGTCGCGCCACTCGGCGACATGGGGCGGTTCAGTCCCAGCCACAAACCAATCTTTATGCTCGACAAAGTTCAAGAGCAAAGCCAAGCCATGCTTGCATGGGAACTTGCGGCTTGGGCACGAGCACTTAAAGGCGATATCCGGCTGGGACATATCGACCATGGCGACATAAGGGTTCTTGCCACTACCTTGGCACTCACCCCACAAAGCATGCTCTGAATACTCAAGCTTAGGCCACTTAGCTTGCTTGACTAATCCCTTAGCTGACTTAAGCGAAGAGGCATCGGGTGCAAGCGACTCAACCTCGCTAGACGTTAATTTGGCATCGGTTCCCACGATTTCCTCTCCTTATCAAACCTAACCTGTCTCTATAATAGCATAGTTCATTTTAAATACAACTACTTTTTAGCGAAAAGTTGTGAGTCGCATCATTAATCAAGCGTACACAGACTAAGCTTCAAAGGCAATCAAACGAGCCCGCTCTACCTCAGCGGCACAAAGCCTCTTAAGGCGCTCAGCGGCGCCGCAGGCCTCAACTAAATGCTTAATCGTATCCACCACGTCCTTGCGCACCTGAACTTCACGGGAATAACGCTCCCGCAGCGCGATATCCTCACGTGCTCGCGCAATCTTCAGCGGCTCAATCAACTTTTCACGCTCAGCAATTTCCGTGTTGAGCTCAGAAATCCGCTCTTTGAGGCGCAGACAGAACAAAGCTTTGACCTTAGGCTCAAGCCCTAAACCGATAGCACTAAAGCGTGGCTCGAAATAATGGTTGTAGCTGACCCTGCCAGCCTTAGCCAAAGATTTTGAGGCAAAGCAGGCCAAAAGTTGCTCACTGAAAAAGGCGCTAAATTTAGGGCCCCAGCAGGCAGCAGGTTCTGAAGCTAAGGATAGCGTCCAATTACACAGGCTCCACAGGTGATGAGACTCTGTGGTGCTGACCTGCTGATATAGTTCAGGATTGCGCACATAAGGCAAATGCTCACGCTCAGCATAGCTGGCCCCAGCAATGTAATCGTGCACCACATTTAGTGGCAGCATCGCCCCACAGTGCTGATAGAAGGCCTTGAGATAGACCTCGCCCAACTCAAAGCGAATACGCGTAATGAGATAAGCAAAGCAATTGGCAAAGCGCCAGCTGTGGTAGCCTTGCTTTTGCACAATCCATCCTGGGAAGTGCTGGGCAAAGGTTGCAAAGAGCTTATCGGCATCAACCGCATCATCGCCACAGCGCTCCAGGGCAAAAAGCTCAAACCATAAAGCCGGGGGCACCAAGAAGGTAAAGCCTCTGAAGTAGGCCTCTTCGCTCCCTCGGTAATGAGCAGCATTAGGGTACTTCTTGAGATAATCCAAAGCATCCTTAAGCTCAGGAAAGAAGGTGCACAGCGCCGTCACCACTTCCTCACTACCAGGATCAACCTGATAGGCGAGATTCAACTTATCTTTTTTCCAATTGGCCTTATAGACCTTGCGCGCTAGCGCCGACATTTCCTCTTGCCAACCGACGCCGGGCAGCAGGCGCAACAATTGAGAAGCAGCCGTCTTAACCGTAACCGCGCGATCTTTGGCCACTAAATCCCCAAGCCACGAGGCCAGACGCTGCGTCAAAGCAGAGTCATGAGCCCAAGTCCCGACTTGATAGCAATGAGTGAGCTGCGCGATCCAATTATTCAAGAGTAATTCCAAGATCTCAGTGCGCTCCCTGGCGGCCAAGGTCTTAAAGTCCGGCAAGATCAAATCCAGCACGCGCTCTAACTCAAAGCGTGTGAGCAAGGCCGCCACCGCGCCTTTACGCTCAGCGGCGCTGCCGTGACGCCATTGCGTCGTCAGCTGCGCATACCAAGCCTCCGTGCCCGGCTCAGCTGTAGGCTCAACGCTACTTTCATCTGCTCCTGCCTCAACATCTCCAGAGTATGCGGCAGCCGCCGACAGGTAAGGCAGAAGATAGTGCGCGCGTTGCGGCAAGAATGCCAAAGGCAAAGCAGCGTAAAGCGAACTAAGCTCAGGACGCAGCTTAAAGTAAGCATCCAAAAAAGACTTAAGCTGGGGCAAAGGAACCTTAAGACCAGTGCCATGTAGCCGCGCCATAATCGCCAGCCAGGCGACCGAATTGGAGCGATAACCATTGAGCAAGGCCATAATCGCAGAAGACAAGTAACGCTGACCTGAGGGCTCGGGGGCACACGGTGCAACCGGCAGCGGTCCTTGGTGCAACTTAATGCGCGTAACCAAGGTCGCAGCATCATCTGACGCTGCGTTCTCGGCTGCACTCTTCCCTGCAGCGGCAGCAGTGGCCTGCCCTGCAGCATCAGCAGTGGCCGACCCGGCAGCATCAGCATGGGCCGCTAAGGCCGCGCGATACTGCATCATTTGTTCAGGAGAAAAGCTATTGACCCGGCAGTTGTTATAAGCCGACTCATAGGCAAAGACGAGGCTCGTCAGCGCCCAAGCGGTATCAGCTGGCTCTTGCCCTAAAGCTGTAATCGCGGCGGCCGCCTCGTGCAGCGCCTCTGGCAGCGCAGCGCTATTGAGCGCCTTATTATCGATGCCAACTAAGGCGGTGTTTAAGACCTCATCGCTCACGTAAAAAGGACGTTCCATTGGCATCTCCCTTATGTTCGGTTCCGGCGCCCTTATCAGGCACGGCAGTTAGCCCAGTAGCAAGCAAATTAATGACCAACTTCCTTCGCAACCAGCTGCTTGAGCTCGGTGCCGTGAGTAAGCTCTGCGAGCAAACGACTAAGACGCGCGCATTCATGCTGGCATTGGTCAAGTTCACGCTTGATACGATCATGACGCGCCCGCTCCAGGCGAGCAGACGCCCCCTCAGCTGCGACCTCTGCTTTAATACGATTGAGCTCAGTGCGCTTCCCAGCCAAACGCTCTTTGAGTTCCTGCACGGTCTGCTCCCGCACCGCGCTATCAAGGGCCAAGGCGACCGCCTGGCAACACCGCTCATCTGGGTCTGGAGTCGTGATCAGCACATCGGCCATCTTGCGGCTGAACTTAGGCCCCCAGTGGGCAGCTGACTGCGTAACAAAGGTTTCGGCATCATTGAAAATTGCCACACGATAAGGGTCGCTCACCCATTTAATGCGCAGCGGATAGTTTTCAGGATCGGTCAAGAAAGGCCAAGACTCACGCTCGTCGTAGCTGGAGAGCCGAGCTAAGTCCAACAGCACCGGTGCCGGTAGCTTCTGAGCAAAGATTGAGAAGAATAAAGCCAACGCCTCTTGACCTAATTCGTACTTGATACGTGTGATGAAGTACAGCACGGCCGGACGCAAGCTGTGCTCCTGAAACAATGTCCAATCTTGGAACCCTGCAGCGATAGCCGTAAACAGTGTCTTAAGCTTCCCAGATATCCTCTCAAGCACGCCGAACTTAAGCCATGCCTGCGGTGAGACCAAGAATGGTATAGCATGCTGATACGAAGGCACTAAGCTCAGCTCAGGAAAGCAGCGCGCCCAAACTTCATTAGCTGCAGTACGGTCGCTTAAGCTAATGGTGAGCTTATCGTGAGAACCAGTTAGCTTAAGCACAGAGGGCAAAAGAGCCTCACAATCAGCTTCCCAGCTGGAGTGCGGCACCAGCCGCAGCAAGCGGGCGGCGGCGGCCCTAACCTCAGAGGCAACCCCGACCGCTTGAAGCTGTACCCCGAGCAATTGGTTAAGCCCAGCTAATACTGGCGCGGACTTAGCCCACCAATTATGCTGATAGCCAAAGCTGACCTGCAATAGCCATTGCACACGGATAAGCTCCAAGAGCTCAACCTGCTCCTTTACGCTCAAAGCTCCTATGTCGCGAGTCAGCCAAGTCAGGAGTAACTCCATATCGTGGCGGCGCAGCAAGGAACAAACAGCCGCGCGCCGGGCCAAGGCATCACCACCCAACCACTGCCGTTCCTCAGAGGAGACACCTTCATCCTCAGATGGTGCAGCTAAAGCCACCCTATCCCCTGCCACTTGGTACTCAGGCAACTGGAACTTAACCGGCCCTAACAGCTCCAGCGGTAAGGTCGTGTACAGGTCATGCAGTCGTGGCAGTAGGCGCAAGTAGTGCACCAAGAAGACGACGCGTGCGTCCGGTGGCACCACCAACCCAGCCTCAACTAATTGCGGTAAAAAGGTAAGCCAGAGAGCTGCGCCCGCCTGGGACTTATTGAGCTCTGTCATCATGCGCTCTGATAGATAGCTCGGCGAGCCATCAATTTCAACAAATTGGGCCGGTGGAAGCAGCTGGGCTGAGCCCAACGCACCACAAATTGCGGCCTGAAGCTCGGTGCACAATTGCTGAGCCTTAGTCGTGTCAAAATGCACGTTCACAGTCTGCTCATAGGCAGCCTGTAAGGCTTGCAACGCACACTGCGTCTCAAGCATGCGCGCCTCAGGCTCAAGTAGATTATGAAGCACCAGACCCGGCAAGTTCTCGAGCACGAAACTGTTGAGTTGGGCATGAGGATCTAAAATGTCTAGTTCGTCATCAAGATCTAAAGAGTCCATAATTCACCTCCGCAATGAGATTTAGGCAGCAGACCGCGCCCGCGCACACATTGCCTTGAGCTCGTCAGCCCACTCAAAATAACGCAGCAACAGCTGTAAGTCGTGACGCGCAATGCGGCTGTAGGTTAAAAGAGAGTCGTACTGATCCAGCATACCGTGAGCCTCAAAACGCGTAATCTCCTCAGTAAAGGCAGCAATGCGCTCCTTGATGCGTGGTTGCGCGTCCTGACGCACCTCTGGGTCTAAAGACAAGGCGATCACGCAGAGGTAAGGCGCTTGGTACTTCTTAAAGTAAAAGTAAGCGTTCGGGCGCTGGCCTACCACAAATTGCGCCAAGAACTGCTCGAAGTAAAAGGAGCTAAACTTCGGGCCCCACGAGCTGAGCGGCTCAGTAAAGAACTTGGTCGTGGACTTCATCAAGAGCATCATCGGATTTTCCCACAGGCTGTAGTTGAAGCGATGAGGACCACTCACCAGCGGGCACAGCTCACGATCAGCGTAGCTTAACTGCCCCAGCATCAAGAGACGGGTTTCGTAGAGAATATGTTGTTCACCACAGTGAGCAAAGAGAGCTTCAAAGAAAACTGGTCCCAACTCGAGCTGAATACGCTGGAGCAGGTAGGGCACGTAGATCTTGAGCTCATCATCGCGGTATCTAATGTAGTCCCAGCCTGGAAAGTGCTCTTTGAAGGCAGCAAAAAGACGCGTCGCATCATGGTTCGCATTACCGCTGCGCTTGAGGCAGAAGAGCTCAAACCACATCTCAATGGGCAAGAAAAAGGTCAAGCACGAGATCATTTCACGATCCGTATTGCTAAGCTTCATACGACGCGAATGCTCGGTGTAATCGCGGGATGCACCAAGTTCAGGAAAAAAGGTCACCAGCTCGGCGGCAATTGCTTGGTGCGAACGTGACAACTCACGTTTGAGCACCGGCTTACGCCGTCCGCTGCGCACCGAGAACACCTTGCGTACAAATTCTACAATTTGCGCTTCCAAGCGCCCGCCCGGCAGCATGCGTAAGAGCTGTGCGGCCGCCGTCTTCACCTCCAGCACGCGCTCCGAGCGCACCACGCTCATGAGCCAACGCTCGACCCGCTGCCCTACTGAACTGGCTGTCCTCAAGGTCCGCGCGCCCTCACTTTGCACGCTGACTGCGGCTTGAGTGGCAATACTCAGTTTAACGGCGGCAGGAGTTTTTAGCGTCACCTCCACTTGCGCGGCTACATCCGCCATACCTACGGGCTTGGACTCAAGCGTTGAGGTGGCAACCTCAGCGCCGTAGATTTTGCTCAAAGCCTCCACCAAGGCTTGTCCTAAGGCCTCAGCACTCAATTGCGGCGGTGCAGCTTTAGTGACTCCCACCGGCAAGAAACCATCTTGATAACCTGCGGACAGAAACTTGAGCCAGTGGGCTTGCCACAACTGTAAAATGCCTAAACGTACGGCTTTGGGTAGCGCGCAAAAAGACGGCTCAAGCAAGTCCAAAGCAGCATCATAGACTCCCTGCTCCAAGAGCTCAGCAATCTTAGCCTTACGCTCGCTGGCACCCAAGTCATCCCTTGACTGAGGTTCAAGTACCAAGCCATCATCAGAGGCATATTGCAACCAAAAGCGAGCCTTGCGATCCAAGAACTCCACTGGGAAATCCTTATACAAAGGGGGCAGACTCGGGCGCAAACGCTTAAAGTTACGCAGAAAAGCCCGAGAGCAGTGCGGCGGTACCTTAAGACCGCTGCCACGGAGCCGTACTAAGAGAGCCGTCCACGCCACTGCATTGATCGTCGGTGCAGTCAGTCGGGACATTAATTCCGGTGCGATATAGCGCTCACCTGCCGTCTGCGGCGGTGTGACCGGAACAATCTCACTTGAGACTTCAACTAAGCCCTCGTTGCTGGCACGCTCCCAGGTTGAGCACAGATTAATGATGGTAAAAAGTGCCGCCTCACTATCACCACCCGCCAAGAGTTCAGTAGCAGCATCTTGGAGCGCAACAGGCAAAGCTGTCACCTCAAGGGGATGATGGCTGGTTCCCAAGAGGGCGGCTTTCAGAAGCTCATCGTTGATATAGGCTGGGCTATCCATAGACACACCTCCGTCCCCTATTAAGCCGCCGCTGGCAACGCCCGCGCACAAAGCTCATTGAGCTCATCGGCCCAGTCAAAGTAGCGCAGCAGCATCTGCAAATTGTAATGCGCTGTACGGCTATCGTTGCGCCGGTAGTAATCATGTGAGCCTTGTTGCTTTAAGCGGGCAAGATCATCTGCATAGACATCAATGAGTTGCTTGATGCGATCGATTGAGCGCGCTCGTACCTGCGGATCTAAGGACAAAGCCAATGAGCAGAGAGTGGGATCGTGCGAATCGAACTCCAAGAATGCAATGTGCTGTCCTACTGTAAACTGATCAAGGTACTGCCCCAAATAAAACTCACTTACTTTGGGCCCCCAGCACGCAAGCGGCTCCGTAAAGAACGCTTGCGCTGATTTTTCGAAGAGCCACATCTGATGATGACAATCCCCTTCACCATAATCGAATCTAGCCGCAGCAGAGCCACTTACCAAAGGACAAGACTCACGCTCCTCGTAGCTTAAGCGGCTCAGAAATTCGATGCAGGAATCCTTCCAGCAACGGTGTTTCTGGCACCGATCGCAGAAAGCGGCAAAGTACGTGGGTCCCATCTCAAACTGTGTGCGCAGAGCAACATAGTGAATAAAAATCTCCTTGTCAAAACCGTCTCGCTCAAGGAAATCCCAGCCCGGAAAGCAACCAGAAAAGTAGTTAAAAAGGTTGCTGGCATCAAAACTATCATTGCCACTGCGTTTCAACTTAAAGAGCTCAAACCACTGCTGCGGCGGCAAGAACAAGGTCACAGCTTTGATATAGAAGCGGTCCATATAATTCAACTTGGCGCGGCCCGCTTCTCGGACGTAATAAGGATCTTCACTGAGCTCAGGGAAGAAAGCAACCAAACTTGCAGCAACTTCCTGGTGTGAACGAGCCAGACCACGCCTGATGAAGGGGTAGCCGTCTCTATTCACCGAGAAGACCTTACGCGCAAACTCGACCATATGCGACTCAAAACGCCCGCCGGGCAGCATTCGTAACAACCGGGCAGCAGCCTCCTTAACCTCGCACACCTGCTCAGAGCACATCACGCTCAAGAGCCAATACTCCACCCGCTGCATTACCGAGCTTGCAGGCCCCAAAGGATATAGACAGTCGCTTTGTACCCTGATGCTAGCTTGGGCAGTAATAACAAGCTTGCCCGCAGTTGGAGTCTGTAACGCCACCTCAACCTGCGCTGCCACATCCGACATCTCAAGTTGCTTACTATCAACGGTGGACGTCACGACCTGTGCTCCGTAAGTCTTGCTTAAGAACTCCACGAACGCTTGGCCCAAAGACTCAGCGTCAAACGGCACGTTATTAGCTTCGACCTTAGCAGGCAAGAGGCCGGAGCGATAGCCAAAGCACAGGAACTCAAACCAATGCGCCTCCCACAGCTGCAAAATGCCCAAGCGCAAATCTTGGGAAAGCCCCATAAAACTGCCTTCGAGCAAGTCCAATGCTGCGTCATAAGCATGCTGCACGAGCAGTTCAGCCACCTTAGCCTTACGCTCGGAGGAGCCCAAGTCATCCCAGGAACGTGGCTCAAGCATTAAGTCCTCATCTGAGGTGTACTGCTCCACAAAGCGCGCTCTAATCCCCAAGAATTCAATAGGAAAATCCCGGTAGAGCGGATGCAGCTCAGAACGCAAGTTCTTGAAATTGCGCAGAAAATCCTGGGAGCAGTGCGACGGCACCTTAAGCCCCGTACCTCTAAAGCGTGCCAAGATCGCCGTCCACTCTACCGCACTAATATCAGGATCGAGCAGCTTGGTCATCACTTCAGCAGGGAGATAGCGCTCCCCTACCACCTGCGGCGGCTTAACCCGAGCAATCTTGCTTGAGACCTTCACCAAGCCCTCGTTGCTGGCACGCTCCAAGGTCGAGTTCAAGTTAAGGAAAGTGAACAGAGCCAACTCAGGCTCATCACGTGCCAAGATCTGAGTAGCGGCAACTTGGAGCGCCGCAGGCAAAGCCGTCACCTCAAGCGGCTGATGCCGGGTTCCTAAAAGCGCGACTTTCAGCAGCTCATCGTTGATATAGGCCGGACCAGTCTTAACCTTATTTCTAGCCATAAGTGCACCTCCGCTACCTGTTCCTCGATAAAGAACGATTTAGTTACTATGACTCCATAGTAACACATAATTTATTGATGCGCTTAGATTTTTGATAAAAATTTTGATAGCTTATAAAACAATAAGCATGCTTTTTGCTACAGATTACCTTAATATACTGGTCAAAGGCCCTATCCAGGCCATTTGCGGCCAACGCTGCACCTTACTACCGCCAAAAGCACAACGCCGCAGACATGCGGTGGCATGCTGCGGCGCTGGCTTATTGAACTTGGTTTATTACTTGTTAGTCGGTGTACTGCGGATCTTGCCCGTGGGCCGAGTTGAGCGAGCCCTCAACAAAGGATGGCAGGTTCTCTTGAGCCTTGTGGGCGGCCTCAATCTCGCGCTGTAAGGCCTCGGCCTCAGCCCGCTCTTGCTCGGCTAGAGCTTGCTGAGCGCGCTGCTCTTCCTCGTAGAGTGCCTCTTCGGCTGGATCGGCGGCCTTAACCGCAATATTGTTTAGGGTCAGGTCCTTGCCGTGTAAGCGCAGCGTCGTCTGGTACTCGTTGCCAATAAGATTGATTTGACCCGCTTGCACCGCTTCCTTGAGCGCCTCACTGTAGTTGGCTGCTGCCAGCTCATCGACTAAGAGCTTGTCGGCCTTGATCTGGTACTCACTGTCGAGCTTGCTTAAGCGCGGACGGCTGCCGCTTTGATCAAAGGCGATCTCCGATTGACCCGAGATGCTGAAGTTCTTGCCATTGTGGCTGTAACCGAACTCTTCTAACACGATCGTGATAGTGTCGGTGAAACCGCGCATCAGCTCGGCAAAGGCCTTCTTGGTGTCAAAGGTCTCGCTGGCGTTCTGCAAGATATTTCTGCTGGCATCGTAGAGGCGCGGAATCGAGATGCGGGCTAACTCGCCCTTTAACTTGAAGTCGTCAAAACGATAGAACGGCTGCTCGACGTCGTACTGGATGTATGGGAAGGCAAAAGCGTAGTTACCGCTGTTGTCAAAGAACATCTTGTACATGCCATTCTCGTCCGGCTCCCCTAAGGTCAGGGCAAATGAGACATTGTTGAAAGAAATGGCCTCTTGCAAGCTTGGGTCACGCACCTCTTCGTTCGGACCAAAGCCAATGGCGTAGATCGTCGAGAACTTGAAGTCTAAGTTCTGTAAGTTGACCACCAAACTCTCAAAGTGTGGCTTGCGGTCGACAATGCGCGGCAGGAACTTGACGCTTAAACCCAGTAAATCCAAGCGGTAATTTGGCTTGTTGTTGTAGCGCAGCGCGCCCTCGCAGACCACACCGGCCGAGTTTAAGGCCAGGTCGACATCTTCAGTTGAGGTGGCAGTAAAGGTGAGTGCATTTTGGCCAAACTTGCACAGACCCTGCTCAAGCGGCAGCATAAAGGACTCACTTCTTAAGGTACCCTCAAGCTTAGGGGTGACCGCTGTGGCCTTAAAAGCGCCATTAAAGGCGATGGGATCGACCTTGAACTTGCTAAAGATCTCTTCTAAATTGCCCACGCCTGAGACGCTGTGCAGCGCACCTGAAACCTTGAGGGGGCCAAAGAGCACCTCAAGATCGACCGCGCCTGAGATCGAAGCTACCCCCAAGGAATTGCCCGCTTTGAGCGGCAGCTCGTAATAAAGGCGGCCCTGACGCTTAGTAAAGGAGGAGTCAGTGGGCTCATAGCTAAGCTGCACTCCTGGAATTTTGCGCTCCACCCGCGTTAAGGCCGAGTCTAACTTGTGGTCAAAAAGATAGGTGGCAACCTTAATTTGGCCCACTAACAAAATTGAGCAGATGGCCAGCAAGATGAGCACACCAAGGGCAACCTTCTTGATCACTTTCAACTCCTAAGCTATTTGAGACTACCTTTCGTGTGCTGCTGCACCGCATCGACCGGATAGGTATCTTGAACTAAAGCTAAAATCTCTGAGCTTTCTTGTAAAAACTTGCGGGCGAACTTGCCAAAGAACGTCGTGGTGTCCTCAAAGTCCGCAATAAAAGCGTCTTTATCACCGCGCTGTAAGGTCGCAAGAGCGCGCCCCGCGCAGTCCACGTACTTGGCAATCAGCTCCAGGTTTGAGCAAGACGCGCTAATAATATCACAGTACAAATGCGGATCTTGAGCAAATAAGCGCCCGACCATCATGAGCTCGAGGTGATATATCGGCGAGCTTAACACCAACAAGCGCTCGATAAACGGGCTCTCTTGCTCGCGCGCGGCACTAACAGGCGCTTTGTTAGGCGCAGTGTTGTTGGGCTCGTTGCCTGATGCTGTGCTTGGTGCGGTACCCTGCATGTTGCCTTGCGGCATTAGGTGGCCAAAGGCCTCACGCAAGAAGTTGCCGTAGCTGATAGTGGTGAAGTGACGCAGCGCCTGAATCACACGCATCGCCTCGTCGTGCTCGGCGCCGCTGCATGGCACCACGTAGGCGCCCAAAAGCTGGAATTGCTCACCAATAAAGGCGGTACGCTCGGGATATCGGCCATTGACCGTGACCACCACCTGCTTGACCAAGGAAAAGGTGTCAGGACCAAACATCGGGTGCAGACCACAGACTGGACCTGGGTGGCAGGCCAGCATCTTGTTGACCGGACGCTCCTTGATCGAAGTGAAGTCCGATAAAATGCAGTCAGGGCGAATCAGCGGCGCTACTTGCTCGATCACGGCGTCAGTCACGGCAATCGGCACCGAGATCATGACCCAGTCAGCTGCGTTAAGGCGCACGGCCGCACGCGACTTGGTGATATCCGTGACTTCGTTGCCGCTCTCATCGCAACGATAGTCCTCAACCTCCACGATTGACACCACGTAGCCTGCGCCGGTGAGATAGCGCTCAAAGAAGCGGCCCATACCGCCGCGACCACCGACGATGCAGACGCGGCAGCGCTCATCGTTGCCATAGCGCGCCTGGTGCTCCGGGCTTGGGACAAAATGAGCTTGGCGATAGGCGCCGGAGCCCTTTTGCACATAGGAGTGACGCAAGATGCGGCGCTGCAAGTCCTGCATCAGATGCGGCGGCAACATGTACTTGCGCTCAAGCGCGGCACCATGGTCTAAGATCGCATGCTCGCGCACGCTCGAGACTGCGCCCTCACCCGAGTCGCGTTTTAAGTCAGCTGCCTTTTTGACCAAGGCAAGACGCTGCTGCAATAAGGCTGCGATCTGATCATCAAGCGCATCAATTTCAGCGCGCACCTCACTTAAGGTTGACGCACCGGTGGCAGGCGCACCAATTGATGCACCGGCAGCTGGGGCGAGGGCGGGCGCACTGAGCGCTGGAGCGGAGGGCTCTTGAGCCATATTATTTTTTTCCCAATAGACTAAAGCCCAAGGGCAGGCCTTGGGCTTGGCTGATATTCGCTTGCGTTAGCTGGGGTTAACCGTCGATTTCATCGAGCAAGGCTTCATCAAAATCGTCCTCAGCTTCGACTTCGCCTTCGGCCACCGGATTGATGGCATTCTCGTCATACATCAAGAAGACGTCACGCGTCTGGATGTACGGATCTAAGGCATTGTCGACTACCGCCTCTTGCGGCACTAACTGGGCCCGGTTGTGAATACCGCTGACCGCCCAGTGGGCTATAGTAATCGGCCACGATACCGAGAAATAAGGCAGACCGTCGATAGTGGCACCGTGAATGTCACGCGCGGTGGTCGGACCATAGGCAGGAACCATGATAAATGGACCCTGCTCCATTCCGGCCTTGCCTAAGACCACATCCATCGGCATCGGACTGTGGGTCAGGCCAATCTGCGTGGCCACATCAAAGAAGCCGATCAAGCCAATGGTACTGTTTACCACCAAACGCCCCAAGGAATAGAGCGAGCCATCAACATTACCCACTAACAGATTGTTCGGGATATTGTTGACCTCATCGAGGTTGCTTAAGAAATGCCCCATGCTGTCTTGGAAGCCGCGCGGCAGCTTAGCGTAGCCATGGGCGACCGGACGCAAGAGATAGCGGTCAAAGATATCGTAGTTTAAGTACCACATGGCGCGGTTGCCAGGCTCAAGCGTATCGATGGCATTACCTGCCAAGATGCTAAAGCCATAGCTATAGTCAGCTTGCGCCGAAGTTTCACTTAACTGACGCGGCATCATCGGATTGTAGCTGCCGTGTGCTGCCCAAGCCGCACTACTACCGACCAGTGCTAGGGCCAGCGTCAGCGCCTTGCCAGTCTGTCCAAATGCCATGTGTATCTCTCCCACAAGTCAAGCGATGGGGGCTCCCCCTTGGGGCTATTGTAGCAAGGGCCAGCGCCCCCCGGCTGATGTGCCCCAATCATGACCGATAGCTTGGGGCAGCGCCAGTCAAAACTTGCCTTGCTGTCTATTCCTCATCGTCCTCGATAATGAGCATGTCCTCCAGCGAGTGCGCATAGTGCGGCTCCTCTTGGGCCTTATTAAGCGCCTTCTTGGACTTCTTCACGGGCTCGCTCTTCGGTGCCGTGCCCTTTAAGGCAGCGGCCACCTCCGGCTCCAGGCCCGCAAAGTCGGTCGAAGCCCCATGGTCTTGGCTTACAGCAACGACTTGGTCTTGCGGCTCCCCGCTAAAGAGCGAACCTAAGAAGTCGAGCTTGGATAAGGCCTCATCGGTGCGCTGCTGTTGTAGCTGCCGACGCTCCTCTTGCTGCTTCTTGATGAACTCTTCGGCGCTGTAGTAATTGCCCGACTCGTCCTTGATGCCCTCTAAGAACAGCCCGGCCTGCTCCAAGGTCTCCTTTGGTGCCTCTTGAGCCTCAGCGTCCTGCTTCTTCACGGCAGGTTTCGCAGTCTTAGCCTCGGGCTGCTCCGTGAGGTCATTGACCTCAGCTACTTCATTGACCTCTGCTACTTCGTTGACCTCTGCTACTTCGTTGTCCTCTGCTACTTCGTTGACCTCAACTTTTTCTGGGTCCTCAATCCCAAGGTTGCCCTTGGCACTATTGACACCCACGACCGGGCCTGCGAATTTGTCTTGCTCGGAATAGATGCGTTGGTCTAACTTTGAGATCAACTCACCGGCCTTCTCAGAGCTCATGCCAGTGCGTGAGCCTAAGGCGTTCTTGGCGATCTGCTCTTTGAGCTTACGCTTTAAGATGTAGTCAATCAGATCGTAGTTGACCACGGTCGACTCGTGACTGTTCTCGTCACGATAGACAAAGGCAACGTGGTTGACGTACTTCTCGATGATATCGAGCTTCTGCATTGGCGTGGCCACCAGAAGCTGCAAATTAAAGCGGCTAAAGAGGGTTAAGGCATAGTCGACCGACTGCGGCGAACCACGACCGAACGCCTCGTCGATGATGACAAAGCGATAAGAACGATCGGCAAAGGCAAAGCTTGGGATAGCACCGTTTACCTGGCCCTCACCGGTGAGCGCAGCTTCAGCGGCAGCACTGTCCTCGCTTACGGCCTTGGACTTGGAGCGGTACTGGTAAGCAAGCGACGAAGCTAATACCGTGTAGGCCAGCTTCTCCTTTTGACCACCGGACTTACCACCCGAATCCTCGTAGTAATCAACTTGGCTGTCGTCTTGACGCGAGTGCTCGGAGGCCGAGAAATCGTACCATTGCTTGACGTCAATCACCTTGCGACGCCAGCGTCCATCGATGTCCGCGCCGTTGACCTCGCCCTTGAAGCGGTCAATTAAGGCCTTAACCTCATGGAACTTGCGATCGGCTTCTTCAAGGCTCCACTCGGTATCGAGCATATTGGAAGTGCAAGCGCGCAGGTCTTGACGGAACTGCTTGATCTCAAGATCTGGGCTTTCGGTCGCCAGCATCTGGATATAGTGATCCGGATTGAAGTCGACCTCACGCATTATGACGTTGATGTCACTGATACGCTCCTTGATCTTGCGGCTTTGAGCCAATAATGCGGCGTTGAGACTGCCTAATTGCTCGATCGTCTCACGGTTTAACTTCTCCTTGAAGGCCTCGACAAAGCGCGGCAAGTCATCTTGCTTGAGCTTATCTAAGAAGGTCTTGAAATCCTCCCAGGCGGCCGCGTGGGATGGATCGAGGTTGCGTGCCGCCACCACAAAAGTCTGGGTGAAGGTGCTTTGCATATTCACCAGCTCTTGCGACAAGGTCGACTCTTGCTCCTTGAGACGCATGATTTCATGCTTCAAGCGCGTCGTGACCTCATCGATCAAGCGGCCAATCTTATCGGCCGTGACCTGGTCAAAGTGCAGAATGGTGCGGGCTTGCTCGACCAAACCTTCGATTGCAACGATAACATCAGGCGAGAGGTACTGGACCGACTCACTTAACTGGACATTGAGCTCGTAATCCGAGCGAATCGCCTCAATGCGCCCCTTGACCTCGCCTAACTCGCTTAAGAAGTTATCACAGCGCTGGCGGTAGATCTTGTGGTCGCGCTCCAATTCCTCTAAGCGCTTGTTTAAGGCCTCGAAGATATTATCCGAGCGCTTTAACTCCTCGAACTCAGCATTGAGCTTTTCGATCTCGGCATCCTTGGAGCGATAGTCGATCGAGTTGTAGGACTTAAAGTCGAGCAGGCGGTCGATAATGCTCAAATTGTTGTTAGCCTGGGAACGGCTTAACTTCAAGGTCTTGATGCCTTCCTCAATTTGGGCAATCTTCAAGCGCTGCTTGCTTTGCTCTTGGTGTAACAGGCTGATCTTCTCAGCATTGGTCCAACCTAAGATGTAGTCACGGCCGCTATTGCTGGCGCGATCATCCTTTTCGTTCTGTCCACCGCGCTTGCACAGGCCCGATGGCATCAGCGCATACTTCTCTTGGCGGTACTCGGCCTGATCGTCGGTGCACACGAAGTTGAACTGACGCTCTAAGCGCTGCTTTAAGTATGGATAGAAGACCTTATCCTGCTTGATCTCCAGCTTACGTGGCAGGCTGTTAGAGCCTACGACCGGACGGTTAAAGGAGCCCAGCTGCGAGGTCATGGCCATGCCCATCGAGCCCATGGAGCCGTCAAAGTCCGACTCCTTGATGCGGTAGAACACGAGACGCATGCCCAGATTGTGAGTGTGCACGTAGTTGACCACATCGCGGTAGTACTCTTCGGGTACGAGCAAGGACAGACCAAAGCCGTGCAGCACCTTTTCAATGGCGCTCTCCCACACCGCCTTTTCCTCAGCCTTGACCTGCAAGAGCTCGCCCACGAACGGCAGATCGCTCTCCTTGCAGCCAATCGCGGCGCACAGATCGGCGCGCACGAAGATATGGCGGCTTGGAATATTGCTCTTGCGGCGGCTTAAGGACTCCAGCTCCGAGCTGATATCGTTTAACTTATCGCTCTCGTTGCGCAACTCCACATTGCGCTTGGCAATATCATCATCGTAGTGCTCTTGGCTGGCGCGATACTGCTCTTGCAGCTTAAGAAGCTTAGTACCAACGCGCGCAAAGTCCCCGGCATTCTCAACCGGCTCAATATTGATATTGCTAAGAAAACGCGAGTACTGGGTGTACACGGTGTAGAGCTGCTCACGTTCCTTTTGGGCGGTGCGAATGCTCTGCAATAAGAGGTCACGGCGGTTACCGCCATGGGCGACGAGCTCATCACGGGTGGCGAGGATCTGAGTATTGATCTCCTCCATCTTGTTCTTGAGCTGCTCGCTCTCGAGCTCCACCTGCTCTTTGCGCGCTAAGTTTTCGTCGAGCTCGACCTTCAAGAGCTCGCTCTTCTTCTTATAGAGCAGAGGACCGGCGCCATCTTGGCAGCGGGTTAAGAAGTTGATGCGGCTTTGTACCGTCTTATACTCTTCACCCTTGGTGCAAATCGGCTCTAAGGCCAGCACTTGCTGCCGTGCTTCCTCGACGCTCTTATAGGAGGCGTCTAAGTCATTGAAGCGATCGATTAAGGAATCGACTAACTCCTCGCCATTGAAGTCCTCGAGCATCTGCTTGCGCACGAAGTCGGAGATATTGGCAATCGACTTCATGGAAATGGTCTTATAGAACAGATCTAAGACCTTGGTGCCCTCGATGCCAAAGAGGCGCTGCATCTGGCGATAGTAGTCAGAGAATTGATCGTAACGCTCACAGCCCAGCTTACGCAGCTTTTGTCCCAGCTCGCGAATATCCTTAACCGGCAGCACGTCTTGCTGCAAGTTGAAGTCGCGACTTGAGATAAAGTAGTAGCGATTAGGTGCAGTCTTAGGCTTCATCATGACCATGCATTGCACCAGCACCACATACTCATTGAGCTTGCGGTTGTAGAAGGAGGCCATGATGATCGACAGAACGGCCTTATCCTTAGAGCGCAGGCCCAGCTCAGTCTTAATACCCGAGCTATTGTCGTTCTTGTACAAGCCAAGCACATAGCTGGCAAGATTACGCTCGCCCTTTTCTGCGCCCGCTGCCTGATTGAACACCACCTTCTTGATGTCGTACAAAAGCACGGTGATGGCGTCGATAATCGAGGACTTGCCCGCGCCGTTATCGCCGGTCATGAGCACGTTTTGGCCGCCAAAGTAAACCGACTTGACGCTATTATGGAAGCTACCCCAGTTGTAAACGTCGACGCGCTCTAAGCGGAAGCCATCGTGGTTGAACTCACGCTGGGCAAAGCGCTTGAGCTCTTCCTCAGACAGAGTCATGACGTTCTGACCTTCGGCCAGCTCCACTAAGCTGGTCGCAGCCGACTCACCTTCAGGGTTAATCATGGACTCTAAATTGTGCTCGAGCGACAGCACCGTCTCCGGCGTGGCATCAGGGGTATCAGGGTGCGGCGCGACCGTAGGCTGAGCCTTGAGCGGCTCAACCGAATTTTCGCCTGCTTGCAGTTCAGCTTCAGCCTGACGAGTTAAGGCGTCGGCTTCGTTGTCACTTGCGCGCAAATCGTCTTGGATATCGGACATGCTAACCTTCCTTATTCGTCATCAGTTGAGCTTAACTTGTTCTTGGCGCGGCCGCCTTCCTTGATATGCTTGACGTAGCTTGCCAAGATCTCGTCGGCCTGCTTTAAGATTTCTGGGGTGACAATCACACTGATAATGCGCTTGACCTCAATACGCTCCATATTGCGGTCAGCCTTCTTAGTCGAGCTAGCCGCCGCCGACTTGTTCTTGCCCAAAAGGCCCAAGCTGCACAGATTGTCGATCGCCTTATTGAGATTGTCGTCCAAGCGCTTGTCGTTATTGACGTTATGGACAAAGGTCTTGACCATGGTCAAGATCTCCGCGCGCTCGAGCACCAAGCGGCCAAATTGCCCCGAGAGCTCAAACTCGAGCAGGCGCTGGCGCAATAGGATTAAGACCATGCTGTCATAGAACGGCAGCGCACGCTTGGTTAAAAGCTGCGGTGGGCGTTGCCCCGCGTTTTGCGGCAGCTCTTCTTCGGTTAAGGAACGCACATAGGCGTAACCTGACTCATGATCGACCACCAAGCGTAAGAAGAGGCGGCGGCAAAATTCCTCGACCTCGCGCTCTTGGCGCACCAGCGACTCAAAGAGCTGCTTATCATCCTCACGGTCGATGTAGTTCTTAAGCAAGAACACCATCAAGGCGCCCGGCGGCACCAGCTTCATGCGGCTAGGCGCCGCCACAGGCTCCTCCGTGGCCTCAGCCATGCCCGCAACGCCTACCGCCACGTCATCGCCTAAGTCCGCAGCCATGTCATCGCCTAAGTCCTCGGCCGAGTCCGCAGCAACGTCATCGCCTAAGTCCGCAGCCGAGCCATCAGCTAAATCCTCAACGCTATCCTCGGCGCTCCAGCTTAAGGTCAGAGAGCTGGCACCATCAGAACTTAAGTCGTCTTGATTTTCGCGTTCATCGTCAAACAGTGACATCTTAGTACTCCAATTGGTGCCTAGCGGCGTTTAATCGTAAGGTGCTTAATCTTGGCAACACGCGCCACGCGATTGCCCTCTGGGTCGAGCGCCTCCCAGCGATAGAGGTCTTCAACCTCAGGATCCTCGCTCACCTCATATTCCATCAAGGCCAGCTTGACGTAGGTAGTGAGCTCGGCGATGCCATGCTCGAGCGGATACTTGGCCACAATCTCACTTAAGGCGACCTCATCGCGCTCGGACATAAAGTCCTCCATGCGATCGTAGAGGATAAGCGGATCGACCACCACTTGCTCAAAGAGCTTGCCATCATCGACCGGGAAGTTATTGCCCCGAGGCTTAGTCTCAAATTCCATGCGATCAGAGACCGTGGCCAGCGGCCGATCAAATGGCAAGGAGATATCGGCATGCGGAATCTCAAGCTCCACCAAGGTCTCAGGTAAAGCGGCGAGGCCCTCTTCCTTGGTGAGCTCAGCGACCTTAGAGGTAATCGACTTGATGCGCTCTTTTAAGAAGCGATTAGCGTCGAGATTGCTCGGCTGCAAGAAGCTCTTAATGCGCTTGGTCGAAGCGCCCATCACGCGCTCGATATTAAGGCGCAGTGCCAGCCATTGGTCGTGGATATTGACCAAACGCTCATCGCGCGTCAGGCCCTGAAGCTCGGGGCGCGCGAGCAGATTCTCAATGCGCTTGACGATAATTTCGTCATCAGCCGAGCTCAGTAAGAGGCGCGAGAAGGCTTTGACCGAGCGGCCCTGGTCGGTGTTCTCGATATAAGCGTTTTGGTCAAAGTACTTATCCAAGAGCTCACCGCGCGGCCCCGTCCAATTCAAGATATCCTGCATGATCTCCTTATCTAAGGAGCCCAAGTTGTACTCCACCTGGCGGAAATCATCGACCAGCTCAATCGCGTCATGCTGGAATTGTAAGAAGCGCTCGCGAATCTGTTGCGGGCTTAAGGTTGCCACCTCGCCGCGCTTGGCCTTTTCAATCTCGCGATCTAAGGCCTCGCGCTGCTTAAGTAAATCCTGGAGATACAAATCAGCATCGCCCTCGGTGCTCATTTGCACTTCCTTTAAGATCTCCAAGAGCTCCTTAAAGCGCGACTCGGTCGGCACGAAGTTACGGGTGCTCTCATTGAAGCCCACAATAAAGGAATAGGCCTTTTGCAGCTCGGGCGTAATGTCGTAATAAGGCTCGGAGCCCGAGGCGCCTAAGTAGGAGCAGCGCAGATAGCGCGTCTCCTCCGAGGACCAATAGCGCAAGTAATAAAGCGGGTCGTCGCGCATCTCACCCGTATCAAGGTCGCGCGCAGGCGCACTGGGAGCCGCCTCGCCCTTAGCGGCATCAGGCAGATAATCATCGATATGGGCAAAGCCCTCGTCTAAAGGCTCACTGCCATTAAACTCTAAGCGGCCGCCATTTAATTTAAAGATGATGTCCTTGAGGATCTCGACTAATTCTGACTCAGGGGCCGAGGTGCGGCCTTGCTTGATAAACGCCTCATGGACAAAGGCCAAGATCACCGGCGCCCGATTGGCGCACAACAGATTCCACGCTGCATTGCGCGCACGCTGCGTGACGAAGTAGAAGTAATCGATTTCCATGGCACTCTCTATGAGGCAAAACAAACTATTAGCACCATTAAGGCGCGGCAGACCGGGCATTTTACCAAATTTTTGCCCTATATGGGACCAAAAAGCGTATCTTTTACGCCGTAGTGGCTGCACCAAGCCCGTGCGCAGATTGCACACGGCATTGCGCGGGCGCAGCCTGCACACCCCAGCCGTGAGCCGACGCACACGCCAAGTCGGTGCGCACGCCAAGCCGGAGCACACGCCAACGGTGCGCCGGTGCACTGCCACCGTGAGCCATTTTGGCGCGCAACATTTGCACCGCAATTTACGCAAACGGTGGCATTAAGGGCGCAAAACACCCCCTCAATGCCGATAAAAATCAATATTTACCATAAAGTGCCTAGCCCTATTGCTTTCCCATACGTGCCCGTGCCCACCTAAAGCACGCCCCATCACGGTGCACCCAAAAGGGGAAAGTCAACGCACAGCGCCCCAGTTGTGACTATAATGCAGCCACTCCATTGTTAACTTTGCCATGCTGTAAGCCTCTCGTATCAGCTTCGTATGGCCTCATGCTTACAAATTGGGCGCGCCGTAAGCTCACAGTGGCGCCGGTCGGTCTTAAGACTGCAATGGGGTGACCTGCAGCACCAATTTGTTCACCCTCACAGTACCGTCAACCACCAAGAACATAAACTCAGCTTCTTGGTTCCAACTCCAAGTTGACTGTCCCCATAAGAGACTCAAGCAATTAAACAGCGGGGAGCATACAGGACTGTGTGGGGTTGTTAGGTTTGGAGACCACCATGTTAGAACCGTTTAATCCGCGCTCGCCTCTGGCAACGACTTTAAACCGCATCCCATTTATCTTGCAGATCGTGATAGGTCTCATCATCGGTATCCTTTTAGCGGTGGTCTATCCTAACGACACTACCGTGATCCCGATGCTGGGCTCCTTATTCGTTAAGGCCTTAAAGTCGGTCGCGCCAATCCTAGTCTTTGTGCTGGTATCAGCGGCGATTGCCCGGCACCAAAAGGGTGTTAACGCCAATATCCGCCCGATTATCGTGCTCTACTTTGTCAGCATGCTGTGCGCGGCAAGCTTAGCTCTGTTTATGAGCTACACCTTCCCAAGCACCTTCACTGAGCTCAAGGCGATCTCCTCTGAGGTCCAGGCTCCTAAGGGCATCACTGAGGTATTGTCGAACTTTATCAACCAAGCCATTGACAACCCAGTCACGGCCATCATGAATGGCAATTACATCAGCATTCTGATTTGGGCTATTGCCTTAGGCTTAACCTTCCGTGCCGCCCACGACAACACCAAGCGCGTGTTAGAGGACTTAGCCCAATCGGTCAGCGCTGTGGTTCGCATGGTGATCCGCTTTGCCCCATTAGGCGTATTAGGCTTAGTCTATAATTCCTGCACCCAGCCGGGTGGCTTTAGCAATCTCTTAAACTACGTCCACGTCGTAGTCGTGTTAGTGGCTTCGATGCTGATCATTGCCTTTGTGGTCAATGCCATCATCGTCTTTGCCGTCACCCGCGAGAACCCATATCCGCTCATTTTCACCTGCGTCGCGAAGTCAGGCATCACCGCCTTCTTTACGCGCAGCTCTGCGGCCAACCTTCCAGTTAACTTAGAGCTGTGCGAGCAGTTAAAGCTGCCGCGCGCCACCTACTCGATCACCGTTCCTTTAGGCTGCACCATCAATATGTCTGGTGCTGGTGTCACCATCGTTATCATGACAATGGCAGCGGTCCACACCTTAGGCGTACACGTTGACGTCTGGTCGAGCTTACTCATGTGCATCGTGGCGGTACTGTGCGCCTGCGGTGCTTCGGGTGTCGCTGGTGGCTCGCTCATGTTAATTCCGCTGGCTTGCTCGATCTTCGGTATCAGCGATGACGTTGCGATGCAGGTGGTGGGTATCGGCTTTATTATCGGTGTCATCCAGGACTCGACCGAGACTGCTTTGAACAGCTCGACCGACGTGCTCTTTACCGCTGCCGCCTGCCGCCGCGCTGAGCGCATTGCCAAGAAGAAGGGCTTAGCGCCAGAGGCTGCGGCCACGGCCCAGGCCAAGTAACAGCGCCAGAGAAAACAAAACAAATTAAACACCGGGCAAGGCCAAGTTCTCACGAGCTTGGCCTTGTCGCATGTGCGCTTGCAAAAGGCGGCCGTCCTTAGGCAAAATGACGCTAAGAAATTAGCGGGGGCAACACGTGCTAACCAAAGAACAAGTCAAAACACTCAAAACGCTCTATTTCAAAGAGAATCTTTCCCAACGTGAGATTGCTCGACGCTTGGGCGTCGATCGGCGCTCAGTCGCGCGCTGGCTTGATCGTGACATCAAAGACCGCACGCCCCACCGTGCCTCACCGGTTAACAAGTCACCGGGCAAGCGCTTCTTACCCTTTGTCAAAGAACAGATTGCCAAACGCGGCAGCCAGCGTGGCCTGACCGCAGCCTTATTCCGTGAGCTCAAGGAGCAAGATCCGCCGTTCTTAGGCTTTGAGCCGATCTCCGAGCGTACCTTGGAGCGCGTGGTCACCCTAGCCATCATCCAAATGGCGGAGCAAAAGCACCAAGAGCGCCGCGCGCGCACTGCCGCCACCCGCCGCGCCAAGGCTGAGGCTCAAGCCCAGGCTCAGGCCCAAACTGAAGCCCAAGTTCAGGCTCAAGCTCAGAGCAGCCCAGAGCCAAGCGCAGAACCGCAGCACGCCTCACGCCATCAGGCGTCTCGACTCGCTAAACGCCACCTCAACCGTCATATCTGCCATCAGCGCATGAGCCTCAAGCCCGAATAAGCTCAAACCTGCCCGCCACCGGGCAGGTTCACTCTCTGCGCAATTTAGCCCCACCTCCAAAGCTCGTACGCGATGATGCTCCAGCGCCCACGCTCACTTTGCAGCCGAAGCGCGACCGCAATCTTTTTTTTTCTGCATAGCGCGAGCTGAGCTATTGCAGGGATGCCATCGCTGAGGTTGCGTCAGCGCAACATTTCGCCCCTAATTGTGAAGTGGGGCGGGCTGAGCGCGTTTTTGCACTTGTCAAAAGTGCCCTTTGTTAGGCAAAATTGAGACTTAACTTGCTCGACCCTGGGTTGAGCTTTAGGTTCTTAACGTCTTGGGAGGGCGCTGCGATGCTAAATGCCGTTGTTTTGTACTCAGTGGGCTCACCTCAAACGTTAACGATCCCCTGCTTAAAAGATTTCTTAAATCGCTTCCTGTCCGATAAGCTCGTGGTCAAGATGCCCCGCTTCTTGTGGCAGCCAATTCTTCATTCCTTTATTTTGCCCACCCGCCCCGAGCGCTTAAAAGAGCGCTATAGCGCAATCTTTGACCATGGGGTCAATCCCTATTTAGCGATTTGTGAGCGCTTAGCGGCCACGCTGCAAAATAACCTCAATCAGCACAGCGCCGAACCAAACTTCGTAGTAAAGCTAAGTTACGCCTACTGCGAGCCTTATTTAGAGCCGGTGTTAGCTGAGCTTGCGGCCCAGGGCTGCACTAATATCACCTTAGTGCCACTATTCCCGCAGTACTCTGATTGCACCTCCAAGCGCCCGCGCCTTGTTCTCGAGCAATTTGCCCACGAGCACCCACAGATCAAGTGCTCCTTAGTGCGCAGCTATGTAGGATCTGAGTGCTACCTTGATGCCCTGGCAGACTTAACCCGCAGCTATCTCTACGGCACCGGGGCGATGATGAATGAGCTCGAGGCCCCCGCCAGCGACTTATCGGGGCTCAACCCACCGCAAGCGGAGCGTACCCATTTACTCTTAGCCTTCCACTCGCTGCCTAAGAGCTATATCCGTTTAGGCGATCCTTACTTAAGCGAAGTGGAAGCGACGGTCAACGGCTTAAAGTCACGCCTAGAGCTGACCTCATCGAACTTCTCCATTGCCTATATGGGGCGCTTTGGCCCGATGGCCTGGCTCAAGCCGGATCTCGAAGATGAGGTGGCACGGCTCTTAGATCAAGGCGTGCAGCATTTAATGGTGGTAGCCCCGAGCTTCGCGGTTGATTGCCTTGAGTCCCTCTACGACATCAACATCAAGCTCAAAGAGCGCTTTATCCACCAAGGCGGCGAGCGCTTCACCTATATCCCGTGCCTCAACGACTCGCAGCTGCACATCAAGGTTCTAACCGAGCTGGTCCAAAACGCCACCCCGCTCTAGCCCCAACTCCCGCCTGAGCTTGGCCCCATAAAGGCATGCCTGCACCACACTGGATGAAGGGCGCCTGCTGCTAGGGCAAGGGCGCGTCTGGCCTTAGGCTGTGTTAAGCTTGCGCCGCCCGGCCTCTGCCCTGGGCTCAGGAGTTTATTATGTCGTGGAGCGTGTTGGGCTCATTTGCGCTGAGCTCACTGATTTTGGCCTTAGCCCCAGGCCCTGATAACATCTTTGTTTTGACCCAAAGCGCCCTCTATGGCGTCAAAAAGGGCATCTTGGTCATCGTCGGCCTGTGTCTGGGCATCTTAGTGCAGACCCTGTGCGTGATTGTGGGCGTCACCGCCTTTATCAGCGCCATCCCGATCTTGCTCTCGCTCATCAAATTCTTAGGTGCCGCCTACCTGCTCTATCTTGCTTTCATGGCGATAAGGCACGCCCGCGCTGTGGCCACGATTAATCTTGATTCCGCTGGGCTTAAGCCGGAGCAATTGACCGCTGCGCGCCTGATCCGGCGCGGCCTCATCATGAACATCACCAATCCCAAGGTCCAGCTTTTCTTTCTCTCATTTTTCCCGCAGTTTCTGCCCCACGACATCTCGGGCTGGCCATTGATGGGCTATATGGCGCTGTTAGGCGCGATCTTTACGGCTGCTACGGTCATCGTGTTCTGCGCGGTCGCCGTGTTCTCGGGCAGCTTAAAGGCCAAATTTGAGAGCCCGCGCTTTAACCTGTGTCTCAACTACGGCGCGGCCCTCATCTTCATTGGCCTGGCACTCTACACTGTACACAGCGCCCTGCAAGACACTGGGCTCATCTAAATATCACTTTACACTAAGTAAGGCCGTTGCTATCCTGAGCGGCCGTTTGGGGCTGTTGTGATTCGGCATTAGTGCCCACAAGAAAAACACGTGCTTTAGTTAAGCAGGCCCTTAGCGACAGTTCTTTGTTTGTTTGATTTAGCAGGTTCCTTGGCATGTTCCAGCTGCGTCAGTCCTTTTTATTATTTCTGACCGCCACCATTTGGGGCTCGGGCTTTGTCGCGCAATCCATTGGCATGGATCACGTCACCCCCTTCACCTACACCTTTTTCCGTACCTTCATTGGCGCGATCGTGCTCTTGCCGGTGATTTACTTCTTAAAGCAGCGCCAGGCCAAGAAAACAACCCAAACACCAGCCTACACGCGCCGTGACCTCATTATCGGCTCGCTGTGCTGCGGCCTATGTTTAGTCGGCGGCGAGTCCTTTCAGCAATTTGGCTTAGTCACGACCGACGCCGGTAAGGCGGGCTTTATCACCTCGCTTTATATCGTGTTCGTGCCGATTTTTGGCCTGTTCTTAGGCAAGAAGCTCAATCGCTTTATCGTACTGGGTGTCCTGCTCTCGCTCTTTGGCTTTTACCTCCTGTGCATCAAGCAAAGCTTCACCATCGAGCACGGTGACTTCCTGATTTTGATCTGCGCCGTGGTCTTCTGCTTCCACATCCTGACCATTGACCACTTTGTGGCCAAATGCGATGGCGTCTTACTCTCGTGCGGTCAATTCTTTGCCGCTTCGGTGATCGCCTTAATCTTGATGTTAGTGTTCGACTACGACGTCTTCTCCTGGGCCGATGTGCGCGCGGCCGCCTTAGCATTATTATGGTCTGGCGTGATGAGCAATGGCGTGGCCTACACCTTACAGGTCGTAGGTCAGCGCGGTATGAACCCGACCATCGCCACCTTGATTTTGTCCTTAGAGTCAGTCATGGCCGTAGTCTTTGGCACCTTGCTCTTGCACGAGTCCCTGTCCCTGCGCGAGGGCATCGGCTGCATCCTGATTTTGATCGCGGTCATCATCGCCCAGCTTAGCCCTAAGGCCATCATGGCCGTGCTCCACCAGCGCAAAAATTAAAGCTGCCCCCGCACCAAAAGCTGCCCCCGTAACCGCAGAGCCTACGGCCGCACGCAGCGAATAGACCGACGCCCTGTGTGGTCTCTTGCCCCAAGAGTAGGGCACTCTTGCCCTAAGAGTGGGCCCTCTTGCCCCAAGGCGGTTGGGGATACGCACCAAGATTAATCTTGGCGCACGTTTGTGGAGCACTGAGCGGACCGTTGAGCCGCTGTGAGCCTTAAGGTGAGCATTTTTTGCGGCTGCAAGATGCGATTTAGCTCACTTTTTTGGGAAAAGTTTAACCTAGTCAGCTATAATTACGTGAATTTGCAAGCGCTAACTTAAGCCATTTACGCGCAAGTTAACGCCTGTAGGGCACAAGAGCAAGTGCGCTGGCACTCATTTTTCTTTTTGTTTGCTCAGCGGCATGTGCCGTCGGCCTAATGCCACCTGTTTTGGACGTTGTTGGGAGCCATTTTTGATGACTTTTGATGAGATTAAGCAAATCATTGAGCAGCACAATGTGAAGTACGCTGATCTGCGATTTGCCAACACTAAGGGCAAAGATCAGCACATCACTTTGCCTATTAACTTAATCACGGAGTCTTTTTTCACCGACGGCAAGCTCTTTGATGGTTCGTCAATGCCTGGCTGGTGCACCATCAACAAGTCCGATCTGCTCTTAATGCCAATTGATGGCGATGTCTACTTAGACCCATTCTATGAGGTCCCAACTATCGTCATTCGTTGCGATATCTTGGACCCAACCACCTTAGGCGGTTACGAGAAGGATCCACGTTCGATCGCTCGTCGCGCTGAGAACTTCTTGCGCGCTGAGGGTATCGGTGATGATGCCTATATCGGCCCAGAGCTTGAGTTCTACATGTTCGACCAGATCCGCTTCAGCCACACTATGTCCGGCTGCATGGTCGAAATCGAGGACTACGAGGCTGCCTGGAATAGCAATAAGGATTTCGGCACCCGTCCTAACTTAGGTCACCGCCCAATGGTGCAAGGTGGCTACTTCCCAGTACCTCCAGTTGATTCCTCGCAGGATATCCGCTCGGAGATGTGCGAGGTCTTAAAGCAGTTTGGTATCGAGCCTGAGGCGCACCACCACGAGGTTGGTACCGCAGGTCAAAACGAGATTGCGACCAAGTACAACAGCTTGACCAAGAAGGCCGACGAGGTCATGAACTACAAGTATGTAGTCCAGAACGTCGCCAACAAGCACAATAAGACCGTCACCTTCATGCCTAAGCCAATGAAGGGTGAGGCCGGTTCTGGCATGCACTGCCATATGTCCTTAGTTAAGGATGGCAAGAATATCTTTGCTGGTAACCTCTACGGTGGCCTGTCGCAAGAGGCTTTATGGTTCATTGGTGGCATTATCAAGCACTCCAAGTCGATCAATGCCTTCACCAACGCTTCGACCAATTCCTACAAGCGCTTAGTTCCTCACTTTGAGGCTCCAGTGCTCTTAGCTTACTCGGCCTCGAACCGTTCGGCTGCGATCCGCATCCCACACGCGGTCAACCCTAAGACTGCTCACATTGAGGTGCGCTTCCCAGATGGCCTGGCCAACCCATACTTAGCCTTCTCGGCTCTGCTCATGGCTGGTCTTGATGGCATCATCAACCGTATCGACCCAGGTGATCCATTAGATAAGAACCTCTACGACTTACCACCTGAGGAGTTAACCGGCATTCCACAGGTTGCCGACTCCTTATCGGAAGCCTTAGAGGCTTTACGTGAGGACCACGACTACCTGCTGGCAGGCGGCGTCTTCACCGAGGATGCTTTAAACTCGTATATCGAGCTCAAGGAAGAAGAGTGCTCGTTAATTCGCGACACTCCACACCCAGCTGAGTTCTCGCTGTACTACAGCCTCTAATAGGCTGTCTCATCGCGCCCTGCTGTACCGGGCGCACCCAAAGCCCAAGTGTACCGTCAGTGTCGCCCGCGCGGTCAATGACGTCCGCTTGGGCTTTGCCGATTTTAGACTCCCAGTCTTAAGCTTACTTGACTGGGCCCATCAACTGTAACGTAGGAGAGTTGCACCGCTTCCATTAGGCGGGTGCGCGTTTGATATGACCACAACACCACGTTCCATGCTTGTCACTTCGGCCTTGCCTTATGCCAATGGCCAGATCCACTTAGGCCACATGCTCGAGCATATCCAGTCGGATATCTTCGTGCGTTACCAGCGCGCGATCGGCAACGAAGTCTATTATGTCTGCGCCGATGACTGCCACGGCACCCCAATCATGATCAAGGCCCACAATATGGGTATCACCCCAGAGCAATTGATCGCTGAGATTGGCGTCAGCCACAAGGCCGACTTTGACGGTTTCTTGATCTCCTACGATAACTACTACCGCACCCACTCCGAAGAGAATCGCCACTTCTCCACTGAGATTTACAAGAAGCTGCGTGACAAGGGCTATATCAAGACCCGCACCATCTCGCAACTCTACGATCCTGAGAAGAATATGTTCTTACCAGACCGCTTCGTCAAGGGCACCTGCCCACGCTGCGGCGCTAAGGACCAATACGGCGACAATTGCGAAGTCTGCTCGGCCACCTATGACCCAACTGAGCTCAAGGACGCCTACTCCACCATCTCAGGCGCCAAGCCAGTCTTAAAGGAGTCGGAGCACTACTTCTTTGACCTGCCACAATTTGACGCCTTCTTACAGGACTTTGTTAAGAACTCCGGTGCCATTGCCCCGACTATGGCCCACAAGTTAGAAGAGTGGTTTGCTCAGGGCTTAAAGCAATGGGATATCTCGCGTGATGCCCCGTACTTTGGCTTTGAGATCCCTGATGTCAAGGACAAGTACTTCTACGTTTGGCTCGACGCCCCAATTGGCTATATGGCCTCGTTTAAGAACTTCTGCGAGCGCAAGGGCATCGACTTTGACGAGTTCTTTAAGGCCGACTCTACCAAGGAGCTCTACCACTTTATCGGTAAGGACATCCTCTACTTCCACAGCTTATTCTGGCCTGCTACCTTAAAGGGTGCCGACTTACGCGTCCCAAGTGGCGTCTTTGTCCACGGCTACCTCACGGTCAACGGCACTAAGATGAGTAAGTCCAAGGGCACCTTTATCCAGGCCAGCACCTACTTAAAGCACTTAAAGCCAGAGTGCCTGCGCTACTACTTTGCCTCCAAGCTCACCTCTGAGGCGGTCGACCTCGACCTGGCCTTAGATGACTTCCAGGCTAAGATCAACTCCGATATCGTAGGCAAGATTGTCAACTTAGCCTCGCGCTGCGCCGGTTTCATCACCAAGCGCTTTGAGGGCAAGTTAGCAGATAGCGTTTACGACCAAGAGCTGGCAAACAAGATCAGCGCCATTGCCGAGACGGTCAAGCAGGGCTATGAGAGCCGTAACTATGCTGAAGCGATCCGCGCCATTATGGGTCTTGCTGACGAGGCCAACCGCTTCATCGACCGCGAGGCTCCATGGGTGATTGCCAAGCAGGAAGGCCAAGAGGACAAGCTCCAGCACGTCTGCACCGACGGCCTCAACGCCTTCAAGGCTATCATCACCTACTTAAGCCCAGTCTTACCTGAGGTTTATGCCAAGGCTCAAGCCTTCTTGAACGACGCCCTGAACTTCAACGATGCGGCCACCCCATTATTAGGTCACACCATCAACAAGTTCACCCCAATGTTCACCCGCATCGACCCTAAGGACATTGAGGCGATGATCGCCGACTCCAAGCAGGATCTGCAAGCCGCTGCTGCCCCTAAGGCCGAAGAGCCAAAGGCCGAGGAGCAAAAGGCCCCAGAGTACGAGCCGTTAGAGCCTGAAATCACCATCGACGACTTTGCCAAGATCGACCTGCGTATCGCCACGATCATCAAGGCTGAGCACGTTGAGGGCGCCAAGAAGCTGTTACGTCTCGAGCTCGATTTAGGCTTTGAGCAGCGTCAAGTCTTTGCTGGCATCAAGGCCGCCTACACCAAGCCAGAAGAGCTGGTAGGCAAGCAAGTCGTAGTCGTAGCCAACTTAAAGCCACGCCAGATGAAGTTTGGCCTGTCCCAAGGCATGATTATGGCCGCAGGCCCTGGTGGCAGCGACGTCTTCTTACTGTCGCCTGACAGCGGCGCCAAGAACGGCGACCGCGTCCACTAAGCGCGCTCAACCATCAAGCACGTACGCAACGCGCTGCAACCTATAGCGCACTGCAACCAGCAGCGTGCTGCAACTAGTAGCGCGCTGCATACGCCTGCGCACCTTAAGCGCGCGTAACCTCAAGCCCCGGCCACCAGCTGGGGCTTGTTCGTTCTTAACCATTGCAATTTTGCAAAGATTGCTCAATCGCGCTAAGATACTTGGCCCGCTTCGGGTTTCTAAAAAAGCTCACCGACGCACTTTTTTCTGGCCTTGCCGCTGCCAAAGCCATTTTTTATGCCGCGTCCCACCTTTTGACCACGAGGTCGCGATGAGTAATCCCAACAAGACCGTCTTTTCGCAGCTGATCGTACTCTTCAAGCTGGCTGGCCCGATTATCTTAGGCAACTTTGCCTTTGCCATCTTAGGCATCACTGACATGATGATGGCAGGCATGGCCGGAACCCCAGATCAAGCCGGTGTCGCGGTCGGCGGCTCCTTTTTCTTCCCGGCCATCACCTTTGTCATCGGCATGGTGTCCGCCCTGCATCCAATCGTGTCCCGCCACTGCGGCGCCCGCACCAAGGAGCTCATTCCCCAGGCCCACGCCCACTCCATTGCCGCGTGCTTGGCTGTTGGCTTAGTGCTGATGGTGATCTTGCTGCTGCTGGCGCAATTTGCCATTGAGATGGACACCTCCGAGCGCATGGAAGAGGTCGCGCGCTTCTTTGTCACCTGCGTCGCCTTCTGTGTACCGATTTCCGCGCTTTACGCTAACGGCCGTGCCTATTGCGAGGCAATGGGCGTCACCTCGACCACTCTGTACTTTGGCTTATTGGCGGTGGTCTTGAATGTCCCGCTGTGCTACGTCTTAATCTTTGGTCACTTCGGCTTACCGGCCTTAGGCGGTAAGGGCTGTGGCGTGGCGACGCTGTGCTCTTTGAGCCTGTCGACTGTCATCATGTACCTCTACATCAGCCTGCACCCTAAGCTTAAGGACTACTCGGTTTTAAAAAATCGCTCCGGTATAAACTTCCAAGGCATCAAGGACTTCACCAAGCTGGCGCTACCCCTGGGCATCTCGAGCTCGGTTGAGTGCTCGTGCTTTGCCTTAATTGCGCTGTTGTTAAGTCCACTGGGACCAACCGTAGTTTCGGCCCACACCATCACCATGTCGCTCACCAGCTTCACCTTCAATATTCCGCTGTCGCTGGGCATTGCCTCTTCGATCATGGTGGGCTACGCCATCGGTAAAAACAATCTCAACACCCTGCGCCTCAATATCAAGGCCGGTTACTGGGCAATGCTCATTTCCATCTCCGTGAGCGTTGCAATCTTAGTGGGCGGGCGCAATCACTTACCGCGCCTGTTTAGCCATGACGAAGCGGTGTTAGCGCTGGCAGGCATCTTAATCTTCTTTGCCTCGTTCAATCAGCTCTTTGAGAGCACCCAAACCATCCAAGCCTTTATGCTGCGTGGCTTTAAGGACACCTTGACCATCTTAGGCGTGACTTTTGTAGCGTTCTACTGCGTGGCGCTGACGATTGGCGTGTCCTTGTGCTATGGTTATCTCCACATCCCTTACCTTGAAACCTTGATTGGTGACCCGCAAACAGGACTTGAGGGCCCACGCGGTTTCTGGGTTGGTCTGGCCTGTGGCTTAGTCACAGCCTCAATTCTCTATCGCTTGCGTGTGCTCAAGCATTACCGCAACCTCAAGGCCGTGATGCAGCAAGAGCAGCAAGGCAAGCCGCAGTCCAGCACGCAGCTGCCTGAAGCACAACAGCGCAACGAGCAGCAAGGCGTGCAACAAGACGCGCAATAACCATGGAGCTAACTATGCCTAAGAGCAAAAAGATAATCGTCGCCGGTCTATTAGGCTATGCCCTCATTCTCACGCTTATCTTTGCCGCCTTAGGCATAGCCTGGTGGTGGCCGCTCATCACTTTGGTGCTGCTCGCAGGTGGCGTGGTTATGACCCGCCGTAATCAAGTCCCAGGAGCGCCCGCGCACACGCAAACTGCCCAGAGTACGGCCAAGAGCCCTGCCCAGAGTCCGACCACTGACCTTACGATGAGCTCGCCTGAGGACGCGCGCGCCCTAGTCGAGCGCTACACCAAGCACCCGGCACGGCTACGCGATCGTCAGCTCAAGCGCAAGGATCCCTGCTACAATCCGGCCACGGCCTTGGTGATTGAGCACATTGTCTCCTTAGTGCTCCAGCCCTTAGCGGGCAAGTCACAACATTTGGAGCAATGCTTTAAGGCGCTGTCAGCTGAAATCCTGCGCCAAGCTATGATTGAGGCCGAACAAGAGCAGCGCAAGTTCTATGAACGCAGAGCCCAAGAGCGCGCTAGTGCCAGCGGTACGACCCTACCTGCCACCCAAAGCACCGCTCTCGAGCCCAGCGCTGCTCTGAGCGACGAGGTCAAGCAGTACTTGATGCAGCAGGGCGTCCACCCGCTGCTTATCACCGCCGCCATGGCCTATGCCCACCGCCGTTTAGCCCAAGGCCAGGTCAAGCCGTGGGAAGAGCTCAAGTGGTTTGAGCTGCGCCCGCAGGCGATTGGCTCGGTCTTAACTTACATCGATGAGCTGGTCACCAAACCTGACTACTACGACTTAAGTCCGGAGCTGTGCGCCCAATACCAAAAGCTTGCGGCAAAGCTCAAAGCGATGAGCTAACTGCCGGGAGCTGTTACAAATTAAATTTTGCAACATTTTGGTGTCTCACATGAGGCGGTTCGACCTTATAGTAGTAGTCGTTCCGTGCTTTGCCTTTAGCCATATGAGACATCTTGGAACCACTATCACAAAAGTGATAGTCGGATTCCCCATAAGTTGTTTAGGTTTCCTTTATCACAACTTAAGGAGGCGCTCATTCCCCGAGGAACGCTGCAACATAATCCAAACTTATCAGCTGAGTCTATGGGTGTGTCTATAAATTGTTGGAAAATGTACCTAGGTTATTATTGATACGGTTTCTTAATTAAATATATTAAATA